>BBCA01000009.1 GCA_001311805.1 Lentibacillus juripiscarius JCM 12147 | reverse complement strand
CACCCTGTCATTACAGAGGTCTGGCAGCGATAGCGGAGAGGACACACCTGTTCCCATGCCGAACACAGCAGTTAAGCTCTCCAGCGCCGATGGTAGTTGGGGCCTTGCCCCTGCGAGAGTAGGACGCCGCCAGGCTTATTTGTATATATATCTTTAATTGATATTTTCAGATTATTCCACAGTAGCTCAGTGGTAGAGCTATCGGCTGTTAACCGATCGGTCGCAGGTTCGAATCCTGCCTGTGGAGCCATTTGCTTCCATAGCTCAGTCGGTAGAGCGCTTCCATGGTAAGGAAGAGGTCGCCGGTTCGAGTCCGGCTGGAAGCTTTGATGCAGCAGCCTAGACCCTTATTAATCAAGGGCTTGAGCTGCTTTTTATTTTACGCATTAACTGGGAGTAAGACCATCACCCTTAAACGTGGATAACTCACAAATAAACAGCCCAGCTGATAATAACGCGACGTCCTGCCGCATTATCGACACTAGCACGTCCTGTGCAAGGGAGAGGATAATTATGACAAGCTTTCCGATACTTATATTGATTGCAGTTGTTGTAACGATTATGGAAGTATTTGTGGCTGTTTATCTTATAAAAAAGCACAAAATGAAACTATGGCAATCTCTTTACACATCACTGCCGGTTATTGTGATTGTCTGGGTTGCTGCCATTATATATTCTTGAAGAGGTTATTCAAAAAGTCCGGTAAAAAAGACACATCGAATTTCTTCGTTGGCTTGCTTTTCCGTTCCTTGGAAAAGAAGATCACTTTTCCTGCGTGCGATGCGGATTCAGGGGGGGCATTCCTTATGCTCATGTATTATATTGCATACATTCCGCTACTCAAAGCTGCGCCGCCTTAAACTTCTCGGTCCTTTTTATCCTCCTTTTGAACGCGCACTTGAAGAGGTTGTTCTAAAAAGTCCAGTGAAAATGACATACCGAAAGAGTTGCAGCTGAAGCAGCTTTTAGTAGCTTCTTTTGCGATCTTTTAAACCGGGAAGATATGAACTGGGCAATTCCAGACTGTTTTCCGGTCAGCCTAAAGACATAACTGGATACATTTATTGTTTTATGCCTGCCCGTGTGCTGTATACTAGATACTGCAGAAAGAAAACAATAAACGCTAAAATACATAGATTGACGTAATACCAGACTCCATTGCCAAGCAAATCCAGGGGAGTGCTGGCTGCTGGTGTGTGCGAGAGATACAAATAATTAGAACCTAAAAGAGGATTGACAAAGAAACCTATGATAGCGGCATATATCAGTAAATAGACATAGGATTTAATAAAAGACGGAAATGGTATCGTTACATGATTTGTTATGACTAAAATACACCGGTCCACGAAATAGCGATATGATGAATAAAGAACTTCAAAAACCGGTAGTGTGGGAAGTCATAAGGTAGTTCGGGTGTGACTAAAGCTAAAAATGCAGGGATAAGTCCAAAGAAAAATGTGATCTGAATGAATTGCTTATTATGGGTGAGCAGGGAGATTGCGCCTGTTATGCCCGCAATGCCGCATAGATGCAGAAACATATGCTCACTCAAGCTCCAAATGCCGTTGAGTGCTGTGTATAGCTGGTAGCTTATTTCGGATAAAATGAGGAGGGTGAAGAGACTCCAACGAATGAATTGATAAATAGATGGTTTACTCAGTATTTTTTGGTAAACAACATTAAATGGTAAGACCAATAATGTAAACGAGCAGTGTGGTTATGTGACTGAAACCGAATGCTGTAAAAGGCGAGCCACTTTGTTCCAGAAATATGGATGCCATTGTTTTAGTCATCCTTTCATTAGTGATGTGATTTTTTGATTATGGTTTAATATAATTGTAAAGTAAAATATTCGTACCGGAAATAATTTTGTATTATCCTCTTTACAAAAATGGACAAACTGTATATAATAATACTCGTCGGTGAACGCAAGAATACATATTGGCTTTTTTCATGTTCAGTGGCCCGTTGGTCAAGTGGTTAAGACACCGCCCTTTCACGGCGGTAACACGGGTTCGAATCCCGTACGGGTCACCATTTCCTTTTAAGGATTGCATGGAGATATGTTAAATTTGCGATGTTTTGCCGTAATACATGGATTAGCACGTCCTGTGTATTGGAGGATTAGCTCAGCCGGGAGAGCACTTGCCTTACAAGCAAGGGGTCGCAGGTTCGAACCCTGCATCCTCCACCATTATTTCCACCTCCAACATGTATAAAAATCCCGAAAGCTAAACAGACTATTTAAAGTATGCCGGCCTAGCTCAACTGGCAGAGCAAGCCGCTAACAACACAGATTAAGCTACCAAGTGCAGGCTTGCGAGGAGTGCGGCATCAATGAACTAGCGTGCAACACGACGAGCGGTTTAATCAAAAGAAAACAGTACAAGTAAATGAATCACTATCTATATGCCGGCCTAGCTCAACTGGCAGAGCAACTGACTTGTAATCAGTAGGTTGGGGGTTCAAGTCCTCTGGCCGGCACCATTTATTTAATTTTGATGTATAAATTCTTAAGAAATCAGTTATAATAACTACGGAGGGGTAGCGAAGTGGCTAAACGCGGCGGACTGTAAATCCGCTCCCTCAGGGTTCGGGAGTTCGAATCTCTCCCCCTCCACCATATGTTACATTGGGCTATAGCCAAGCGGTAAGGCATCGGGTTTTGATCCCGTGATTCCCAGGTTCGAATCCTGGTAGCCCAGTCTTTTTATTTGGTCTGCTTTTCAGTAAATGCTGCCTGTACGTTAAACGATTGTCAGGTCTGTCTGATGCAACAGACCATCAGGTGATCCACTCTATAATAGACCAAATGCCCAACAGGAGCCATTAGCTCAGCTGGCAGAGCATCTGACTTTTAATCAGAGGGTCGGAGGTTCGAATCCTCCATGGCTCATCAAAGAAGATATGTCGGATTCTCACCTCTCGGTTCCCCTTGTTTCTGATTAGGATTAAAGGAAACAAGGACTAGCTAGGGGCGGCGGAATCCTCCAAATCTCATCGATATTAAAAAATGCTAGCGGAAATCCATAACACATATTATAATGGAAAATAAACAAGGTCGTTATGATTGCCAACAGCCTTGTTTATTTGCATTTTATGCTGTTTTTTACATAATAGACACAGTTGAATCATAAACAAATCGTGTTTATTGCCGTATAATAAGTTGGTAAAAGGATGAGATGGCATGCAGACTTCCAGGATTCCTGGCTTTTATAATATGACCGTTGAACAGCGGCGGGAATTGCTTGCGAAAATGGAGAGTTTTACGGAAGAGGACACAGCGTATCTATTCTCCAAAGAAGCGTTGTCAACGGATACCGCTGATAACATGATAGAAAATGTTGTGGGTACATTCCCGCTTCCTCTGGGACTAGGACTGAACTTTTTGATTAATGACAAGGATTTCGTTGTGCCGATGGCGATTGAGGAACCATCAGTTGTTGCCTCTGCAAGTCATATTGCCAAAATTGTCAGGAATGCAGGCGGGTTCACAACGGAGGCGACTGATCGTGTCATGATTGGCCAGATCCAAGTAGTCGGATGCCAGGATTTTTATATAGCGAAAGAAGCTATTTTACATGAAAAAGATAATTTGATTAATGCTGTGAATGCTGCATACCCTAGTTTAGTGAACAGGGGTGGTGGTGCAGAGGATTTGGATGTCAGAATCCTGAATGAAGAGCCGGGTTCGAAGTATAGTCAAATGCTCGTCCTCCATATATATATTAATACGTGTGATGCCATGGGAGCGAATATCATTAATACGATGGTTGAGTCCCTGGCTCCAACAGTTGAGGAATTAACAGGCGGAAAAGTCTATTTACGAATTCTTTCCAACTACCCGGATCGTTGTCTTGCACGCGCGCGCTGTGTTATACCAACTGATTTGCTTGGGTCGGAAGAGTTTTCCGGCGAAGAGGTGCGGGATGGTGTCATTCATGCGTATGAATTCGCGGCATCTGATCCGTATCGTGCAGTGACGCATAACAAAGGTATTATGAACGGAATTGACCCGGTTGTGATTGCAACAGGCAATGACTGGCGTGCAGTGGAAGCTGGAGCCCATGCACATGCGGCACGTAATGGCCGGTATACCTCCATGACAGAATGGTCCAAGGATGACGAGGGCAATCTAATTGGTGAACTGGAACTGCCAATGTCAGTTGGGACGGTAGGTGGATCGATTCGTGTTCACCCGATATCCAGCATTGCTCATAAACTTTTAAATGTTGATTCAGCACAGGAACTTGCGCAAGTTATTGTAGCTGTTGGACTTGCCCAAAACCTCGGGGCATTAAAGGCTTTAGCAACAGACGGAATCCAGAAGGGGCATATGGCTTTGCATTCCAGATCCGTAGCCATTGCAGCAGGAGCCACAGGGGAGATGATAGATGTGATATCGCAACGTTTGATTCAAGAAAATGAAATCCGTGTCGGAAAAGCTAAAGATTGGTGGAAGAGTATAAAAAATGAGTGCAGAAAAAGCGACAACTTCCGTACAAACAGCTATTGGTGTAGCTCATAGTAAATTAATCCTTATCGGGGAACATGCGGTTGTACACGGACAGCCGGCAATTGCACTCCCTTTTCCTTTAGTAGGAGTGGAGGCAGTCGTTGATTATGTTCCAGGTTCGGTGAAGATGGACAGTACGTTCTATCATGGACCGATTGCATCAGCTCCTGAGTCGCTGGATGGGTTGGCGAATTGTATACGAGCCACGTTGAGAAAGCTTGATTTACCATGCGAAGACTTGCTGATTCGCATTAAATCTTCCATACCACCCGGAAAAGGTCTTGGGTCCAGTGCATCGGTAGCAATCGCAGTCATACGATCTTTTCGCTTATGCGGATCGGGAATATACGGAGGAAGATATTCTTGAATTGGCCGACATTTCGGAACGGTATGCCCATGGGGAGCCCAGTGGAATTGATACACTGACCATTACATCTGAGCTTCCGGTCTGGTATGAAAAAGAACAGCCGATTGATCGGATAGAACCTCAAGGTGATTTTCACTTTATCGTTGCAGACTCAGGCCGGATGGGCGATACACGTCTGGCTGTTGAATCCGTAGGCAAGCTGATTAAATCTGCACCGAAACGAATTCAATCAAAGTTAGAGCGGCTTGGGGATATTACACACCGTGCCAGGAGTGCTTTGGAAAGTGCGAGCAAGAACCTGCTTGGCCAGATGCTGAACGAAGCACAGAAGGAACTGGAGGCACTTGGTGTAAGTGATGCCGGTCTGAACAGGCTGATTTATTTTGCCCGTCAGGAGGGGGCACTTGGCGCCAAATTAACAGGAGGCGGCAATGGCGGCTGTGTGATTGCACTGGCCCGCAATGAGGTGCACTCCAGACAGCTTTGCGAAAAACTGAAGAAATTTGGGGCACACGCTGTATGGTCTTTCGCACTGAATAAAAAGACGGACTAGATGGAATGGAAAAAGGGAGTCGTAAACATGAAGACAACAGCTAAAGCCCATACGAATATTGCCTTAATTAAATATTGGGGAAAACGGGATGAGTCGCTCATACTTCCAATGAATAACAGCCTGTCATTGACATTGGATGGCTTTTATACAGAAACAACTGTTGAGTTCCATGATGATTGGACAGAGGATGTTTTCTATTTGAATGATGAAGCAGTTTCCGGCGGTGAACGTAACCGAGTTGTATCATTTCTGGACCGGATACGGAAAAAGGCGGGCAAAGAAGGTACTTATGCGGAAATTCATTCGGTTAACCATGTGCCGACTGCTGCCGGATTTGCATCATCTGCTTCAGGCTTTGCTGCATTGGCCGCGGCTGCAGCAAGGGCACTTGGCCTGGAGTGCAGCAATCAGGAATTATCCGCGCTGACTAGACAAGGTTCAGGCTCCGCGTGCCGTTCGGTTTATGGTGGTTTTGTCGAGTGGGAAAAAGGGACAAGGGCGGATGGATCTGATTCATATGCTGTCCAGGTAACTCCTCCAGACCATTGGGACATTAGAGTGGCCGCTGCTGTTCTGTCTTCGGACGCCAAAAGGTACTGAGCAGGGAAGGGATGAAGCGCACAGTGGACACATCCCCTTTTATCCGAGCTGGGTGGAAAGCATCCCGGCTGACCTTGCCGCGATAAAAGATGGAATTATGCGGAAGGACTTTGAGAAAGTCGGGTCGATAGCCGAGGCCAACTGTCTGCGGATGCATGCAACAACATTGGCGGCCGATCCGCCATTTATGTACTGGCAGAATACAACACTCCTGATTATGGAAGCTGTACGGGCATTAAGGGCTGACGGGGTACCGGCTTACTTCACGATTGATGCCGGACCGAATGTCAAGGTCCTTTACTTGCCGGAATATGAGGAAATAGTACGGCAAAAGCTCCGTTCCATTCCGGGCGTCCATGATGTCATTATGAGTAAAGCTGGACAGGGAGTAACCTGCATGTAGGAGTTGAACGTCTTGCCTAATTCAACATTAAAAGTACGCGTCCCCGGCAAGCTGATGATTGCGGGGGAGTTTGCTGTGCTTGAGCCTTATCAGAAACTGGCCGTCATGGCAGTTGACCGCTTTGTTTATGCGAGGCTGGAAGAAAGTGATGAGAACCGCCTTTCCCTTGAAACCTTTGATCTGTACGGATTGGCCTGGACGTATGAAGCGGGGGCTGTCCGTATTAAAACTGATGACACCCGCGTGCAATTTGTCGAAAATGCGATGTCCGTTGTTTATACATATTTACGGGAAAACAACTATACGCCGCTCAACTTTCACCTGTCGATCCGCAGTGAATTGGATGACGCTTCCGGCCGCAAATATGGTCTCGGCTCAAGTGCTGCAGCTGTCACCTCTGCTGTTTTGCAATGCTTGCCAGGTTTCTTCCTGAAAAGCCACCGGAAACATTGGTTTTTAAGTTAGCTGCCGTTTCCCATGTCATTACGCAAGGGAGTGGTTCCGGCGCTGATGTAGCTGCGTCTTCCTATGGGGGATGGCTGGAGTATTCTTCTTTTCAGGCCGATTGGCTAAAGGAAGCATATAAGTCTTCAGCGAGCATCACAGAACTTGTGCAAAACGATTGGCCATATTTCTCGGTCGAACCTGCACAATTGCCGGAAGATAGTTATATGTGCATTGGCTGGACCGGCTCACCGGCGTCAACGTCTGAGCTAGTCGGGAAAATCTCCATGCTCAAAACATCTTCTCCCGAGTTGTATAACGATTTTTTAACTGGCAGCAAACAGGCGGTAACTATCTTTTTACAGGGGCTTAACACAGGGGATTCAGCATCAGTTTTAGAAGGTATCAGACAAAACAGGAGAGCCTTGAAGGTACTTGGCAGGAATGCAAAATGTTGCGATCGAAACCCCGAGGCTCACTGCACTATGTGACCTTGCGGAGGCATACGGTGGCGCGGGAAAGCCATCTGGTGCTGGCGGCGGCGACTGCGGAATTGCTTTCATGCCTTCAAGGGAAAGAGCGGACCAGTTGATGGAGGCATGGAAACGAGAAGGAATTCAGCCGCTGGAAATGCGTCCGTGCATGACTGGTGCTTCCATCATATAGCAGGCAATGCCTCATGCGGCATGCCTGCTTTTTTAATTGCCGGAATTCTTCATTGGTTATCATATCAGATGCCACCTAAGTAAATATTGCATATATATTCAGTTTTTGTCGAGTTGAGTCATTGCTTCCTTTTGGCTACAATAAAGCTGAGGGGAGGCAATTAAAATGAAGCAAAATATGTCGATTATTGGTGTCCCAATGGATCTTGGCCAAAACAGGCGCGGTGTGGATATGGGTCCGAGTGCCATACGGTATGCCGGTGTTACCGAACGGCTGGAAAACTTGCAGTATCATATTTCGGATTTGGGCAATGTTCCGGTTTCCGTCCGGACGGGAAGAACGAAGTACAGGATGGAAATTTGCGGAATTTGCAGCAAGTCGCCGAAAGTAACCAGAAACTTGCTGAACTGGTAGACCAGGAAATGGAGAAAGGCAGCTTTCCATTGGTGCTTGGTGGGGATCACAGTATTGCAATCGGCAGTCTGGCAGGTGTGGCTAAGCATCATGAAAACCTTGGTGTTATCTGGTACGACGCACATGGCGATCTTAATTCAGGTGACACATCACCATCGGGAAACATACATGGGATGCCACTTGCAGTCAGTCTTGGTATTGGTCATGAAAAGCTTACAACAATTCTTGATTACACGCCTAAGGTCAAACCTGAAAATGTTGTTATAATTGGTGCGCGTTCACTCGATCCGGGTGAAAGAGAATTAATCCAGGAAAAAGGAATGAACGTCTATTCGATGCATGAAATTGATCGAATGGGGATGTCTCAAGTGATGAACGAGGCAATTGAGTACTTGCGGGAGCGAACGGATGGTGTTCATTTGAGTCTTGATTTGGATGGACTGGATCCGGAAGAAGCACCTGGTGTAGGGACGCCAGTAATTGGCGGTTTGTCGTACCGTGAGAGTCATTTAGCAATGGAAATGCTGGCTGAATCGGAAATTCTTACATCAGCAGAGTTTGTGGAAGTAAATCCAATCCTGGATGATAAAAATAAAACAGCCACCATGGCAGTCGGTTTGATAGGAACACTGTTTGGTGAGAAACTGAAGTAAACAAAAAGATAGTCTGTTAAAAGGCATCCATCCATATGATTGGGTGTCTTTTGTGCTGTCTATTTCTATATCGGGCTGAGGTTATTATGAAAGGACATCGAATTCCCCCAATGTCTTGTCTTTCATTTGTTCTTTTTCTTCATTTGTTGCCTCAGGCATTCTGGTATTGATTCAATAGCTCGTCTAATCGTTGGCTGGATTGAATAACTGCCTGTGAAGTCAGTCCATATTGGCTGCTCATGTTCAACATTTCTTTCCGGCATTGTTCAATCTTTTTCAATAATATTGAATTTTTATCCACAAATGCCCCTCCTATCTAGTATACTATACTAAGAAAATTCCCGTTTTATTGGAGAACTAAACGATTCTTTTATTTTTTGAAACCTTTTACGGTGTTATTCCGTATGGTTAATACCGCATGGTTAGCGGAGGTACATAAGATGGACTGGATTATTAGAGAAAAAGTAAAGCAGGTCAAAAAAGGGGACCAGGCCGCATTTGAAGCTATAGTCAGTTTTATCAGCATAAGATTTTTCAGCATTGCTACCGGATGCTGGGGAACAGGTATGAAGCGGAAGATATCGCACAGGAGACATTTATCCGCGTGTATGTTAATATCCATTCGTTTGATGAAAACCGGAAATTCCCGACATGGCTGTACCGCATTGCAACGAATTTGACCATAGACCGTATGCGCAAGCGAAAGCCTGACTATTATCTGGATGCTGAGATTAAAGGGGCAGACGGCCTGACACTATATTCACAGCTTGCGGCGGGTAATCGGCTCCCCGAGGAGGAAGTACAGGGGATGGAACTTCAGGAAGTTATTCACCGGGCAATCGCCGGACTTCCACCGAAATATCGCAGCATTATCATCTTAAAGTATTTGGAAGAGTTTTCACTCCAGGAAATCAGTGAAATTACAGACGTTCCGCTCGGTACCGTGAAGACACGAATTCATCGAGGGCGCGAAGCATTGCGAAAGAAGCTTCGCCATGTGTAAAGGGGTGTGATCAGCTTGAATTGCAGCAAAGAATCAGTGGGACTCATGCATAAATATTTAGATGGAGATATAACTAGGCAGGAAGAAGAGCAGTTACGTATCCATTTGCAAGGCTGTGAGCTCTGCCAGAAACACTTCCATGAGTTAAAACGCGCGGTTACACTCGTCCAGAGTACAGAGCAGGTCACGGCGCCTGCCGATTTTACAACTAAAGTGATGCAGCGCTTACCGGAAGAAAAGAAACGCATGGGGTATTTGCGCTGGTTTAAGACACATCCTGCATTGACAGCGGCGGCCATCTTCGTGATTCTTATGTTTGGCGGCGTGCTCTCCGCATGGAATGAGAACAATTCATTGGTTGTGTCTAAACAGGAAAATCTGGTTATTCGTGGTGATACGGTTATTGTGCCAGAAGGTGAAACCGTGGAAGGGGAACTGATTGTCAAAAATGGCAATCTAAGAATTGACGGAACGGTTGACGGGAATGTCGTCTTGGTTAATGGTGAATTAATAACAGACGAGGCGAGTAACGGATCAGGGCTCATGGCTTCCGCGGGTGAAGTGAATGGCGAACTGAAACAAGTGGATGCGCTATTTGAATGGATGTGGTTTCACTTGAAAGACATCATAAAAGTATTTTTTCATTGAAACAAATTTGGATTACCCCCTTAAAACAATAGAATCATGAACAAAGGCCTGGAGATGATCCGGGTTTTTGTGAATGGATCCCATCGCGAATGCTTTAACACTTCATTTTTACGCTTATTATAAAACATGATACAATAATAAATATGTTATAATGAAAAACGACTGCGAAGATCGTACAGTTTACTGTACATATGTGCGGAAGGAAGTGTGAACGTGCTTGATGGGGGATTTCTGGACCTGCTTCGAATCGGCGTAGACATAGCTCTCGTCTGGTATGTTTTGTATAAGTTAATTATGCTGATCAGAGGCACCAAGGCAATTCAGCTGTTGAAAGGGATTGTCGTGGTTTTGCTTGTCTGGGCTTTCAGCATCGTATTCGAACTCCATACGATTCAATATATTACAAACCAAGTCATTAAATGGGGTTTTGTTGTCATTATTATATTATTCCAGCCCGAACTCAGAAGGGCACTGGAACAGCTTGGCCGGGGGGAACATTTTCTCGCGAAGTTCCAGCTCTGAGGAGGAAGTGCTGGAGCAGAAAGTGGAAGCGATTGTTCAATCATGCCAATACATGGCTAAGCGGCGAATTGGTGCACTGATCTCCATCGAGCGTGAAACCGGGATTGATGATTATGCTGAGACAGGAATTCCGATAGGCGGTAAATTGACCCATCAGTTGCTGACAAATATCTTTACGCCCAATACGCCGCTTCATGATGGGGCCGTTATTATCAAAGAGGAGGAAATTTCAGCGGCTGCCTGCTACCTGCCATTGTCTGAAAGCCCGTTCATTTCAAAAGAGCTGGGTACCAGACACCGGGCAGCAATGGGTATCAGCGAAGTCACCGATGCTATTACAATTGTTGTATCGGAGGAGACAGGAGGCATATCCTGTACCGAAAACGGTGAGATGAAGCGGGATCTTGATCAGGAAGGCCTGCGCCATTACCTCCGGGAAAAACTGTCCTTGTCATTAAGAACCTCTGAATCCAAGTCACGCCATCAGAGGGGGGAAAAGAATGGATAATTGGTTTAAAAGTCCATGGTTTGTTCGTGCTATTTCCCTGGCTTTTGCTGTTGCATTGTATGTGTTTGTGCAGGTAGAGATGGATCAGTACCAAAATGAATCCCGACTGCTCCCGAACACAAACGCGGATATTCAGACGATTGAGAATGTCCCGGTTAATATACGGATTAACGAGGAGAAATATGTTGTCAGCGGAGTGCCTGAGTTTGCTGCAGTTTCACTTGAAGGTTCAACAGGTACATTGACAGCTACAGCTCGAAATCAGAACTTTGACATCTATGTAGATTTGGAAGGATTGGATCCAGGTACGCATACGGTTGAGTTGAAGCATACCGGTATACCCAAAGAATTGACGTCTATATTGAGCCGAAGACGATTGAGGTGACAATAGAAGAACGGGCATCGAAGGACTTTGCGATAGCTGTTGATTATATTAATAGAAATAAGCTTCCAGAGGGATATCAGATTGACAGTTCACAAACGGAGCCGAAACAGGTAACGGTCACAAGCTCCAAAGAAGTGATTGATCAGATTGCCATTGTGAAGGCATTTGTGGATGTTGCAGAAGCCGACGAGTCCATTGACAGCCGTGAAGTACCTGTGAAAGTATACGACGCCAGAGGAAATGAGCTGAACGCCCGCGTAGAGCCGCCAAGTGTGAATGTCTCCGTTCAGATCAGTAATCCAAGCAAAACGGTTCCACTGAGTGTGGAGACGGCTGGTGAATTACAGGATGGGTATTCATTGGGCTCCATATCTGCTAACATAGATGAAGTGGAAGTGTTCGCAACAAGTAAAATACTTCAGAATATAAAGGAAGTATCAACCGAAAAGATAAACTTGGCTGATATAACAGAATCAGGGACGATAGAAGCTGGACTGGCTCTGCCGGATGGTGCAAATGTTCCGGGAAAAGATTCGGTTGAGGTGACAGTCGAACTGGAACGGACGAAAACATTTGAAAATATTCCAATCAGCACGGAAAACCTTAATGATGGACAAGATATAACATTTATCAACCCGAATGGTCCGGAAATGGACATTACTGTAACAGGCAGTCAAAACAGTGTCAGTGAAGTTTCTAAAGATGATTTTCGTATCACCCTGGATGCCGCGGGGCTGGAAAATGGTGAGCATGAGGTTTCTATTTCCGTGGATGGACCTGAAGATGTAGACATAAAAAGTGAATTTGAACAAGTGACAATTGAAATTTCGCAGTGATGCAATAGTGGAACTTTGTACAGTCAATGCTCGTAAGCATGGTGAAACGGAAGTAAAGGAGAGGTACAACATGGGAAAGTATTTTGGAACAGATGGTGTTAGAGGTGTAGCTAATACCGAATTGACATCAGAATTGGCGTATAAGTTAGGTCGATTCGGTGGTTATGCCCTGACGAAAGGTGCTGAAAAACCAAAGGTACTGGTTGGACGGGATCCTCGGGTGTCCGGCCACATGCTGGAGGGAGCACTTGTTGCTGGCCTGCTGTCCATAGGTGCGGAAGTGATGCGTCTCGGAGTTATTTCCACGCCCGGCGTTGCGTACTTGACAAGAGCAACGAATTCAGAAGCGGGTGTCATGATATCTGCCTCCCATAACCCGGTCGAAGATAACGGTATTAATTTTGGTCCTGACGGTTTTAAATTAACAGATGAAGAGGAAAACGAAATCGAGCAGCTAATGGATGCAGGGGATAACCTGCCCCGGCCGTCCGGTGCCGATATTGGTGTGGTTAACGATTACTTTGAGGGTGGACAAAAGTATCTCTCCTTCCTGAAAGATTCCATTGACAACGATTTTGAAGGACTGGAAATTGCATTGGACTGTGCACATGGTTCGACCTCTAGTCTGGCAGCACATTTGTTTGCTGACCTCGAGGCGGAAATCCACTCGATTGGTGCATCACCGAATGGGTTGAACATTAATGATGGTGTCGGTTCAACACAGCCTGAAGCATTGCAGAAATTTGTACGGGAAAAAGGTGCTGATGCAGGTCTTGCCTTCGATGGGGACGGTGATCGTCTGATTGCTGTTGATGAAAAAGGAGCGATTGTTGACGGCGATCAGATTATGTATATTTGCGGCAAACATATGAATCAAAAAGGCTTGCTCCGTCATCAAACTGTTGTTTCCACTGTTATGAGCAACCTTGGATTTTATAAAGCACTCGAAGAAAATGGCATGCGCAGTGATAAAACAGCTGTAGGTGACCGGTATGTAATGGAGGAAATGAGAAAAGGCGGGTATAATCTCGGTGGCGAGCAATCCGGTCACGTCATTTTCCTCGATTACAACACAACTGGTGACGGGATGTTGACGGCCCTGCAGCTGGTTAATGTGATGAAGGAAACAGGGAAGCCACTGTCTGAGCTAGCGGGAGAAATGGATATATACCCGCAAGTGCTACAAAATGTGCGGGTTATCGATAAGCATAAGGCCATGACAAACCAAAAGATTCAGGAAGCGATTGATGACGTGGAGGCTGAAATGGGCGGGGAAGGTCGCGTGCTTGTGCGTCCATCTGGAACAGAGCCGCTAGTACGTGTCATGGTTGAAGCCCCAACGAAAGAGGATTGTGAAAAATACGCTTCCAAGGTGGCCACAGTGATAGATGAACTGCTCGGAATGAAAGATGAATAAGGTGAAAAGGCTTCTCCCTAAGTGGGAGGAGTTTTTTATATCCGGATTTTTCTCTAGAGAAACTCTTTTGCCTCATAGTGATTTCCTTGCATACTGTCTACTTTCCTAAGAGGCTGCAACAAGGTTGCTATAGACTCAGATGATTCCAGTTTGTTACTATAAAGAAACTGTTTATGCTACTGCCTGAAGGTCAAGGCTAATGGGAGTATGGAAGCAGGAATTTTGGGGGTAGGGTCATGGATCAGGAACAACGCAACCGTAAGGCACAATTTGCATCATGGGTGGGCATTGTCGGCAACCTGTTATTGGCTGCCATAAAAGGGGCAGCTGGGCTGGTGTCTGGGAGCCGGGCCCTGATTGCTGATGCTGCCCATTCCGCTTCGGATGTCGTCAGCTCGATTGCTGTTCTTGCCGGAATACGTTATGCGAATAAGCCGCCTGATAAAGAGCATCCGTACGGGCATGGGAAAGCGGAGAATATTGCTGCGATCATTGTTTCTATATTGCTCATTCTGGCAGGACTTGAAATTGCCTGGACATCTGTAAAAGTATTTTGGGGTGAAAAGCCTTCTGCACCAACAGGAATCGCGCTGATAGCCGTAATTATTTCCATAGTTTCTAAAGAGATGCTATACCAATATAAATACCGGCTTGGAAGACGGATCAACAGTCCGGCATTGGTAACAGACGCCTGGCATCATCGCTCTGATGCTTTATCTTCGCTTGGTGTTCTGGTTGGCGTTGGCGGGGCGATGATTGGGGAGCGGATTGGCTGGAGTCAGCTGGTATATTTTGATCCCGTCGCTGGTATTGTTGTTGCACTGCTTATCATAGGTCTTGGCTACAAAATGGCACGGGAATCGATTGATTTAGTGCTGGAAAATGTATTAGATGATGATGAAAGCAATCGGTTTATCCTGACGGCAAAGAGTGTATCAGGCGTGAAGCAGGTGGATGAAATACGGGCGAGAGTTCACGGGGCCTATGTGGTCGTTGACCTTAAAATCAGTGTGGATGCCGATCTTGACGTCAAAAAAGCACACCATATTTCTAAGAATGTTAAAAATAAACTGATGCAGGAACATGGGGATGTCAATGACGTTCTGGTCCATATTAACCCATATTCCCCTGGCTGATCCCAGTTTGGTATAATGCCAGCCAAACTCCCCCTTTCTATGTCTGTGCAGGTTCTTAGAATTTGTAGTATAATTATTTTTATACTGCTATAATTCACACATTTTAGATAGGGGAGAGTAACATGATTCCATTTCCAAAGCCGACTGTGGAGCAATTTTTTTCGTACGTATGTTATTACTGGTTTCGATGTCGATCCAGGGGAAAATAAGCTTGTTTTTAGTTCCAACCTTGATGGTCACATGAATTTATGGGCAATGGATTTGCCTGATACATACCCATATATGTTCGCACACCAGAATGAATCATGCAGTTTTATTAAATTTGACCCGTATGGACGGTACGTGTTGGCAGGGTTTGACAAAGATGGTGATGAAAACCACCACATTTATGCCCTTCCACATGTAGGCGGACTTCCACAGCCGCTCGTGACAGGTGATTCAGAGGACAAGTATTTTCTCACCGATGTAAGCGATGATGGCGAGCGTATTTACTACATGACTTCAGAAGATAACCCGTCATACATGAATGCGCGGGTTCGGAATCTGACAGATAGCTCCGACACATTGCTGAATATCGGGGAAGTGTCCCCAACTGAACTTGCAGCTGTTTCCGCCAATGAGAATGCATTTGTCTATTTGCGGGCATTTGCTAATACATATGTAACCGGGTTTGTCCGTTTGGGGAATGATACATATCCTCTGACACCTGATCCGGAAAAGGTTCACGTGACATTTGATCCTGTATTTACAGATGACAAAACGGTCTATTTTGTCACGAACTATGAACAAGAATACAATTATATCGCCAAATTTGATATAGAAAAACAGGAATTCACGCAAGTGCTGGCCATTGAAAATGAGAGTGTGGAAGAACTGAAATTCAGTAAAGAAAAGAATGCACTATTCCTCGTAACTGAAAAAGGTGCGGCCGACTGGATGTATCGCTATGATTTGGGTTCGGAAATACTTGAGCAGCTGACAGCACCGGCTGATGTCATCGAACAGCTGAAGGTAACCAAGAAGGGAACGCTTTATGTGTTAGCCAGAAGTGCAACCATTCCGCACAATATTTTTCAGTCTGCGGACGGACAGAACTGGAAGCAGCTGACCAATAACCGGGTGCTTGGTCTAAGCAGTGATGACATGGTGGAGCCTAATGTCGTATCTTACAAGTCGTTTGATGGCATGACCATTGAAGCACTGTTGTTCAAGGCCAGACCGGAGAATGACAATGGATACACGATTTTTGGCCGCATGGGGGACCACAGGCAGCTGAACGGAAATCCTTCCGGTCGATGTTCCAATGCTTTCTGAACCGGGGCTACACCATTTTTGCGCCGAACTTCCGAGGCAGTACAGGCTATGGGTCTTCCTTTGTCAAACTGGTTGAGCAGGACTGGGGAGAGGGCCCACGGCTGGACTGTGTCGCTGGAATAGAATGGCTGTTTGACCAAAATGTAACCGATCGTGACAAACTCTTCCTTGTCGGGGGCAGCTATGGCGGATACATGACATTGCTATTGCATGGTCGCCATTCGGAATATTTTAGGGCATGTGTTGATCTTTTCGGCCCATCTGATTTGTTCAGCTTTATTAACTCGGTCCCCGACCATTGGAAGCCAATTATGAAACGCTGGCTTGGAGATCCGGAGCGTGATAAGGAACGCTTTATCAAGGATTCTCCGGTCACGTATCTCGATGGTATGACGAAACCAATGCTCGTTATTCAGGGGGCAAAAGACCCGCGTGTCGTTAAAGAAGAATCCGATACTATTGTAGCCAAGCTTCAGGAAGAAGGGCGCGATGTCGAGTACCTTGTCCTGGAAGATGAAGGACACGGCTTCTCGAAAAAAGAAAATGAAATCAAGGTTTATTCCCGTATGCTCGACTTTTTGGAAAAGCATCAGGGATAGACGGTTGTCAGGGCAGGTGGATCTATTTCAAATGGTTATCTGCCTACCTTCTTATGAGTATAATCGTATGCAGATCTGAAAATGTGTCCATGGCACTTTTTGAAACACCGATTCGATTATAAGGGCAAGAAGGTCTTTTGCTAATGGTATGTTCTTTGTTCCTGCTTAAAAGAACAAATTACAGATGGATGCATACACATAATATCACTCACCCTCCAAAAAGTGATTGACCATCCCAACTGTCTCGTTTAAAATGTAGAAAGCCCTGTTTTGACTATTGAAACATGGGTGGTTTTATTCAAAAATGGAAAGGCGGGCAGAAGCCACGAATATTAAATAAAGCGCCTGGACTATTTCTGTACGGTAATGGAAATAGTTGACGAGGAGGAGGTTATCGAAATCAATCGGCGGATACCTCCCGGCTGCACATCTCAGCTGTTACCTCTTTTCCGAAAACAGCTAGGCGACTTGCTGTACAAAGGATTGGAGAAGATGGACTAAAAACACGGGAAAGGGGCAGCAACAAGCCCCGAAATGAAGTCGGAGGACAAACCTCTTTCATGCTCGAAAATAGAACATGGCCGGTTGCTGCCCCTTGCAATCCAAGGAGGAAGCGACATGTGTGGAATTGTAGGATATATTGGACAGAATAATTCACTGGATATTTTACTGAATGGGCTGGAAAACTCGAATACCGTGGTTATGATTCGGCCGGCATTGCGTTAATGGATAATGAAAATATTAATTTATTTAAAGTGAAAGGACGTATTGCCGCACTGCGCAGCCACGTGAATCATGCGGCTGCGTCAACAGTCGGAATAGGTCATACGCGCTGGGCTACACACGGTGCCCCAAGTGCAGAGAATGCACACCCGCATCAAAGCACTTCTGGCAGATTTGCCATTGTCCATAACGGGGTTATTGAAAATTATTTGGATTTGAAAAGGGATTATCTCGACGGAGTTGCTTTTGGCAGTGAAACGGATACCGAAATCATCGTGCAGCTCATGGAAAAGAATGCTGAGAAGTATGGAGAAACACTGGAAGCATTCCGTCAGACAATTAGCCTTTTAAAAGGATCCTATGCGGTTGCTCTAATCGACAGAGAAGACCATGATACGATTTATGTAGCTAAGAATAAGAGTCCATTGCTCGTCGGTCTTGGTGATGGGTTTAATGTTGTTGCCAGTGACGCTATGGCCACACTGAAAGAGACCGATCAGTATTTGGAAATCTATGACCAGGAGATTGTTCTGGTTAATCGCCATTTCGTGAAAGTGCAGAAACTAGATGGAACCGATGTGAGCCGCAGCCCATTCACAGCCCAAATCGATGTAACCGATACGGAAAAAGGGACATATCCACACTTCATGCTGAAAGAAATTGATGAACAGCCGTTTGTTATGCGCCGCATCATTCAGGAATACCAGGATGAACGCGATAATCTGAAACTGGATGAGGATGTACAGCGCGCCATGATGGCATGTGACCGTATCTATATTATCGCAGCGGGTACCAGTTATCATGCCGGACTTGTCGGTAAACAGTTCTTGGAAAAAATGGCTGGTATACCGGTGGAAGTTCATGTGGCAAGCGAATTTTCCTATAATATGCCGCTATTATCGGAAAAGCCGTTATTTGTGTTCATCTCCCAAAGCGGGGAAACAGCGGACAGCCGCTCCGTATTAGTAAAAATGAAAGAAATGGGACACCCGGCACTGACGATTACAAATGTGCCTGGTTCCACCCTTTCTCGTGAAGCAGATTTCACACTGCATTTGCATGCCGGACCGGAAATTGCGGTAGCGTCAACAAAAGCATATACCGCTCAAATTGCTGTTCTGGCCATCCTTGCAGTCGGCACTGCACGTGCAAAAGGTTTGGAATTGGACTTCGACCCAATGCAGGAACTGGCCATTGCCGCTAATGCTATGGAAGTTCTGACCGACCAGAAAGAAGCAATCGAGGCACTGGTCCGTGAAAATCTTGGCACCACCCGGAATGCTTTCTTCATCGGACGCAGCACGGATTACTTTGTCTGTCTGGAGGGAGCGCTGAAACTGAAAGAAATCTCTTACGTTCAGGCAGAAGGCTTTGCCGGCGGTGAACTGAAACATGGCACGATTGCATTAATTGAAAAAGGAACGCCTGTTATTGCACTTGCAACACAAGAAAATGTCAATTACTCCATCCGCAGCAATGTACAGGAAGTCGTTGCACGCGGTGCCAATGACATGATTTTCAGCATGAAAGGCTTAGAACAGGACACGGATGCCTTTGTTCTTCCCCGTGTACATGAACTGCTGACACCGCTTGCCAGTGCCGTGCCTATGCAGTTACTTGCCTACTATGCAGCATTGCATCGCGATTGTGATGTGGATAAACCGAGAAATTTAGCTAAAAGTGTAACGGTGGAGTAGGAATATTTTCGGTTAGTTTAAACCCGCTTTAAGACCCAGTATTTTAAGGGGTGCTATACATGCAGAGGGAGCCTAGAGTTTTTTAGAAGATATTTTATCCGCTGCAGTTAAAGTGGAGAGATTCACTAGAGGAATATCCTATGACGATTTTTTAGATAATGATTTAGTTTTCGATGCGGTCATTAAGATGCTATAACGGGGGAAGCACCAAAGAAAATAAAGTTTGATCAAAAATACCCGTAGAACGTAATTTTAGGGTAATTCAAAAGAATCCGTTTTGAAAAAGAAATATATTTATTCAGGCTGATATTGCGTATCAATTATAATATCAGCCTTTTGTATATTTTTACTGTAATAATAGTACATTGTGGATTATAGGAGATATTCCAGGTTTGTTCCTTGCAATTTCATTTCCATTGGTTATCTGATTATCGTTATCGCAGGATTTATCTATTGATTGGTATAAATTTTTCATGAGAATATGGAAGTTGTAATGACTGGGATGGGAGGATTTGAAAGGCTACACTTGGAAGGAAACCGACTGTCTTAAAAGAATTAGGTTAAATCACACAGATTGTTAGACAAAAGGGGTGAATTTAAATTGAGATTATTTTTGAGTCTATTATTTTTAATTGTTATTGGGTACTATGGTTACAGGTTTATTCAAGTCTTATTAAAAATGAGAAAGACGAAAAAGATGTTATTTTACCAACAACGCAAGAGGAGATTGCGGCCATTAGAACCTATCAACAGAGAACGGTTAAGTTCCCGACGTATTCTGAACAAAAGGCGGGAATTATTATGTATTCTCTAACACTTTTGTTTATGTTTGTTATGTTTTTCATTGGAACATGTTTAAAGGAATTTGAGTTGTCATTTTATCCGTTAATTTTTCTCCCCTTACTCCATACATATAACTTTCTTGATTTATTCGCTGTACTTGATGATGGGATACTTTGTGGAACCCGCTTTATAGCTTGGGGGAAAATAAAGTCATTTGAATTTGTCCGTATTGATATGAATCATAAATACTACGGCTTTTCAAAAGAAGTTAATGATAAATATGAATTAAGGGTTAAGGCGAAATTTCATTATATAAGTTGTATTGTTACCACAGATGAAATAAAAGAGAAGTTGAATAGTGTTTTAAATGAACATGTAGCCGTGAACGAAGAATAAGTTAGCTATAATGGTTCCAAGGTGAAAAAAATATATCAGTTTCCTCTCATTTGCCGATTGTGCTATATTAGATTTATCTATCCCGTAAAAAATGGGACTAAAGGTACTAATACCAAATGAAAAAAAGTAATGAAAGAAGGTGGCTTCAGATGGATTTTCCTTTCATAGAGGTCGTGGTGTTAGCAGGAATATTTTATTTGATAATTTAGGTTGACAAACTGGAAGGCCGAGTCAAAGGCATGAAGTATAGTTTGGGGTAGAGGAAATTCAGGGAATCTTTACTGCGATATCAATTTCCACTGATTATTGCCGGCATAGCTTTATTGATTGCTTCGAATTTTTAAAGAAGGCGGAATTAATAAAACATCCTTACCAAACTTTTTGGTTTAAAACTGGTCTTGCACTCATATGTTATCTTTGGATGCCTTAACAAAATTTCCCTGGCAGGGATTGCTGAGTTTGAGGTGAAAGAAATGTTTAAAATGATTGTTTTAATTATTTTTTATTCCTTGTTTATCTACTTCTCAAAGGTGAAAAAAGAAGTATGAGATTTGTCTCCCTTGCCTATTTTGCCTTGCTTTCCATTATATTTAGGGTCGGCAGTATGTACATTTCATCTAAGTTTCATTTACACGATGGACCTGTTTTAGACAATGGATTCCAAAAGCACTTTGATTGGGTTAGTACCTTTTCATACTTATATATTATCCCGTTATTCATCTTGATCGTTTATAAGTTATTTAGACTGGCTCAAACATTATTTGCTCAAACCCAGTTGAGAGTTACGATGTTGTTGTTATCAATAGCTGTCCTAATTGTAATAGGTTATGTATCTTTCTTTGCATTCACATTAATTTTTTACGGATTTGCACCTTAGATAAAAGTTAAAATAACGCATGGCACGTTGCAGCCCTTATCTGTTAAGAATCGCCCGTTGCAGATAAATCATTTCATCGGCAAGGTTTTGAATTCTCCCGGAAACATCACGGTCGATAATTTCATCACTTTCTTCGTTGAAGGCATCATTATGGATGAAGACGTTCCCTGCTGGTATTAGGCCTTTAAAGTAGGAAAGGACTGGTTTTAACTGATATTCCGGTACTAGAAAATGTTTGTCAGACCATCCGGTTGCTACAATACCTGTTACTTTATTCTTGAAGGCATTTTCGGGAAAAAGGTCCAACAGATTTTTAATGCGCCCGAAATGGATGCTTGATAAATTGGTGTGCCAAATACCAGAAAATCGGCAGACAACATTGTATTTACAACGTTCCAAGTATCATCATTATAATCCACTAACGGTGCTCCAGTAGCAAATTCAACCTCATATTCCCTCAAGTCCAATAACTCCGTTTGTATGGCTGAGTCAAGATGTTTAGCTGCGGTTAAAACGTCGCTGACAGCTAAAGATGTTTTGTCACCGGCCAGTGCCCCTGATATCCCGATAAGTTTCAACATGACGACCTCATTTCACATTATCATCTATAATGAAGGCTATCGTATCCTGAATTTTAATGCAACCAATTAGCATTTGTCTGATTGTATACTTTTTATGACAATGGGGGAGCTTAAATTGTAAGCTTGCAGTTTTGTCGGGGCTGTTTTCTCGTGGGATATAGGAAAAGTGAATGATTATACTTAAGATTTTGAAGGAGTGGTAAAATGGCCGTACATGTGCCGGTTTCATCTTCTGAACTTGCGACACTCTGGATTGTTTATCAAAAAAAGACCATGATGCTTCGGGTAACAGAACATTTCTTAACCCATGTTAAAGATCCGGAAGCGTTGGAAATATTACAGACTTTCTATGATAAGGAAAGTGAATTTGTTACGGAATTCGCGAATACCTTCAGACAGGAAAAGGCAGCAGTTCCAGTAGGATTCACGGAAAATGACGTGATTCTACAGGCCCCGCCATTGTTTGATGACGTGTACAGCATAATGTATCTCCGAACGATGATGAAGATTGCATCAGGAATTCATGCGCTCCATTTGGGCATGAGTTACCGGAAAGACTTGATGGATCTTTATAGGCGCAGTTCCTCGTTTGCCGAAGAGTACAGTGAAAAAACAACACAGTTTTTGTTGGAAAAGGGAGTTCTCCCTAAATCACCTGCAGTCAATATGCCTGAAGAGGCCGTGTTCGCAAAACAAAAAGACTACCGGTCAGGACTTGCTGTAACTGGTCATAAAAGAAGTCTGAACACCGTTGAGGTCGCCTATATTTATCAGGGGATTGAGTCAAATGTGACCGGCATGAAGCTAATGACTGGCTTTGCACAGGTTGCAAAGGAAGAGCAAGTCCAAAAGTATTTCTACCGCGGGAAGGAATTGTCCAAAAATTATTTCGAAATTTAGTGATGTACTTCTGGAGAGCGATGTCAACGTTCCAATGACGTCGGCCGGGCTTGTGACAGACTCTACAAAAGCTCCCTTTTCCGATAAGCTCATGATGTATAATACATCGCTACTGACAAGCTTTGGACTTGGGAGCAACATGATTGGGACATCCTTTAGTTTACGGAAAGACCTTCCACTAAAAATGGCCATGATTGCCAAGGATGTCTTTAATTTTGCTAATGACGGTGGGGATCTTATGATTAAGTATGGATGGACAGAGGAACCGCCACAAATGGAAGACAGAACGCAATTGTCAAAAGGAAGTAACAATTAATTTCAGACCAAGTGCCTTGCCCCTTTGGACCAATATCAAGGGGGTTTTATTATGGATCAAAAAATAGTTGTTTTTGAGGTACACCCTTTGTTATCCATGATTGTTTTCCAGTGCCCACCGGTTAAAATGAAACTGCTATGGTGCCGAGCTTTTTACATGGTCTGGGGGGGTACGGATGAGAAGAATCGTTGCTGCAGTTATTTCGACTTGTTTATTTGGTTTTTGATGGGCGTGACCAGTTTTATAACGGCACCAGAGAAAAGTGCTGTATCTTTATGGCTTCCGATGCTATTTTTGGGGGCGTATGCGGCACCTGTGTATGTCATTGGTGGAATTTCGTTCTCACTTCTGATTGATAAAGTGACCAGCAAATGGCTGCGTAATTCTACAGGCTTTGCACGGTATGTGGCAAGGGCAGGTTTCTATGGTCTGGCGGGAGTCATCGCTTCATTTGTTTATATAATGGTGCTGGCAGCAGCAGAAGGGGAACTTTACCTGATTCCGCAAGAATTAATAGGCTATTTTGTTTATGGGCTGATTGCTGCACTTATTTATTATCATGTTTTATATGTCATGAAAAAGAAAGGAAAAGGGAGATGACTGGTGCCCGAACAATGGGGAGCTGAAGCATTTTCACACCAATCATCTGCCGCACAGTTTTTTGAATATCTTGTTTCGGTAGGATGGGTAGGCCGAATTGCGATGCAGTTTTCTTTTTGTACCAGTTCGTCAACTTCTTTTTGTTTCTTTCCCTTGCTGTTTTGCTCTTCACCGGTTGCGTACGTCATCAAATCCCCGGCGGTGGTGCTTTTGCCTGTCTTTTTTCCTCATTCTTATCGGGGACAAAGCCGGCATTCTTTAATATTTTATATGCCTGATTCAATTCCGGCGACAGTCCCGGCAAATCATCTCGCAGATTCAGCTTTTCCCCCTTGCCTGGCAGGTCGTCAAAGTCACCATTCTTGATTGCCTCTCTGATTTTGTCTTCTACAATAAGATACATAACATTCACCCTTTCCGTTTGATTATATACCTATCATCAGCGTTAGGAAATGGGGAGATTAAATTGTATGCCTGCGTTGACCATATTAACAAATAACAAATTTGATTCACCTACACACCTATTATATAATTTGTGTGTAGGAGGGGCTCGTTATGGAGAATCCAATGAAACGGAAGCAATTTCATGTAACAAAAGAGGATGAGAAGGTTTTAAAAGATTTGGCTCAAAGTAAAGGTTTGTCAGAAACGGAAATTGTAAGGGAAGCCGTTCGGGAGTATGTGTAAAAAATTTAAAGAAGGAAAACCCTTTGCTGCAAATGGCAAACGAGGCGGAGCGAAATACGTTTGATACTACAGAGGATTTGTCGGCAAACCATGATTACTATCTTTGGGAGATATACGGAATGTTGCGAATGTTACACCGTCAATTAGAAAAAGTACCCTGCAAATTCTTGAGCAATACAGTAATCACAAAATTTCATATTGTGACGCATTAAGTGTGGCAATGATGAAAGAACAGCAAATCCAAAAAATCTTTGCATTTGATCATCATTTTGAAATAATGGGTGTTCAGCTTGTAAGGCAGGGGTGATTGCTGTTGGAAATAACACGGATGAATTGTTTTATTCTTTCCGTCTTTTCCTAAAGTTGTGGTCTACTTGACTTTTGTTATTTCTTGTTCTATTTTATCTCCAAATTCCATTAGTAATCCAGTATGATGATATTTTATTTTTCATAGATAACTCTGGACTCTTCTTCGTCATATAGGTGGGAAGTTTTGTTTCTGTCTACCATCATGTCAATCCATTGATCGCCATCATCGATTAGGCCATAAGCATAAGCTTCACGAATGGTTCCCCTTGGGCTTCTAAGTTCCGTTAATCCTGTATACTCCAGAAAATCCTTCATTAGTTTCCAGCTTAGTTCAAAGGTGAATTCAAAACGTTGAATAACGCCATCATACACAATATCATCTTTTATTTCTAAACTCGTTCCTTCATTTAACCTGGAGACTGCCCGCTTATAGTCTTCAAGCCTCTCGTAAAGCCTTTCCTTTTTCATAAATAATTACCCCTTCCTGGTTTATATTTGATATTAAGTCCTTTTTTGTTAACCGATTCATGAAAACAATATCTAATTTTAAGTGTGTTGACATTTCCTGTATCCGATCTTCCATTATGTTTTGCTCAGAATGGGATGTATTTTTGTCCGAATGGCCAGGTCAATATCTGAATTTGGGTGAAAATCTCCGCGTGCTCTTGAACCAAATAAGATTACTTGTGAAATTCCATGATTCGACGAACAGTAATTAACTAATTCATTCACAAAACGCTCGGAAATATTTAGTTCACTCGACATTCTAACACCCGCCTGCATTGTAGTGTACATATTATACCATGGATTGCGTGTACGAACACAAACGATGTGGGCATTCCCTGCTTTATAGTTGCCTTCTGACATTAGAACAGCCGCATTTTCCGAAAAATGCGGCCGTACATGTTGGGAACTCATGAATTATTGTTTATTTGTGAAATCTGTTTTTAGCCATCACTTCATTGGCGGCTTCCAGTTCTTTATGTTCATCCACCGAATCTCCCGCAGGATTATCTTCCTCTTTAAAAGGGTGATTAGCATCCAATCCATCCTCGACGCTTAATTCCCCGTCCATATTTGCCTGTGTTGGCCTTTCAAAGTTCTTTTTTCGATTTTTTCCCATATGATTCACCTCACTATATAACTTGTGCTGTACATAATTTTTCATACCTTCCACCCTTGTGAAACGATGTGCATCGTTATACAATAATAAAAGAGGTGATGTGAAAATGGACCGTGAAATAATGAAAGGCAGTATTGATATTTTATTGCTTAATTTACTGAATGGGAAAGATATGTATGGATATGAAATGGTAAAGGTGCTCAAGGAAAAGAGCGAACAGCTTTATAGCATGGGCGAAGGAACGCTGTATCCGGGGTTAAAACGGATGGAGAAAAGGGTGGCTCGATTCGTATTGGTACGAAACAGATCATGGACGCCGGAAATATTATCGGATTACGGAAGATGGGAAAGATGTATTGGGAAAGAAATTAAATGAATGGAATAGTGTCCATAATCTCATTACGAAAACAACGGGAGACATATCATGAATCGGCTGGAAAAACATGTTCAAAAATGCTGGAACAGATGCAGAGCGGAAGGGAAGAGCGTGAAGAATTGCGGGAGGAGCTCCTCGGCCATCTGCAGGAAGCAAAACAACATTATATGGATGAGGGTTACACGGCAAAGCTAGCCGAAAAGCAGGCAATTGCGGAATTTGGGAATCCTGACAGCACAGGCCATCAGCTGCAGGAGGCGATGTATCCGTATCAGCGCGGGCTGTTGTATGTGATTGGTATAGGGACGATTTTGTTTGGTGTTCTATATTTTTAAATGCGGCTTTTTTCATCATGATCCGATTCCTATTTGGCTCGCCATTCAGCTTTTTGTAGGAAGCGTTGTCACCCTAGCTGCCATTAACATTTCATTTGCAGGAAGGTATTTTTATGTGATTCATGTCGTGCTGTTTGCCAATGTTATCTGGAATGGCATTAATCTGTTAATGATACAGGGAACATCCCAATGGCAAGTTATTCTATTCAGTATTTATGTGTTGCTGCTGGTCGGGCTGGGGATTATAGCCATAATCCGCAATTCGTATTATTCAAGCGGTTCGGCTAAAAGCAACCAGCATCAGCGTGGGGTTGTGCTGTTAAGTTATGTACTTAATCTGCTGTTTGGCGCTGCTGTTGTTTGTGTGAGTTTGTTTGCGCTATGGGGAATACTTGCCTTTGGTGAGCTACGCATAAAGGCGATTCTGACGGTGGTTCCTATTATTACCTGGCTGATTTCTTATAAATTTCAGATGAGGTATATAGCAAAAAACCACTTCTTTCAATTGTGACTGGGGTCGTTTTCCGCATTGTCAGTTGCACTTCCTTATGCCATTCTTCTGTTCTCCGGGAGGTTTTAACAAATGACGTTAAAAATGAAAAATATCAGTTTTATTGCCGGTATGATAGTGTTGTTCGTCCTTCTGTGGGGGGCAGGTTCGTTTACTGGGGAGCCGGATGGGTTTTCCGGGTTTGGGCGGACTACCGCTATCTCGCCTGATGACAGCGAGCTTGTATTTTCCTATTATCATGGGGATGATGCCGCACTTTATACCGTTCCCGTCAGCGGAGGGGAAGCGGAACTTTTGGCAAAGCCGGAAGAAGGAAAGTCTTTTTGCACCCTGCGTTTTCTCCGAATGGTAAAAAAATTGCCTTTGTGGAGCAATGGGAAACAGAAGAAAGAAGGTATAGCCAGGTGCGGATTTTTAACCGGGAGGAGCAGTCGATAGCACAACGGATCAATACAAAAGGCTATATGACTGAAGCGGCATTCTCGCCGGACGGGAAATCACTTTATTTCCTGAAAGCTGACACGTATAAAAATTATTCACCAATTGCCTCTGAGCGGCCGCATGAATTTGATGTTTACCGTATGAACCTGGAGACGAAGGAAACGGAACAAATCACATTCGAACAGGGATATGACATGTCATCGCTTGCGGTGACTCCAGATGGCAAACAACTGATGTTCAGAACATACCGGGAACATGATCAGCTTGTATTTCATTCCATGGAGGATGGAAATGAGAAATCCATTGTACCCAAAGGTGACTTCGCTTCTAAGGCGCCCATGATTTCATCGCCGACATTGTCGCCTGACGGACAGTATGTGGTTTTTACCGATGTAGCCACCAAAGATGAGAATGGCACATTCGTTTATGAAGCCTTTCGAATGGACCTGGAAACCAAACAGGCCGAGCAGCTTACGTCGTTTTATGAACATGTGACCCATCCCGTGTTTTTTCATAACAAGGATAAGCTGATGGTAACAGTAGACAAAAACTTCGCCGGGAGAAATCCGGAATACAGCTATTGGCAAATCAATACAGACGGGGGAAGAGCGGGAGCGCGTGACAATCGAGATACCTGAGGAAACAAATGATAATTAGGGATGTTTGGGTATGTTCTGGAGCTAAAACGACAGAAAAGTTCCTTCTTATAGAAATACTGGACTGCCATCTATTGTGCCCTTTCAGTTCAATTAGCTGTATTATTTGCGATTTTTGTGTAAAATAGCAGTTATAGGAATTGATTATAACAAAACTTCTATATAGAGCAGTAAGATTTTGAGGGGGAAACGGGTTTGAAAGTAGTTGGGATATCCGGTTCGGTTGTTGGTTCGAAAACCCGGATTGCAGTTCAATATGTTCTAAATCGGATAAATGATCAATATCAGGATATGGAAACGGAATTGATTGACTTAAGCGCATATGAGCTTGTGTTCAGTGATGGACGGGATTACCGGGATTACGAGGGCGATACAAAAGTTGTGTTAGAGAAAATAATGGCGGCAGATGCTTTTATTATCGGAACGCCTATTTTTCAGGCATCGATACCAGGTCCGCTTAAAAATTTGTTTGACCTGCTGCCAAATAATGCCTTTCGTAGTAAAGTGGCCGGGATTGTGGCAACAGCAGGATCTGCAATGCATTATCTTGTGCCGGAACATCAGTTGAAGCCAATCCTTTCCTATATGAAAGCTGTCATTATACCAAATACGTATTTGTGGAAGAGAAATACTATTATCAAAAAGCAATTGTGAATGATGATGCGCTATTCAGATTGAATCGCCTGGCTGATGATGTGGTGCACGGGATGAAAGTTTTTCACAAAATGCAAATAGCGGAAGACTCGGCATCTCCGTTTTAAAGCTTAATCAACATTGGAAAAGGGTTAATAGGAAGAGAAAGGATGACTCGGGACATCATGATCTAAACACCTCGTGTCATCCTATCTAATCATCTGGCTACTGCTTTAATTGCCTAAGCTCTTCCATACTTTCCTGTACGAGTGTAACAGCCTGGCTCATGCTCGCGCCGCCGCCAAAAGCTGCACTAACACCGATTGATTCAAGTATCTCCTCTTCTGAACAGCCCTGATCAAGGCATCCTTTGGTATGATAAATAATGCAATATTCATCCTGGGAATAGAGGCTGATACCTAATGCAATTAGCTGTTTTTCCCGCTTGGATAATGAACCTTCCTTGAAACATTCCTGTGTAAAGGCATTGTAATGCTCCGCGAGTGCCGGCATTTTTCTGTAAAGGAACCTAATCCTTCCTTATAATGAAGAAGGGCTGCTTCCGTAGAATTTCTAGCTTCACTTTCCATCCATCTCATCTCCTTAACAGTTTTTTCATCAAGGTTAGTATGTGCGAAGTTAAACGGTTTATTATCTAAGTTTCTTCAAAATACGCTTTCCTTCCGAACTAGATTGGTAAGGCTTTTTGACGTAAATTTTAGCTATACTTTAATCAATATGAGTAAAAACAATAAGGGGGAAATGAACATGACAAGCAATAAAAAGGAGTTGTCACCAGAACGGCGTGAAGAATTACTCGGAGCATTGAAAGCCCGTTTTGAGAAAAACATGCACCGCCATAAAGGTTCTGAATGGGCTAAAGTTGAGGCGAAACTGGATGCTAGTACTGAAAAATGTGGTCGCTCAATGAAATGGAACGAACGGGCGGCGAACCGGATATTGTTGGTTATGATAAAAAGAAGGCTGAATATATTTTTAATGATTGTTCAGCGGAAAGTCCTAAAGGTCGCAGAAGTGTTTGTTACGACCTTGAAGGACTGGAGTCAAGGAAAAAGCATAAACCAGAAAATAACGCTATTGATATGGCAACTGCCATGGGCATTGAACTTTTAACGGAAGAACAATATCGAACGTTGCAGCAACTTGAAAATTTCGATATGAAGACGTCGAGTTGGGTGCAAACACCTTCTGATATTAGGGAACTCGGCGGTGCCCTTTTCTGCGATTTTCGCTTCGGTCACGTCTTCGTGTATCACAACGGTGCGTCCTCTTACTATGGTGCCAGAGGGTTCCGTGGCTCGCTAAGGGTCTAAATTTTTACAATGTGCGCTTTAACGGAATAACAGAGCAGGAACAAAATATTTTATAAGCCTATTTTGGTCAGGCGTAATGTTCTCTCAAAATGAGCATGTTTCCCGAATATGTTATGATGGGGATACCATGAAACGAAGGAGTTCACACTCATGAAAATCCCGATTCTTTATGAAGATAATCATCTCCTTGTCATAGAGAAACCAGTTAATATACCGGTACAGGAAGACAGCACAATGGACAAGGACCTGCTTACCATGCTGAAGGAAGATCTGAAAATCCGCTATCAGAAACCAGGGAATGTCTATTTGGGGCTGGTTCATCGGCTTGACCGTCCGGTTGGCGGTGTGATGGTGTTTGCCAAAACGTCCAAGGCAGCGTCGCGTTTGTCGGATGCCATGCGCAGGGGAGCGTTTGATAAGGATTACCTGGCTGTCGTAAGGGGCCGTCCGTCAACGAGTAAAGCAGTTTTGGAGGATTACTTGCTGAAGGATCGCCGTGAAAATAAAGTACATATTGTTTCCCCTAATCATAACAAGGCCAAAAAAGCGGTTCTGACATATGAAGTAATCGGACAAACCAATGAGCTAAGCCTGCTGTCCATTAAACTCGAAACAGGAAGACCACATCAGATTCGTGTTCAGCTAGCTTCCATTGAATGCCCAATATATGGGGATCAGAAGTATGGGCAAAACGTGAATAAACCCGGCCAGCAGATTGCTTTATGGTCGCATAGGCTTGCGTTTGAACACCCGACGAAAAGGATACAACAGAAACCGAATCCTTGCCACCAAGCGAGTATCCATGGAACCAATGGCCGGAGTTCTGCCAGTAAGGAGCTGATCACTTGGGAAAACAGTACAAACATTCACGATTCCGACATATGAAAACAATCGTTTACCAATCTGGATGGGTACCTGAACGAGGTGCTCGCGGAAAGCGGCGTGCAGGATGGTATGATGGTCGTCTACTGTCCCCATACAACTGGGGCGATTACCATCAATGAAAATGCCGATCCGGATGTGAAGACCGACTTGAAGCGTGGGCTAGATGAGACATTTCCTAACAAACCGGACTACATTCATATGGAAGGAAATTCAGACGGACACATGAAATCATCTGTTGTCGGAGCCAGTGAGACGTTAATCATTTCCGGTGGACGTCTGATTCTGGGCACCTGGCAAAGTGTCTATTTTTGCGAATTTGACGGGCCCAGGGAACGGACGGTTCATGTGAAGGTAATAGAAGGGTAACGGAGGTGATGACATGGGAGCAAAAGTGAAATTAACCGATATTATTGACGAAATGGAAATGCAAACTGAAGAAGATTCTCCATTATTGAAAAAAGATACTGGAGAGATCATTTATATCATGAAGGACTTTATCAGAATGGCAGAAGATGGTGAGCCCTATGATCATTTGCCTGACTGGCAACAGGAACAGATGGAATTGGCAATTGATTTTGTGGAGAATGAGGATAAATATGTGGAACTGCCGTCTAAATTTGAAATCGATGAGTACGCTATGATAGAAGATTTCTGTTTTTCGGTAAAGGATTCCAAAGCACAGGAAAAGCTGCTTCGCATTATATGTGGTAAAGGTGCTTTCAGGAGATTCAAGGATGAAATTATTGACCTTGATTTGGAAGACGATTGGTATACTTACCGGGATAATTGCTATAAACAGATTGCAATTGATTTTGTGAACGTCATAAAGTTGAATATACGGAGTCAAAAGGAAGTTAGAAATGAGCCGCAAAACAATAGAGAAAATGGTGTACCGCCACGCGACTGGGTTAATGAAAGAAAAAGGATATATTAGCCCGGTTGATCTTCTGGTTAAAATGGATCGAATTACCCCAAAGCAAGTGGAAGACTGGCGTTTAAAAGGATCCCTTATCTGGAGAAGGTGACAGTCGGGGGACTTGGAAAGATGAATCACATCCTAAAAACGCTGAAAAAGTTTGCTACGGAACAGGAACTAAAACCATCGCTAACAGTTTACAAATCCTGGGGAAAAGGACCAAAAAAGCTTCTGCGCTTTTCCAAGACAGGTGATCCTTACATGGAAGAAAGGTACGCTACGCATTATGTCAGGAAAAGCAATAACAAAAACATAAACAGCCAAAATGAAGCATTTAAATAAAATGTAAAATGGAGGGATAGAAATGGCAGAATTAAATGACCTGCAATCAAATGAACAATTAGAACAAGTATGGGAGCGTTCAGCGGGGCAGCCGGTGCTTCTTTTTAAGCATAGTACGACCTGCCCTATCAGCGCCGGTGCTTTTGAGGAATATCAGACGTTTCTCAACTCAGCCGATGACAAGGTGGATGCCTACCTCATTAAGGTAATTGAAAATAGAGATATATCGAATCAGATTGAAGCGGAGACCAATATCAAGCATGAATCACCCCAGATTTTTTGATTCAAAACAGGGAAGTGATCTGGAATGCGTCCCATACCAACATTACCGCAGATGCTATCACTAGTGCACTGCAGCAGGCATAGTCGGTATAGCTAAAAACTTCTCAAATTGGGAGGGTGCTAAATGCAGACGATAAAGCTACTTACATGGAATATTCGCCAAGGAGGAAAAAAGGCAATAGAGCAGATTGCGAATTCCCTTGAGGCCCATCAAGCCAATGTGATGATCCTGACGGAATTTAAAGATAATCCTTCCGGTGGCTATTTGAAAAATTATCTGCAAGAGGCAGGCTGGCCATACAGCGCAACCTCCCACCCCCAACATAAGGAAAACGGTGTGCTCGTTGTCTCCAGAACCCCACTGAAACAACTAGAGCCACCCTTCCCAAATGAACAAGGATCCAGCCGCTGGAATGAAGTATACATCCCTCACTATGATTTATCCCTCTTAGGTGTTCACGTGCCGAATGTGAACGAAAAATATGATAAGGCATTTCACTGGGAACAAATCGTTTCTTATGCTAAACAAAAACAGATGAAAATGTGTGGTTGCCGGGGACTTAAACACGGCGCGCCGTGAAGAAAAGGCAAGCGCACCGAGGAAATACAGCAACTTTATACAAACGTTGGAGAACGACGGGTGGACGGATGCAAAGAAAAATGCGGCACAGGGCGCGCCAGGGTATACCTGGTACAGCAACAGAAAAAATGGCTACCGTCTGGACTATGTATTCTTGTCGCCGGCACTGAATGGCAATTTGCTCGCATGTCACCACTCGCATGATGAGCGGGTCCGCAATTACTCCGATCACGCCATTGTGACAGCAAGGCTTACTATATAGCCTGCTCCGCGGAAAATGCTGCTACGGATTTGAAGGGAAGTCACGATGTTATAAACAAGATGCAAAGCTTTACCCCCTTTGGATGATCAAAGCTTAAAACCCATAGTATTTCGGGATCAAACATGTTTACTTGTTGCTAAACTTAATTGATTTTCAATAAAAGCAGTCTTCCGCGATACCAGCTAATGGAATAATAAGAAGTATTGTTAGTACTACGTATAAAAAGGTTAGATCCCTTACTTATTTACTTAACGCTACAGCATATTCATAAAGGAATTCCGAATATTTGAAACCTTCTTCTTATAACTACGTAAGGTAATATAAGAAAGCGTTTATTTCGTTCAAGGGAGTTGAAAAAATGTCTGAAGCGTTAATTATCACCCTAATTCTTATCGGTGGTATTTCTTTGGCAGCAATCGGTTTTTACATTATGTTTAAATTCTACAAAAAGTTTTAGATGTTGGTTTTTAGATAATTTTACGAGTTATCTATTGAGTTGCACTAAATCAGTTTAAAGCAATAGGGCGCACGGGCGCACTCCTGGAATAAATCACGTCCTTTCTTGGTTCTACGGGCCAGATTATGGAATGAACTTATGTGAAATCAGGAAGATTCTATTAAGGTGAACGGCAGTATATTAGATCCGGCAATGACTTGCCCTTATTGCGGAAAAAAGCAATACCAAACACAAAATCAAGAATGAGAAACAGCGCTTTAAATACTGTCATCCTACTAACACTTTTGCTTAACATTTTCTTTGATATTCCAGGATTTCTCTTGCTTCGTTTATTCCCTATATTATTTATTGTAATTATGTCACTTTACCCAATTTTAGTGAAGATAAGCAGCAAGGAAGTGTATATAAACTTTTTTAAAACATAATCAAAGGAACAAGAAGTTAGTTATAGTTAGAGGTGGGGCTGATTTTGCTCGTAATAAAAGTGACTCTTGGTTGGGTTGTGGGAGTAATGTACGGGTCTATGCTGGCGTTATATGACGGCGGGGAGCCGTTTAATCTGGATTCAAAATTGCATCTATCAATCAAAAACGGTAGTATAAAAAGATAGTCGGTATTACAGGAGGTATAAAGCCAATGGATAAAAAGATAAACGTTGGGATCGTCGGTTACGGTAACTTGGGAAAAGGAGCGGCAGCTGCGGTTAAGCAGCAGCCTGACATGGAACTTGCCGCAATATTTACACGCAGGAACCCGCAAAGCCTGGATGTCGGTGAGCCAAATGTGAAAGTGTTGCAAGTGGATGACGCAGCACAGTATCAGCAAGAGATTGATGTGATGATATTGTGTGGCGGTTCCGCGACTGATCTGCCTGAACAGGTGCCTGCATTTGCGGAAATGTTTAACACGGTGGACAGTTATGACACGCATGCGAAAATACCGGAATATTTTGCTTCTGTGGATAAAGTAGCACAAGCGAGCGGGAAAACAAGTATTATCTCTGTAGGCTGGGATCCAGGCATGTTTTCATTGAACAGGGTCATGTCTGAAGCATTATTGCCAGAGGGACAAACCTATACGTTCTGGGGAAAAGGACTGAGCCAAGGCCATTCCGATGCCGTTCGCAGAGTAGACGGAGTGAAAAATGGCGTGCAATATACCATTCCATCTGAAAAGGTAATGGAACAGGTTAGAAATGGTGAGAATCCAAAAGTTTCTAAAAGCGATCGGCATGTAAGGACGTGCTATATTGTTCCGGAAGAAGGAGCCGATCAAGCCCGTATTGAACAGGAAATCAAGACAATGCCAAATTATTTTGATGAATATGAGACGACCGTTCTTTTTATTTCGGATGAAGAACTGAAGGAAAACCATGCATCTATGCCTCATGGCGGCTTTGTCATCCGTAGCGGAAAAACAGGATCCAATCATAATCAGATTTTGGAGTACAGTTTAAATCTGGACAGCAATCCGGAGTTTACGTCCAGTGTACTTGTTGCCTATGCACGGGCAGCGTACCGTATGAGTGCAGAAGGCAGTCACGGAGCCAAAACAGTATATGATGTTGCTCCCGCATATATCTCACCAAAACGCAGACAGAATTACGCCGAGATTATTTATAACATCAGAAAATATAAATAGATGGATGACTTTATGGGAAAAAACTTCGGGGCTGCCTCAAGATGAGGGAGTACCCGGGTTTTTGTTGTTTAGATGTACTATGGTGAAAAATAAATTCGTATAACGTGAAGGCAGTAATTTGCTGACTCCAGGATACCGCCAAATGCATTCATGTATAATCCTTTTCGCTTCAGAGATACTAAAAACGAACGGAAAGGAAAGGATGTGTCTTTTACATGGTTCATTTGAAAACATTGGGCATTAAGGCAATTGCAATTGGAATTACTGTCTTTTCACTGTTTGGAATATTTTACAATGCAAATATGATGAATTTGTTTTGGATCAGTGTGCTGGTAACCGGCGTTTCTTATTTGATTGGGGATTTGTTTGTTCTTAGAAGATTCGGCAATGTTGTTGCGTCTGTTGCGGATTTTCCTCTGGCATTCCTGTCGCTCTGGGTATTGGGGTCTATGTTTATAGATATCGGCATTCCCATTGTGACAACTTCACTAATCGCTGCCTTTTTCATTACTTGCTGTGAGCCGTTTATTCATACCTATATCACTGAGCAAATGGAAGAAAAAAGCTGGGACGAGGGTGAAAGATCTCCGGTTACGGGGCAGCTCCAGACAGAATTTGCTGAGGAGTTTGAGTCAGACATTCTAACCGATAATAAGGAGAGTCACCGTGACAAATGATCATCTGAGAAGTTTTTTACCTGCTATGGACAAATTAGTTGAAAATTAATTGAAACCATATCCCCTTAGAATCGTATAAAAGGCTAAGTATTATTTTGATTCCTGTTACGAGTGTTGTATTATGGGAAAAGGAAGTCTTTTTGGATGATAAGGGGAGAAAATTATTGGAAATTTTTTAACGGAGGCTCTGGAAACGGCCGGAAAATAAAGTTGAATAAGAAGTTCAACTGGCTAGGCTACTTGGTACTTGCACTTGTACTGGTGGTGATTGCCGGTGTCATCAGCATTGGACTTATAACGGATTATATCTGGATGGATTCCCTTCACTTTGCCGATGTATTTACAACAGTTCTGACAAACAAAGTGCTTTTGGGTGTGTCAGGATTTGTATTGTTTGCAGCGGGGACGTTCTTTACGCTGTACTGGATTCGGCGGTCATACATAAAACATTTTGACTCGGGACAGCTGCCGCCCATTCTGCTGCGGCGGAAGGCAATCATGCTCATTATGCTTGCTCTTTCGGCCATGATTGGTTTGTTCGGAAGCAGCATAATTCAGGGAATTGGATGGGAACGAACATTGAAGTTTATTCACCATGTGTCATTTGGTGAGACGGATCCGTATTTTAACATGGATATATCCTTTTATGTTTATGTTTTGCCGTTCTTAAACTTTATTGTATTTGTTCTGCTTGGAATGGGTATCTTTTTCCTGCTAGTGCAAATCGGTGCATACTCGGTTTTTCATATGTATCGGATGAGCCGTTCTGCCCAGCTGCATCTGGGTGTTACACTTGGTCTGGTTGGTTTGCTGCTTGCAGCGTTTCACGCCTTGCAGCCGTTTGGGACGCTGTCAACAAATAAAGTGAACCTGTTTCAGGAAAGTGCTGTTACTGGATTAAGTTATACGGACGATGTTATTAACGTTCCTAAAGCCTACATTTTGGCTGCTGTTGCGATTATTATGGCAATCTGGATGATTGTTGCACTGATCCGGGGCAGATTGCGATCTGTTATCATTCCAGTCGCTGCTTATGTCGGCTTAGTGATTGTCGGACAGGGGGCATCGATTGTCGTTCAGAACTTCATTGTCTCGCCAAATGAATTTTCGAAAGAGAAGCCCTATCTGGAGGACAATTTGACGTATACCAGGGCTGCCTATGACCTCGATAGTATCGAGGAAAAGCAGCATCCTGGTAAAAACTCCCTTTCAGCAGAAATGATTGAACGTAACAGTGCGACGATTGATAATGTGCGGATGAACGACTCGAGGCCGCTCTTGGATGTGTATAATCAGCTGCAGACATTCCGCACCTACTATGAGTTCAACGATGTTGATATTGACCGTTATCAGGTTGATGGCGAATATGAACAAGTCTTTTTAGGGGCAAGGGAACTGAATACAAAAGATCTCCCGAGCCAGGCCAAAACATGGGTCAACCAGAACTTGCGGTATACGCACGGGTATGGATTGGCCATGAGCCATGTTAATCAGGTAACGCCACAGGGGCAGCCGAAATACATGCTGAAGAATCTTCCCCCGGAAGGTGTGATGGACGTCAGCCGGCCGCAAATCTATTTTGGGGAAGAACCGTATAAGAATGTGATTGTCAACAGTGCGGTTAAAGAATTTGATTACCCATCCGGTGATGAAAATGTGGATACACAATTTGATGCGGACACGGGGATTTCGCTGTCCGGGTTAAACCGTCTGTTGTTTGCATTGGATGAAGGTTCCTTCCGTATGTTCGTATCGGATCAGGTGACAGAAGACAGTCAGCTTCTGGCTACCAGAAATATTATGGACAGGGTGAATCGGATAGCACCATTTTTCACGTATGATCAGGACCCTTATTTAGTCGTCCGTGATGATGGCAGTGTTGTCTGGATGCTGGATGCTTATCTGACAGCAGAGAATTATCCATACTCAGAAGCATTTCAAGGGGACACCAACTATATCCGTAATCCTGTAAAAGTGACGGTGGATGCTTATACCGGTGAAGTAAACTTCTATGCAGCGGAACCTGACAATCCGTTATTGCGGACGTTCCAGAACATATTCCCGGATTTGTTTACGGAGGAAGTGCCGGAAGATATTAAAGCACATTTCCGCTATCCGGAGAAACTGTTTACTGTTCAGGCGTCCATGTATGGAACGTACCACATGTCTGACTTGGAAGTATTTTATAACCGGGAAGACTTCTGGCAGTTCCCAACGGAAAAATATTTCAACGAAGATACGACGATGGAACCGTATTATACAACGTTGAAATTGCCTGATCAGGATGAGGAAGAATTCATTCTGATGATGCCTTACACACCAAAAACAGGCAAAACATGATTGCCTGGATGGGTGTGCGCAACGACGGGGACAATTATGGTGATATATTTGTGTACCGGTTCCCGAAACAGCGGAACATTTACGGTCCGCAGCAAATTGAGAATAGAATCAATCAGGACAGTGAAATTTCTCAGGAACTGAACTTATGGTCACAGGGTGGATCAGAAGTGATACGCGGGAACCTGCTTGCTATACCGATTGAGGATACGGTTCTGTATGTTGAACCAATTTACATTGAATCAAATAATGAAACATCTCTGCCGGAAGTGAAACGGGTCGTTCTGGCATATGGTGACCAAATCGTCATGGAAGCAAATTTTGATAAGGCACTTGAAAAAATGCTGAAGAAAGTTGATCCTAACGTTGAGGATGACGGCGGGCAAGATGAACAAGAAGGTGACGAAACGGATGAAGGGCAGGGTCCTTCCGAGGCGCTTATCGGCGCTGAAGAAAGATTAGAGGAATTTGCCGATCTGTTTGATGCGTATAAGAAGGCCTTGTCTGATGGTAAGTGGCAGGAAGCTGCTGAAATCATGGATGAACTGGAAGGTAAGCTGGAAGAAAATCAACCATCTAATGGATCAGAGTCCGAGTCTTCCAACCCGAAAAATTCCAATGATAATGAACCATCCAACAAAACGGAATAAAATAATCAAAACATCTAAGTCGACGTGATAAGCATTGTCCCGACTTTTTTGTTGCTCAGGCGTAACCAACCGTCTGAAAGGCCAAAAAATGACCTCTGTCGATTTTGATCCATATTGGGAAGAATTTCATGAATATCTGGATATATTGCGAAAAAGTTTCTATAAATAGGAGGGGTTGCAATGGCGGTAAAAACAAAGGATCTCTGTAAAATGTTTGGCAGCTTCAAAGCGCTTGATAACGTCAATATCGAGGTACAGGAAGGGGAAGTGTACGGATTTATCGGTCCGAACGGTGCAGGTAAATCAACCACTATTCGAATTCTGTTGGGAATGCTGAATGCGACAAGCGGCCAAGCATCGATTTTTGGAAAGGATGTTTGGGAGGATGCAGTGGACATTCATAAACGAATAGCGTATGTTCCCGGCGATGTGAACCTATGGCCTAATTTGACAGGCGGGGAAGTTATTGATCTGTTTATGAAATTTCGTGGAAAAATGAATAAAAAGAAACGCGAGCAACTGATCCGACGCTTTGATTTCGATCCCTCCAAGAAATGCAGAACCTACTCCAAAGGCAATCGCCAGAAGGTTTCTCTAATTGCAGCGTTTGCCTCGGATGCGGATCTGTACATTTTGGATGAGCCAACATCCGGGCTTGACCCACTGATGGAGCGGACGTTTCAGGAGTGTGTCATGGAAGTACGCAGGGAAGGAAAAAGCGTTCTGCTGTCAAGCCATATTTTATCGGAAGTTGAACGGCTTTGTGACAGGGTGGGCATTATCCGTAAAGGGCAAATAATTGAATCCGGTACGATGGATGAGTTGCGCCATTTAACAAGGACCAATCTGCTGGTGGAGACAAAAAAACCAATACCAGCTCTGCATGAAACTGCAGGAGTGCATCATGTTGAAATGAATGAACAGGGCATTGCATTTCAAGTTGACTCCGAAAAACTGGGTGAGGTGATTCAGTATATCAGTCAATTTGGGGTTTCAAAATTGGAAAGTGGGTCACCAACACTCGAGGATTTGTTTATGCGTCATTACGAAGGGACCACACAGGCGAAATCTGGAGGTGAATCGCAATGAAACAGCGGTCTTTTGTGAATACGGGCAAGTTGCTGATGTTTATGCTGAGACTTGGCCGTTTTCGGATACTGCTGTGGGTGGGTGCCATTAGTTTTTTCACCATCATAGTGCCAGTTGCTTTGACTGATTTGTATCCGACACAGCAGGAGCGTGATGTGATGGCGCAAACGATGGAAAATCCAGCGATGACAGCCATGGTCGGACCGGGTGATTTGGACAATTATACGGCTGGGGCCATGACGGCGCACCAAATGCTGTTATTGACAGCGGTTGTTGTCGCACTCATGAATATTCTGCTGATGAATAGGCATACCCGGACAGATGAAGAAGATGGGCGGCTGGAAATGATTCGTTCCCTTCCTGTTGGAAATCTTGCCAATCTGAATGCGTCCATAGTCATGCTTGTTTTAATAAACGGGATACTGGCTATCGCCACAGGCATTGGCTTATCTGCGCTGGATATAGCAAGTATGGACATCGCTGGATCACTATTGTATGGGTCCATACTTGGGGCAGCGGGGCTGTTTTTCGCTGGTGTCACAGCCTTGATGGCTCAAATTACGGAAAACGCCCGCACGGTCTTTGGCATCTCTCTCGGCCTCTTGCTTGTTGCTTACATGGTCCGGGCGGCCGGAGATGTGGGGAATGCAGCATTATCGTGGCTGTCTCCACTCGGCTGGGTAACAAAAGCAGAAGTTTATGCGGGGAATCATTGGTGGGTACTGCTGCTCTTGCTTGGTGGCGCAGCTCTATTATTTACTCTGGCTGGCTATTCCAATGCTATCCGTGACTATGGAGCCGGATTTCTCCCTTCACGCCTAGGAAAAAAGAAGCATCACCGGCATTGTTACATCCGGTTGGGCTCGCGTTTCGGCTGCAGCGGGCCGGCATCATTGCATGGGCGGCTGCTATGCTGCTAATAGGTGTTTCATACGGTTCGGTTATGGGAGATCTGGATTCATTCTTCGAAGGTAATCAGATGATCCGGCAATTGCTGGGCTCACAGGATGGTCATTCATTTACGAAGCAGTTTATCTCTATATTAATGGTAGTTATGGCCCTGGTTGGTACCATACCACCGCTGATGGCGCTGTTTAAGTTGAGTGGCGAGGAAAAGAAAAACCGCCTGGATCATCTGCTTGGAAGAGCAGTTTCCCGCACACAACTTTTGGCAGGCTATATACTGATCGCTGTTATCAATGGGTTTGTCATGCTGTCGTTTGCTGCTGTAGGTCTTTGGCTGGCCGCCAGCAGTGTAATGGAGGAACCGTTTGCGTTTGGTGAGATCTATGGTGCGGGACTGGCTTATTACCCGGCCGTCCTGGTCATGATTGGCTTGGCAGCTCTACTTGTTGGGTTTGCACCAAAATGGAATGGTCTAGTCTGGCTGTATGTTTTCTATTCGTTTATTGACTTGTACTTCGGGGATATGTTCCAGTTCCCGGAATGGGCTGGGAAACTGTCACCATACGGCTATATTCCGGAAATGCCGGCAGAGGAGATGGAATGGATACCGGCTGTCGTATTGACTGTTGTGGCAGCTGGATTAACAGCAACAGGTTTTATCAGATATAAACAGCGAGATGTCCAGGGACAATAACTATATATGACCATGAATAAATAAAGTAATGAGTCCGTATATCAAAAACAGACTCATTACTTTTTGCAGTAGTTTTAATACGGCTCAGAGTCGCGTCCTTGTTCAGTAGCCTGTTTTGGTGCTTGTTCAGCGTCCTTGTTACCGATCGGGTTTTTGCTGGAGCTGCCGTCTTTTTCATACTGGCGGCTTCTGCGAGTCCTTCCCGCAGCCGGCGCCCATATTCTTCGTCAGCATCCTCGGCAAGTGCAATCATTTTGTCCTGAATCTCCTGTGTGCATTCAGAAATATCGCCTACGAGGTTGGAAATCAGTTCATCTTTTTCCCAGTCTTCAAACCAGCGATAGGTTTCTCCGGCTTGTTTGGTATTGCTTTGCCGGTCGATTGGTTCACGGACGAGGTTACCTTCCACTTTTGGTGTGTATTCCTTGCCAACTTGTTCCGCTTCTTTTAAATTGCCAAGGGATGACGGTTCATAGTTGATATGCGGGTTCTTTTTGGTGAACGTTCTGGTTCATAGCGCATACTTCCGCCTTCTTGGTTGGTTGCCACACGTTTTGGCAGCATTAATCGGCAATTGCAGATAGTTGGCGCCCACACGGTAACGCTGCGTATCCGAATAGGAAAAATGTCCGGCCTTGGAGCATTTTATCATCCGAAAAATCGAGGCCATCGACGAGCACCCCTGTTCCGAATGCGGACTGTTCCACTTCAGTGAAGTAATCGTCTGGATTTTGTTCAATACCATCTTTCCAACCGGCAGCCATGGGAATTGATCTTCCGGCCAGATTTTCGTATCGTCAAGCGGATCAAAATCCAGCTCCGGATGCTCATCATCACTCATGATTTGTACATACAATTCCCATTCCGGATAATCACCATTTTCAATCGCCTCATACAAATCTTGTGTAGCATGGTTAAAGTTCGTTGCCTGGATTTTGTTTGCTTCCTCTACGGTCAAGTTCTTAATCCCTTGCTTCGGCTCCCAGTGATATTTGACAAGCACTGCTTCTCCATCATGATTCACCCACTTGTACGTATTGACACCGGATCCTTGCATTTGCCGGTAGTTGGCAGGAATTCCCCATGGCGAGTAAATGAACGTAACCATATGGAACGATTCCGGGGAATTGGAGCAGAAGTCAAAAAATTGCTGGCTGTCCTGGATATTGGTGATTGGATCCGGTTTGAACGCATGAATCATGTCTGGAAATTTAATCGCATCCCGGATGAAATTTTATGTTGTTTCCGACCAGATCCCAATTTCCATCCTCTGTGTAAAATTTAACCGCAAAGCCGCGCGGATCACGCAATGTTTCCGGAGAATGCGTGCCATGGATAACGGTTGAGAAGCGGACAAATACTGGCGTCTGTTTCCCTTTTTCCTGGAAACTTTCGCTCTCGTATATTTGGAAACCGGCTCATCTCCTGCAGTGCCGTATGACTCAAAATAGCCATGGGCACCTGCACCACGGGCATGAACAATACGTTCGGGTATTTTTTCGCGGTCAAAGTGGCTGATTTTTCAATGAAGTCATAGTTCTCCAGTGTCGCGGGACCGCGGTTGCCGACCGTCCGTATGTCCTGATTATCGGTAACCGGGTGTCCCTGCTGGTTTGTCAGCGTGTCCTCATTCTCAATATTTGTCTGATGTTTTTCGTTTGGCTGATCGTCAGCCATACTGGCCACCTCCATTGTTATTGTAAACTGTCACTATCTTACAGTAACCAAACAACGGAAAAATAATCTGCTGCTGCGGGGAAAAATGATATATGTAAACTGGGGTACCCGGTTGTTTCCCGCAACAAGGCCTCAGCTTAACTAAACAGTATGCATAAGTTCAACTAAGGCAATCGCCTGCGCCTAAAAGGCTTGCACTCCAAAGCATAAGGGATTCTAGGAAAGTAAAGAACGCTTTCTAAGAATTCCTTTAACACTAGCCAAGTTTTCTATATTATAATAAAGTAAGGAATTGCCATCAGGAGGTGGAGGTTTGAGTAACGACAGCTTGGAATGTAATCATTCAGCCCTCTATGGATATTACCTTCTTTCGGCAATTAAAAAGGATGGATCAGCATGAATGAATACGAACAAAAGGTATACGAAGAACTGAAAATATGGCGGCGGAACATGTTAAAGCTGCCGGTCTCGTTAAGCAATTGTCCAAGAAGACGCAGACAAAAATAAATGGAATGATTCCTGAGAAAGCCCACACCATTATTACCGGAAGCATCAAAAACATGGTGAAAGCAACGCTCGCCGGTTCAGAGATGACAACAAACAAGCAGCAGTCAGCAGGGTTAAGTCTGCTGGAAAAGGATGCGCTGCTGAGGGAAAAATGCACATCCTACCGTAAAACAGCCGTTGTAGAAGGTGCGGGAACCGGTGCGGGAGGCCTTTTCCTTGGTTTGGCGGATTTTCCGATGCTACTGTCGATTAAAATGAAGTTTTTGTTTGAAGGAGCAGCCATTTATGGATTTGATACACGAAAATACGAGGAGCGTTTGTTCATTCTGCACATTTTCCAGCTCGCTTTCTCTAGTGATGCCAAACGCAGGGAAACTTTTCGTGTGATGGAAAACTGGGAAACGGAAAAGCAAAAACTTGCCGATATGGATTGGCGAGTGTTTCAGCAGGAATATAGGGATTATATGGATTTGATTAAACTGCTGCAGTTTGTCCCGGGACTAGGCGCGATTGCAGGGGCTTATGCGAATCACAACTTGATGGATACGCTGGGAGAAACGGCGATGAATGCGTATCGGATGCGGATTCTGGTTTCCCGCCCGCAGGATTACCGTCACTAACATTTGTTAGACAGATGACGGTTTCTACAATGACTGCATCGGCATTAAACGTAAACTGATCTTCTCAAATGGCGTACGTTCATAACTTTCCAGCAGCCCATGCTGAGCAATAGCCTGTTTAGCCACAACTTTTGTTGTAATGTAAACTCAAGTGTCCTTTCAAATGGAAATGGATCAAGCACAATTGTCTGGTCATCTTTCCAGTAAATCTCCATTTTGTCGCGATTCAATCCTTCGAGTTTATCAGCGAGCGATATACCGTCTTTGAAAAAAGGATGCTCGTCTTTTTTGCTGACGCCAGGTTCATTTAAACAGGCATATAGGGATAGGCTGTCACCGAGCTGCAAAAGCGTAAAATGATGACGGAATAACCTCTTGTTAAATCCGTCCAACAACTCCATAAGCCGCTGTTGACGCTGGTCTTCATGTTCAACAAAGTTCCGCGCAGTCTCACCGGGTTCTTTCTTCACAAACTGTTTGTAATGCTCACTGCAAAGCATCGCGGCATACGCATCTTCCTTCTCCACCACGTCAATGCCATGTTTATAGAGCACCGTTTTCGGCATAGCTGGGAAATCAGTAAACATATAGGGGGACTGTTTCTGATCGTTCCAAAACGGCTGGCAATCAAACGGTTCCCACCCAACATCATGACGGTATATGGCATGTTCCGCAGACTGGCGGAGGTCCAATCCGGGAAACAAGGAATCTTTCCATTGGGACATGATTTTTCCTGAAACTTGGGCATGGTTATCCTGTTCAATCATGACAAAGGCGTCCGGTCGTTCTCTGACAATCATTAGCACTCATCCCTTTCAAGTGTTTGTGCCCCCATTCTAGCCGAAAAGGACGTTCTCATAGACCCTGATACCAAGCCGCAGCTGCTTTCACTTCGCCCATGGATAGCTGATGCCCCATATTCTCCCAGTGGAGTGTTACTTGAGCCCCTGCATTTTCGAGTAATGTTTTCAGGTCTTCTGATTCCTGTGATGGGCAAATAGGGTCATTCGTTCCCGCACCAATAAAGACATTTTTTCCGGATAGATTGGGCAGTTCAAGCCCTTTTCTAGGAACCATCGGGTGGTGCAGAGCGGCTCCCTTTAATGCGTCCTGGAAGTGGAATAACAAGCTGCCTGCGATATTGGCACCGTTAGAATAGCCGACAGCATGATATTATTGCGGTCGAAGCCATATTCTGCAGCAGCGTCATCAAGGAATTCGTTTAGTTCCTTCGTCCGGGTGATTAAATCTTCTTCGTCAAATACACCTTCAGCCAGCCTTTTAAAAAACCGAGGCATTCCATTTTCCGATACATTTCCGCGGACGCTCAGCACGTTGGCCTCATTATCGATCTGTTCTGCCAGCGGAAGCAAGTCCTGCTCCGTCCCGCCTGTCCCGTGCAGTAACAGCAGTGTCGGCTTTGTTTGATTGGAACCTTCTCTGAAAATATGCTTCATCATAAATGCTCCTTTCTGGTACTAGGCATTCATTGTTTGCCAACTCGTTTTAGTACGTCAATGATGGTCTTTTTTTCTTTCGGGGTGATGTCATGAAACAGGTTTTCAATCGCCTGCTGATGTCTAGGGAAGATCTCATCCATCAGCTGTGTCCCTTTATCCGTAATATGGATATGGATGACACGGCGATCGTCCGGGCAAGGGCGCCGCTCGAGAAGGCCCTTTGTTTCCAGCTTATCAATTACATACGTCATTGATCCCGTACCGATCAGAACTGCTTCAGAAATCTGTTTAACAGTCATCGGCCCCTTATGGTGAAGGGCTTCAAGTACTGTGAACTCAGATGTTTTCATGTCAAAGCTATGAATATTGTTCTTTACGTGCTCCATGACAGATTTGGATGATTTCATTAAAACAACAAAGGCTTTTAATGATAGGTTTTCACGCATTTATCTCTCTCCAGCATTGGGTATTCATTCGCAATTCAATTAGTCTGAATTAAAATGATTGTAATATGTTTATGGAAAGAGTGTCAACTAATACCGGTATAATTGTATCAGGGCTGTTTGAGGATTATAATAGAAACCACCATATAAGGACAGGGGTGCTTAAGCCGAATGACGTGGAACTGGGACATGCTTACACAATACGATGCACTGGTAGATATTGCGATAGCGGCTGGAATCTTTTTGCTTTTCCTCATCTTCAGGAAGATCTTTACCAAATATATATTCGCACTGTTAATGAAGCTGGGCAAAAAGCACCGGGTGATATTTTTCCGTACATATTGTCTGCCTTTGAAAAGCCGGTCCGTTGGCTGTTTATCATTATTGGTATTTACGTATCTGCCGGTTATTTTCCTTATTTAGAACAGACGAATCCACTTTTTCTTGACATCATCAGGTCGTCGGTCGTTTTTATAATTGGCTGGGGGCTGTTTAATCTTTCATCGTCATCTTCACAGTTTTTCTACAGGGTGGAAGAACGGTTTAATATTGATATTGATGATTTGCTGATTCCGTTTCTTTCCAAAGCATTGCGATTTGTTATTGTGGCAATTAGTATCAGTATCATTGCCCAGGAGTTCGATTATGATGTTGGCGGGTTTGTTGCAGGTCTTGGACTGGGTGGTCTGGCATTTGCACTTGCGGCCAAGGACGCCATCGGGAATTTGTTTGGCGGAATCGTGATCATTACCGAAAAACCGTTTACCATCGGCGACTGGATCAAAACAGATAGTGTGGAGGGGACTGTCGAGGATATTACGTTCCGGAGCACAAGGGTACGGACCTTTGCTGATGCTCTTGTGACCGTACCGAACGCAACACTGGCGAATGAGTCCATCATTAACTGGAGTGAAATGGGAAAGAGGCAGATTACGTTTGACTTGCGCTTAACGTATGACACACCAAGAGACAAAGTTGAGCGTGTCGTCGAACAGATTGATCTGCTGCTGAAAAATCATTCCGGCATTGATCAGGAAACCATTTTTGTGAAATTTAACGAATACCGGGAGAATGGCTTGAATATTTTCCTGTATTTCTTTACGAAGACAACTGCGTGGGGTGAATACCTGAAAGTTAGGGAGGAGATTAATCTCAGCATCATGGAAATTCTGGAGAACGAAGGAGTTTCCATTGCGCTGCCGGCAAGAAGGCTATATATGGAGCAGCAGGATGATGAACACGGTGATGAGCCAGGTCCACCAGTGAGGCAGGAGCCATAATGTGTTAGGATGATAGGTAGGATGTCCAACTAGGGAGGCGATGGCTTTGGGAGAATGCAAGCTCGATCATCCACATGAAGATGTGGCGAAAAAGCTGGAAAGCCAGAAAAGCGTATTGCCGGCAGACATAAGTGAAAAACTGGATCGGTTTCTAAACGATACGCACCCTCAGGAAACATTAAACACCCTTTTTCATCTATTAAAGAAATATGACCTTGCGTCAAGCGAGGAACAGCAGGAACGAAACAAAAAACTGCTGACGCTTGTGAGCTGACTGCGGCATTTGAAAACGGCTGTCCAATCAATGATAGGACAGCCGTTTGATTATCAGAAAAAGGTGGCTTTCCAAAAGACTGCTGTTTTTGCGTCACTCTAGAGAATGAACGTCTACTGAACAATTTGTATAAACTGCGACGTAGACTAACGAAGGGAGGAATTAGTGAGTCTCTCTGACAACGCAGCTGGAATATACTCGCTTTCCGTGGGCTCACCACGAGCCTCCTCGCTCGCAAAGAACGCTCACTGCGGGGTCTCTTAGGCTCGCTGTCCCACAGGAGTCTCGCATATTCCAGCTGCTAGTTCCTGCTTTAGTCATTACAATATTTTTTTAATTTGTAAAGGTATAGTCCAGTGAAGGAAATTGCTTGAAATGGAAAATAAGTACACGTTAATCAGAAAACCTTTACCAGCGGAGGCAATATACGCAGACTCCTCGAAAATACAAACCAATTTTCTTCGTGCGATGTAAAGCTGCCGAAGCATTCCTTGTCCTATGGGAACAGCACGTGTCCGAAGACCCCGCAGGAAAGCGGTCTTTGCTTTCCGAGGAGGCTGAGGCCGTGCCCATGGCTAAGAAGACACTACGAAAGCGAAGGCTTGAGTAGATGTCGCCTTTGTACCCGGAGCGGTGAAAGCGAAGTATATTGCCGTAGCGTCTCTGAGCACTTAACTATAATCAGAACAAGGGATGGCCCCGCTAATGGAATGCCCTAACATAGAGGAAGAACCATTATTTAGTCCCTTGTCGAGGTGATGAACAACCAAACACAAAAAACATCTTATATGAACAAAGGCTCTTGAAACCGGTTTAAAACAATAATCAAAAAATTCGCTATTGCTATTCATCCTTATTCGTGTTTAAATATACAAAATATTACTTATTAGATGATGGGGTGAGGATGTGCAAAATAATGTGGCAGTTGGACTATTAGGCGTCGGTGTTGTGGGCTCCGGTGTCATCAATCTAATTGAGAAACATCAGGAAAAACTGGCCCATCAGCTCGGATGCGGTGTCTATGTAAAAAGTGCTCTCGTGCGTAATCCAGATAAGGCGAGGGACATCGGAGCGGATATGAATGGAACCCAGCTAACGGCAGATCCGGATGCTGTACTGGGGGATCCGGAGATTGACGTTGTGGTTGAAGTGATGGGCGGTATTGAAGAAGCGCGTGAGGCTATTTTGAAGGCATTTGCCGCTAAGAAACATGTTGTAACAGCGAATAAGGATCTGGTTGCGCTTCACGGTGGGGAACTGCATGAAGCCGCTGAACGAAACAAGTGTGATCTCTATTATGAAGCAAGTGTAGCTGGCGGAATTCCAATTTTACGGGGGATAACGGACGGATTTGCTTCCGATCATATTGAACAGTTAATGGGCATCGTGAATGGTACGACGAATTACATAATGACCAAAATGAGTCAGGAAGGGCTTAGTTATGAAGCGGCATTAAAGCAAGCGCAGGAACGCGGTTTTGCCGAAGCTGACCCTGCCTCAGATGTGGAGGGGCTTGATGCAGCAAGGAAAATGGCCATTCTTGGACGGCTCGCCTTTTCTACTTATATTAACCTGGAGGATGTAGAAGTTACAGGAATCAAAGATGTGGATCCAAAAGACTTGGAGTATGGTGACAGCCTGGGGCTTACGATGAAATTGATTGGGTTTGCCGATTTTGATGGAACACAGGTAGAGATTAATGTCCAGCCGGCGCTTATCTCCAAGGATCATCCGCTTGCCGGTGTCAAAAATGAGTACAATGCGGTGTATGTTTACGGGGAAGCAGTCGGGGGAAGCGATGTTTTATGGAGCAGGCGCCGGGAGCATGCCAACCGCTGCCGCTGTTATGTCTGATGTGGTCGCAGTCATCAAGAACATGCACCGGGGTGTTACCGGCAGCCAGTTTGTGGAGCCACGCTTCGAGAAACAGCTGAAAGAACCGGAACAGCGTGTTGGCGAGTATTATCTTCGTTTTCATGCTAAAGATGAGGCTGGTGTTTTCAAGGATTTCGTCATTGTTCAATGACCTGGATATTAGCTTTAAACAAATTCTCCAGAATCCATTAGAGGAAGACGATACAGCAGAGATTGTCGTCATCACACACAAGACATCATTGAAAAATATGCAAAACGCACTGGAGCAGCTTGAACATCTTAACCAGGTACAGGCAATCAAGAGCTTTTATAAAGTAGAAGGAGATGCAGACGCATGACATGGCAGGGTGTGATCAAACATTACAGAGCGCATTTGCCGGTGACAGACGGGACGCCTGAACTGTCTCTTTATGAAGGCAATACACCGCTCATTTATTTTCCAACTCTTTCAGAAAAACTGGGCATTGAATGGCATGGCAAAGTGGAGGGCATTAATCCAACAGGCTCGTTTAAAGACAGGGGTATGGTCATGGCGGTTGCTAAAGCGAAAGAGGAAGGCAGTGATGCTGTTATTTGTGCATCGACAGGAAACACGTCTGCCTCTGCAGCTGCTTATGCAGCCAGAGCTGGGCTTCGGGCAATTATCGTCATCCCTAAAGGTAAAATTGCACTCGGAAAACTTGCGCAGGCCGTGATGTACGGGGCGTCAATTGTTGAAATCGACGGAAATTTTGATGATGCACTGAAAATTGTCCGGAAGTTAAGCGAAACAGAACCGGTAACATTGGTTAATTCGGTTAACCCATACCGCCTGGAAGGACAAAAACAGCAGCCTTTGAAGTCTGTGACCAGCTTGGAACAGCACCCGACATCCTTTCCATTCCGGTCGGCAATGCCGGAAATATCAGCGCGTATTGGAAAGGGTTTACCGAATACCATGAATCCAAACGTACCGGCCTGCCTCGAATGTACGGGTTTGAAGCGGAAGGGGCCGGAGCCATAGTTCGGAATGAGGTCGTTACAGATCCCGAGACGATAGCTACAGCGATACGGATAGGCAATCCGGCTAGCTGGCAGAAAGCGATTGATGCAAGGGATGAATCCGGTGGGAAAATTGATTTGGTCACCGATGATGCGATCACGGATGCATATAAACTGCTGGCCCGAAGAGAAGGGGTGTTTGCAGAACCCGCTTCCTGTGCCTCAATCGCCGGTGTCATCCAGCAATGTGAGAATGGCACGATTCCAAAAGGGTCCAAAGTAGTGTCCGTGTTAACAGGCAATGGATTGAAAGATCCGCAAACAGCAATTGATAGGATGGACGCAGCCCCGGTGACCCTGCCAAATGATGAAGCGGTGGTGACCGATCACATTAGGAAGCTGGTGAGTGTATGAAGCCATTCCGTATACGTGTGCCGGCCAGTACTGCAAACATCGGCCCGGGGTTTGATTCCCTGGGGCTTGCACTGGCCCTTTATTTAACAGTTGATGTATCTCCCTCCAGCAAATGGCGGGTGGAACAACATTCTCCACATCTTTCAGCAGACGCAAATGCGGAGGACAATTACATATTGCAAATTGCCAGGGAAACGGCAGGACAATTCCACAAAGAACTTCCTGCATGCAAGCTGGTAGTCAGCAGCGAAGTCCCTCTGGCGAGAGGACTTGGCAGCAGTGCATCTGCAATTGTTGCAGGTATCGAACTTGCCGATCAGTTATGCAGTCTGTCTCTAACACCTGAACAAAAGCTTGAGCTTGGTAATGACATAGAGGGACATCCGGACAATATTGCCCCGGCATTATACGGTGGTTTAATCATTACGACAGCAGCTGCAGGAAGAGTTGACTGGATTAGAATGCCCGGTCTGGATACAGATGTGGTCATGTCTATTCCCCGCCAGGATTTAAAGACGGAAGCATCACGAAAAGCGCTGCCGGATATGTTTAGCAGAGAACGTGCGGCAGCGGCCAGCTCTGTAAGCAATGTACTGGTGGCCGCTCTTTTATCGGGGGGATTATCGGCTGGCAGGAAAAATGATGGAAAGCGACTTGTTCCATGAACCTTATCGTGCTCATTTGATTCCACATTACAATGACATTAAACTGTATGCGGCGGAACAAGGCGCTTATGGAACTGTCATTAGCGGAGCAGGGCCAGCTATGATATCCTTTTTGCCAAAAGGAAAAGGAAAAGCATGTGCTGATCAGCTGAAAACAGAACTGCCTGACTATCAGATTGAACGGTTGTCTGTTGACCGGACGGGGTTGCATGTTACTCAGTCCAGTACTTCTAAGGAAAGGACTTCCGAATGATAGTCAGCTAAAAGCAGCCACACGGCATTGTTCTGTAATGCTGTGTGGCTTGTCTGTTTTTCCATTAAAAAGCTTGATTACTCTTTTCCTGTGAGCTCAAGACTGAAATCGCCTGTCTGGCCTGTTTCATATAAATTAGTGATAGATGTGGCGTAGTTTGTGATGACAGCAGGGAATGTAATATTTTCATCGGGAACAGTGACCTGAAAGTTATTTTTATAAAGAAGCGTGGTCACATCGTGATAGTCCTCACTCCTTACTTTAAAATCAAATTGAATTTGCCTCCGTTTTTTGCCGTTTTTGGTAACGGTACCCACTTGAACGTTTGACGCATTGATTTCCATATCATTTATAAGCACTTTTTTGACACATATACGTTTCACCCTTTTTTGACAGTGATATTTATTGTGAATGTTAACAGGTATGCAGCTGTCTTTCCACGATTTCATCCTATAAGTGCGTGTTCAAAAAGGAGGATAAAAAGGACCGAGAATTTCGAGGCGGCGTAGTTTCGAGCATAAGGAAAGCTTCCCTGAACGACATCGCACGAAGGGAAAGCGTTCTTCTTTCCCAAGGAGCAGAATGTATGTATTTAGATACATGAGCACAAGGAAAGTTTCCCTGAACCCGCATCGCACGCAGGAAAAGTGTATTTCTTTTCCAAGGAGCGGAAAAACAAGCCAACGAAGAAATTCGATGTGTTATTTTTACCGGACTTTTTGAACAACCTCTATAAAGTGAATATTTTTCTGTTTGAGGAAAAACATAGTTACAGATCTTACTGTTTGAGAGGGTGGAAGCTGAGATGGCAATACCACGTGAACAAGGTCTGGACAATAGCATGAAGCTGTTAATGCAAGGATATAACTATATTCCGAATAGACGAAGGCGATTTCATTCGGATATCTTCCAGACCAGACTGATGGGACAAAAAGTAATTTGTATAGGTGGCGAAGAAGCGGCCGAGGTTTTTTATGACGAGCTAAAGTTTAGACGGAAGGGTGCTGCGCCAAAGCGAATTAAAGAATCAATTTTGGGAAAAAGGGCGTACAGACAATGGACGATGCTGCACACAAGCATCGTAAGCAGCTATTTATGTCGCTTATGACACCCGAGCGCCTCCGTGAACTAAAGGATATTACAGCTAAACAATGGAAGTTTGCTGTGGATAGCTGGCAGCAAAAGCAGAAGTTCGAATTATTTCATGAAGCGGAAAAGGTGATGTGCCGCATTGCTTGTGAATGGGCGGGTGTACCGCTGTTTGCCAGCGAGCTGAACCAGCGGACAAGCGATTTCTCGGCAATGATTGATGCGTTTGGCGCGGTTGGACCAAGGCATTGGAGTGGACGCACAGCACGAAACAGATCGGAGCGATGGATTAGAACGATCATTGATCAAGTACGGAATGGAGAACGCACACCACCTGAAGACACTGCTTTATACGCAATGGCTTGGCATCGTGATTTGAATGGAAATTTGTTGGATCTGCAGGTCGCGGCTGTCGAACTAATAAATATTTTAAGACCGATTGTGGCCATTGGCCGGTATATCACATTCGGTGCATTGGCGATGCATGATTTTCCGGAAACGAAAGAGAAATTGCAAATGGGTGATGATGACTACAGCTGGATGTTTGTTCAGGAAGTTCGCCGCTATTATCCGTTTGGTCCTTTCTTGGGTGCCAGGGTGCGCGACGACTTTAACTGGGGCGGCCATCATTTTAAAAAAGGGACACTTGTGTTGCTGGATGTCTATGGTACCAATCATGACCCGAATTTGTGGGAAAAGCCGGATGTATTCAGGCCGGAGCGTTTCGAAAATTGGGAGGAAAGTCTTTTTGATTTTATCCCGCAAGGCGGCGGAGATTATGATATGGGCCACCGCTGTGCAGGTGAATGGGTGACGGTTGAAGTCATGAAAGTGAGCCTGGAGTTCTTGGCAAAGCGGATGGATTATAGCGTGCCAAAACAGGATTTGCGTTTCAGTATGGTACGCATGCCGTCGATACCGAAGAGCCGGTTTATGATAAGTGATGTAACAAGAAAATAAAATCGACAAGGGCGTTTTTGACATTAAAGCACGAATTCTCCTTCCATTTGTTACTGGACAAACACCCAATGCATAGGGTGAAAGTAGCATGCAAATTGGGGGAGTAATCATTATGCAAATACATGTCGTGCAAAGTGGAGATACAATATGGCGAATAGCGCAAAATTACGGTTCAGATATGAATCAGATTGTTTTGTTAAATGAATTAGATAATCCTGATATGCTTGTAGTCGGCAATCACTGGTTGTCCCGGAGCCTGGACGTGAATATGTTATTCAGGCTGGGGATAATTTATGGAAGATTGCCCGTATGTTTGGTGTAACGGTTCAGGAACTTGCTGTGGCAAATAATATTACGAATCCTGCAGAGATATACGTCGGTCAAATGGTGTCAAATCCGTATTTTCTGCATACCGTTCAGGCAGATGAATACATTTGGGGTATTGACGGGTTGAGTGCCGGGCAGGTAAGTTATAATAACGGGGATCCGGAGCCAATCATTCCGGGTCAAACATTCCGATTTCCGATTACGAATCAACCTGTAATTGACGTCAATGCCTACACAACGCAAATGGATAAGCAGGGGAAAGCTGAGGTAATGCGAGAGGGCAAGTATCTTACTTATCTTTCACCATCTATGTACAGCGTCAGGGAAGATGGAACTCTTACGGAGTTGCGGGATCAGTCGGTACTGGAAGCCGCCCGGGCTAATGATGCTGCACCACTGATTGTTGTAACCAATTTTAAACAGAGCGAATTAAACTCAGATTTGGCTGCCACGCTACTTCGTAATTCCGAAACACAGGAGACGTTATTACGAACCTTTTGGAAAAGCTGCGATCGGAAGGGTATGCAGGGGTTAATTTTGACTTCGAATATGTTTACCCGGAAGACCGTGAAAATTATAATGCCTTTTTGAGGCGTGTTGTATCCCGATTGCATCCGGAAGGGTTTCTGGTATCGACATCTTTGGCCCCAAAAGAAAGTGCTGTTCAGCAAGGACTGCTCTATGAAGCGCATGATTATGCGGCACATGGGGATATCGTGGATTTTGTAATGCTGATGACGTACGAATGGGGCTGGGCAGGCGGCAGACCATGGGCCATTGCACCAATTAATGAAGTAAGGGATGTGCTGGACTATGCTGTCACAGTCATTCCACGTGAAAAAATCTTGATGGGAATGCCTTTGTACGGACGCGATTGGAATATTCCTTGGGTCGAAAGTACAACTGCCAGAACGATTAGTCCGAAAGAAGCAGTTCAGCTGGCAGCAAAATATGGTGTATCCATTCAGTATGATGAAACGTACCAATCACCATTTTTCCGCTATATGGATGAGAACGGCCAGGAGCATGAAGTATGGTTTGAAGACGCCCGCAGTGTTCAGGCTAAATATGACACCGTGAAGGAATATGGGCTAAGAGGTGTATTTATTGGGTATTGGGAAACTCGTTTCCACAAAATTGGGCCGTACTGCAGGATAACTTCAGAATTAGAAAGATATAACCATCGGACCTTTGGAATGGCAGGGCCATTTCAAAGGGGGTTTTTGCATGGATAAATAGATGGGCCGCCGGACGGTGGGGATCTTCAACGACCATATTCCGGCCCCTGGACAAACAATGGTGACAAATCGAGCGGCTCACGCAAGCTATCGATTAAAAATCAGTACATTTTTCTTGGGAAAACGATCTGCAAGCATACCGCCGGCCGGTGCAGGATCCCATCCTTACGGTGAAAAAGCTCCCGATTACCAATGGGCCATCTTTAATAGAGCATTAATTTGAATGCGAGTCTTATTTCCGATTGTCTTGTGAAAATGGACCATTTTAACAACCTGCATCTAAAACTCACTTTGAATGATGTTCAGTACCTCGCTAAGAAGTTCACTGGGAAGTTTCTCAATAAATGATGCATTTCGAGCGGATAGGTCAAGCGATTTTACATGTTGACATAAAATGGACCCCGTTGTCTTAGTTTGGTCATCCAGTTTAACATGAAGGGGAAAATCTGGAGAAGTATTGGAAATGGGACAAACAAGTGCCAAATTGCTGAGTCGGTTGAAAAAGTTATTGCTTACAACAATTGCAGGCCTTCTGCCGCGCTGTTCACGGCCCTTTTGGGGATTGAAATCCATGGAAATAATATCACCTTGCTTCGCCTTATAGTTCATCACCGTTCCTCCCCAACGTCATTACCTGTGTCTATTTCACGCATGGCTTTTTCTATTTCTTCCTTCGAGTTATTGAAATCATAGTTTTCGAATCGTTCCTGTATTGTCAATGGCCGTCTTGATTTGTTAATGGTGACCCCAGACTCATGAACTTCGAATGATACCGCATCCCCTGATTGAAGGTTCAACAGTCGTCGAATTTCCTTAGGTATAGTTATCTGACCTTTACTGGTTAACTTTGCTTCCATCAACAACCACCTCTCTCCATCGATTCTTACTTTTCCTTACCTTAAAATTATTATATTCTGTTATCATAAAATTGTCAAAGATGTACATGGTTATTTATGATTATAAAATAGCAAGTAAGCAGGTAATCAGCACGATAAGTCAAATCGTCGTAGATAAAGGTCCGTGCTATTTTTATAGAAGGAATTCATACCGGAAATGTAACATTTGAAACAGAATCCCCACGGGAAGGGTGGGAAGATACCCGTTTTTCTGTTTGCCGGCTGGTTGCACGGGAGGAAGGAAAAGTAATCGGCTGGGCAGCACTGAGCCGAATTTCTAAACGGGAGGCGCATGCCGGCGCAGCGGAAGTCAGCATCTATCTTAGCAGCGAAAGTACCGAGGAAGGTGTTGAGGTGGGGGTACGGTGCCGGCTTGGGAAATTAAATGGAATGTGGCGTGATGTGGCTATATTAGAGAGGCGAAGCGCGCTGTTGGAATCGACTAAAGCAAGTCCTCCAGCGTTTGCCGGAAAAGCTCACGGAACTTTGCTTCATCCTCGGCCGTATAAGCTTTCGGTCCTTTTGTCCGTTTGCCGCTTTTGCGTGCCATTGCGCTTAGATAGCGGGATTGCAGCAGCTGATCGATGTTTTGGTTCGTGTAGACAAACCCTTTATGATGGAGCACGACACACTCTTTGGAAAGAGCCAGAGACGCCAGCCCATAGTCCTGGGTGATGATTATGTCCCCCTTGTTCGCCAGTTGCATAATCCGGTAGTCCGCAGCCTCAGCCCCCGTATCTACATAAATGGTTTCTACGCCGGGCTGTTCATCATCGTGGGAAAAGTGGGAAAAGCTTTTCACAAGCACGACAGGAATTTCATATTCCCGGGCAACTGTTATAATGGTTTGTTTGACAGGACAAGCATCTGCATCGACATATATTTTCACGAACATCGCCTCCATCTTTATACGGCAATTTTAGCAAATATAACATTATGAGACCATTCCCACGTAAGGATCTCTTTTTATTATAGTGATAATACTTTCATTACGTTGAAAAAGGAAGTCATTTAAAATTGTATGACTAAAATGGAGCGTTAAGGCATATAAATCTCTCGTATTATTAAGTTTTTGGTTGTGCCCGTAAATAAAGGAACATATCGATATAGAACGAATTAAATAATATGTGTATAGCAAAGATAAAAAATGGAGGGGATGACCTGAATTATGAGCGCGGTGGAATTGCCTTTACGGGCTGTCTTTTCGTAGGCATTGGTATTGGCATGATGGCAGGTGATACGGGGGGTTGGAGTTATGCTCGGGATGGGGGTCGGATTTCTGGCCATGGCATTGTTTGGAAAACGTGCTTGAAAAATAATTTTACGGGATGTGGGAATACTACTTCTACTGGCTGGGTCACTGTCCACGTGTGTTCAGGTCGCTCAGCGCATATCTTCATGTAAAAAGTGAAAAAACTTTTAGAAAGCAGCCTCTCTTTAATTGCTTGCGATTTTCATTGTTGACGATTCATCCATTCAAAACTATAATGAAAAACTATGTATGAAAATAACACGGGCAAGCCGATGGGTTTAGCTATGATTGATCGTGGTGTGTGAGATAATCATTTTCCATCCAACGGTCGTTAAGACAGCATTTCGATAATGTTGGAGACACTTGCTCCTAAAAATGGGAGGAAAACTTTGCAAGAACCACAGAAAGTTAAAACAGATTGGACAGCATTTGCGGTAAGTGGCGGATTCCTGATTTTATTTATTATTTTATCGTTCATCAACAGTGAAGCAGTCGGAAAATGGATTACGACGCTATTTGATTATTCCGCAAATCTGTTTGGAGCTTATTGGCAGGTTTTATTGTTTGGTAACTTTGCAATTGGGATATTTTTGGGTTTTTCGAGATTTGGTAAGGTTCGTTTAGGTAAAATGGATAAACCAAAGTATAGCTACTATCGCTGGGTTGCGATGATTTTAGTAACTCTTCTTGCTAGCGGAGGTGTATTCTGGGCAGCAGCTGAGCCAATGTACCATTACATGACGACTCCCCCATTATTTGGCGGTGGGGAGTTTAACAATATACCAGCTGCTTTTGCGCAGGCATTTATGCATTGGGGATTTTTCGCCTGGGCAATTTTGGGGACACTGTCTACCATTGTGATGATGTATGTGCACTACAGCAAAGGCTACCCGATGCGACCAAGAGCGTTATTATACCCGGTTTTCGGGGAGAAAATATTTCACAAGAGTATTCTTGGCTCCGCAGCTGATATTTCTTCCATTATCGCAACGGCAGCGGGAACATTGGGGCCATTGGGTTTCCTTGGATTACAGATAGCATATGGCCTTAACCATTTATTTAATGTGCCAAATACCGTAACAGTAAGTATTCTGGTTGTCGTGGTTCTTGTAGTGATTGCGGCGATTTCAGCTGCTACAGGGGTTGATAGAGGAATCCTTATTTTAAGCCGTATTAATGTTGGCATGACATTCCTTTTAGGTTTTATCATACTGATTATTGGACCGACATTGTTTATTATTGATGCATTCGTCGGCGGTACAGGTGTTCATCTGCAAAACATGCTCACGATGAACTTTTACCGTGGCGATAGTGCCTGGCTGGGTTCATGGACACTCTTTTTCTGGGGCTGGTTCATCGGCTATGGCCCAATGCTAATCATATTTATAAGTCGAATTTCTCGTGGAAGAACCATAAGGGAACTGATTATTGCAGTATCGATAGTGGCACCGCTTGTCACGAATTTCTGGTTTTCTGTTGTAGGTGGTACAGGGGTCTTTTTTTGAAATAGAGAATCCAGGATCGATTTCAGGGGCCTTAAATGAGGCAGGAATGCCCGCTGCCGTCATGGCCATCATGGATCAACTGCCAATAGGGACTATTATAGCAGTTGCATTTTTGGCCATATCCATTGTTTTGTGGCAACGACTACTGATACGATGTCGTACACAGTTGCTGTAACACTGACCGGAAATGATCATCCTGCGAGGTGGCTGCGCGTATTCTGGGCATTAATTTTCGGTGGTACGACCATGGTAATTCTGACCATTGGGGAAGGCAGCATAACGGCTATTCAAAACTCGATTGTTATCACCGCTGTGCCTGTGTCGTTTCTATTATTGCCGCCATTGTGGAACGCACCGCAAATCGCCAAAAAGATGGCGCTAGAACAAGGCCTCATGTGGGAAAGACCAAGAAGAGGAAGGCCAATTAAAATTGATCACTAGAACACTCGGTACTCGCTTCGTCTATAGCGAGTGCCGAAGTTTTTTTTTATAAGGTTATCCATCATCACATAGAATTTAGTTCACTATTTTATTGATATGACAACGTTAGGATAAGTAATTTAATACTTCATCATTGGTATTAACGCCATAAATAGCAAAATGACAATATCTGTTGTCATTGCCCTAAAAGCATTGCTAAAACACCTTTTAATATAAGAGCTAATTTAGCGTATAAAGTGCAAAAAGAGAGATGCATTTTAATAATTTTAGCCATAAACGGGCCATATTGTTGTAGACCTTTTCAAAGGGATCAGGATATTTATGTTAAAATAAGTGGAAATAAATAATGATTTGGAGAGAAATAAAATGGTATTGCAAACGATTTTTACTTTCATACTAACCTTCGCAATCTTGGGGGTTATTAGTTTTATCTTGAACACCTATTTTCCCAATAGAGCAAGGAGTACGAAAAAGGTGGTTTCATAATTTATCTTTCGCAAAGCATAGTTATCACTATTCTTTTGTTTGGTTTATATAGTTATTTTTCAAATCAAAATAGTTAAGCAAACGGGTGCAGTATTTCTGGAATAAAAGACAGTGCCCATTTGCCATTGTAGAGCCGTTTGATTGAATAATACTTGGGAGTTAAAGAGGTGAATAAAGATGATAATTTTACTTGCATTGTTGGCTATAATCCTGTTTTTAACTGTTACTAAAACTCAATTTTTCAAAAAAGAAGAACCAAGTAGTAAATTCACTACACAGTTGGCAATGGCTATATTGGTGGGAACCATAACGATATATACCCTTTATTCAAGTGAATGGGAATCGGCTTTTGAATATACGGTTGTAGGAATCGGGATAATGTCATTTATTGCTATTCTAACTGAAATGGTAATTTCAAAGAAAAGAGAAACTACATCGTGAATGTAGTGATCTGCTTTATTCACTAAACGGGCGCGAGAATTGAATAAGACTTGTGCCAATCTTGCTTTCAAAGGGCCGGATCTTTTTATCCTATTATCTCATAAAAAGAGGTGTGTTGTGAAATTCTCTTGGATTGCTTGGTGGATTGTAAATGCTTTCTGGTTGGCCTTATTTGCAGCAGGGTCGATTTTATTAGCACAAAAGATGTAGATGCGGCTGGTGCAATTCAAACTCCGAAAATCATTATGTTAAATATTTTGGTTTTAGCAGTACCTTTTTAATCCCTTTGCTCGTTCAAATTGGTTGGTTAGATGCAATGCTAGTCATAAAAAACAAAAGAGATCAAAACGAACAGCAATCTTAGGCAATCCAGCGAATATTAGAAATGACTGTTCGGGAATCGAGGCGCTTTTCTGCAATAAGTGGAGAGGCTCTTTTCTAATGAAGTGAGACAATAGTAATTAAGTAAAAATAAGTAAGATTTAAAGGAAGGTTCTTGATGAAAAACCATATAAAGGTAAATGGGAAGCTTCTTCAAACAAACAAACGTTTTTCACAATTGAAAGAGAGTCAAAAGAATTGGATAGTTCCGGAGCTTTATAAGCTTTATCACAATAAAATGAAGGAAAGACGTACAACAAGTAAACTCCCCCCCGTATCACCGTGATGCAGTTATTTCATCTCTATATGAACAGATGGAACAAAAAAGTAAAAACAATGTCCAAGCACCTCCCTCTCTGGGGAGAGCCTCCCAACGAAGACTAACGGCAGATCGACAGTGCTACCAAACCCCTCATGCGAAACCGGTCTATTGTATTTTATTATAACATATTTCTATTTTCATAAGATAATTATACTGATATTTGGAGTTTTCTCTACGGTAAGTGTACTACTTAGGGAGCCCTTTTTTAGCAGCATGCAATTGATGTGATTAATGCGCATTTTTGTTATAATAAATGGTATCAAGGGAGGCGTAACGGTTGAAACAAGCGAAACAATTGCAAAAAGATGCCATCCAAATGCTTAAGGATACAAGCAGAACCTTTTACATACCGATTACTTTGCTGAAATCACCTTTAAAACAAACAGTAGGTTCAGCGTATTTATGCATGCGTGCTGTGGATGAAATAGAGGATCATGAAGGATTGGATTCGGGGACAAAACAGCACCTGCTCAGGTATACGAGTGATCTATTAGAGGGCGAATTTGATGATGAAGCATACCGTGCCATGCTTCAGCCGTATGAATCGCGTCTGCCGGAAGTGACACTGCGATTAGGTGACTGGATCCACCTTTGCCCGGATGGGATTGTTGATAAAGTAAAAGAATCGACGAGTATTATGGCATCTGGGATGGCTGACTGGGCAGAAAAGGGCTGGAATGTAAAGGATAAGGAAGACCTGGATGACTATACATATTATGTAGCCGGGCTCGTAGGTGTCATGCTGTCGGACATTTGGTTCTGGTATGATGGAACGGAGACTGACCGTGATCTGGCCATTGGCTATGGACGCGGGCTGCAGGCTGTGAACATTTTGCGGAACCAGGATGAAGACAGTGAACGCGGTGTGAATTTTGTACCTGATGGCTGGACACGGGATGATATGTTCCGCTATACCGAGAATAACCTCGCCCAAGCTGACGAGTACATGAAAGCGATCAAAACCCGAAACATCCTCCTGTTTTGCAGAATTCCGCTAGCTTTGGCCAAACGGACGGTGAAAGCCCTGAAAGAAGGCCGCGAAAAGATATCCAGAGATGAAGTGGAAACCATTGTGGAGGACATGAAGAGTGAATAAGAAGAGACCGCTTAATTGCGGTCTCTTGTTTTATTTATTGAGCAAGCCTTTGACACCCAGGTACAGAATGGCTGCTGAAAACACGATAATGGCGATACCGCCGACCACATCCAAAAGATGCCAAACCGCCAGATTCATTCGACGAAAACTGACAAAACTCGGGTGGTGACAGGCACCAGTAAAACAGGCATACCAGTAAACGCCCTAGTAACACTGAAAAGATTGGATACGGTCTAAATCAACGCCATAGAATACCCAGCGGTTCCTCTGCCATCTGAATCCCGCAATAGAGCGCCTTCCGATATATACTGGGAAAAACCAAAAGAATCCCATCGTAACCAGATATACGTGAATTGAAACAAGCATCCTCTAATGGCACCGGGGTCAACTGCGAAAGTACTAATCCCTCCCTGCGCCTGCTGCATTGGAGGCTGTTGCGGTGTGAATGATGGCGGTGGTGAATTCGGCGGGCTGATTTGCTGCTGTCCGCCTGGAAAATTAGCTGGTCCTCCGCCTCCCGGTTGCCCAGGTGGTCCGCCAAATGGTGGTCCACCACCCGTTTGCCCCGGTCCGCCGAATGGAGGCCCTCCGCCCGGCCCACCGTCCTGAAACCATGGAAAATTGAATATTCTTTCATCGCCAAATGGCGGCTGGTTATGGTTCATCTTTAAATTCCTCCCTAAAAATTCTTCTCTTCAGTATATGGGGATTCGTCTAAAAATGTATGGGCGCTTAAGGTGTGTATTTCACTGTTGACCCTCACGTTACGTCATGGTTTTATAGTAAATCCTAAAGGGAGGCTAAATAATGAAAGTGAAAGAAGTGGCTGAACTAGTTGGAATCAGTGTGCGTACATTGCATCATTACGATGCGATCGGACTGCTGAAACCAGAACAAACAACGGAGTCCGGTTACAGGATTTATTCAGAAAAGAATCTTGAAACATTGCAGCAAATACTATTTTTTAGAAAACTTGGCTTCCCTTTGAAAAAGATAAAGGACATTATCAATAGTCCATCATTTGACAGGGAGGAGGCGCTTCAGGTCCAGCGAAACATGCTGCTTGAAGAGCGTGCCCGCTTGGATAACATGATTGCAACAATTGATAAGACCATCCATCACACGAAAGGAGCGATTCAGATGAGTGATAAAGAAAAGTTTGCCGGCTTTGATTTTAGCCATAACCCGTACGAACAGGAGGCACGCGAACGCTGGGGCGACAAAGTTGTTGACGAATCGAATGCAAAAATCGACAAGATGTCCAAAGATGAACAAAAGTATTGGGTGAAGAGTTTGACGATATTTATCAAGACCTTGCAGCCATTCGCCATAAATCCCCTGATTCAGATGAGGCGCAAGCAGCAATCAAAGTTTGGTATGACTACTTAAATAAGATCGGCAGTTACTCGCTTGATGCATTCAAAGGACTCGGCCAAATGTATGTCGATGACGAGCGTTTCACGAAAAATATTGATAAATATGGTGAAGGCTTGACTGTTTTCATGCGTGATGCCATGGCGGTGTATGCAGACCGGAATAAAAAGTAATGTCACTATTACAATCGAATCCAATTACAAAAAGGTGTCTTATCATTAGAAAATGATAAGACACCTTTTACTAGTGGAAGACGATTATAAGTATAAGCCGCAGCATACAATACTGCGGCCTTCTGATATGATTACAGGTTTTCGACAGCTGCTTTTATATCATCAGCTTTCGTAATCGCTGAAATAACGGCAACCCCGTCCGCACCGGCGTTCATGACAGTGGCAGCGTTTCTGTCTGTGATCCCGCCAATTCCAACAATCGGCATGCGGGATAGTGCCGTTTCAATGTTGTAATCCAATCGGGACTGACTGCTTGTTTTGCATCATCTTTGTGGATGTGGCAAAAACTGGTCCTGCACCGAGATAATCGGCCAGTTGAATAGGGCTATTGTCGGCTTCGTTCTGCTTGGATACAGATAAGCCGATGATTTTATCCGGAAATATCTCCCGTAATTTTTCCAGCGGCATATCGTCCTGACCGACGTGGACGCCATCCGCATCCAGTGCTTCGGCTAATTCGATATCATCATTGACAAAAACAATACATGATGCCTGGTGCAGATATCCCTGAGTTTATAACCCAATTTTCGTTTGTCCTGACCGGATAGCGAACCTTTTCCTTTTTCCCGGAATTGAAAAGCGGTAATCCCGGCATTAGCTGCTTCGTTCAGAATATCTGCAGGGTCGCGGCGGTTACAGTTCTGACTTCCCATGATGAAGTATTTTCTAAGATTCATTGATTACTCCCTTTCCAGTTTTGCAGGGTCATAGGCTAATGCATCAATAAATGGGAGAGAAAAGTTCCCGGCCCGTTGACATCCGGCCTTTCAGCAGCGTATTCTGCGGCCAACCCGTAAAATTGGACGGCCGTTAATGCTTGCTGTTCAATAGATTTGTTGGTTGTCAGGCAAGCTGTTAAAATCGAGCCCAGCAGACATCCAGCCCCTGTTATTTTACCTAAAATCGGATGGCCGGTGTGATTATGAACGACTTCGCTGCCGATGCATATGACATCAGTTTTTCCGGTAACAATTGCGGCAGATTGATAGGTTTCGGCCACCTTTAATGCAATCTCATCAGCATTGCCATCCCCAACCGATTCGACGCCTTTTGTTTCCCACGGAATTTCGACGAGATGAGCAAGCTCTCCTGCATTTCCTTTGATGATCGTTGGCTGTACGTCACTTAAAATCCTCTTTACCGCATTGGTCCGGAATGGGGTTGCTGCGACACCGACCGGGTCCAGAACAACAGGGATCCCTCGTTCATTGGCAGTTTTACCTGCATTAATCATGGCAGGAAGCTCTTGTGACGTTAAGGTGCCGATATTAAGTAAGAGGCCATTTGCATTGGCAGCCATTTCAGCGGTTTCTTCTTCAGCTTTTGCCATGACTGGTGCAGCTCCAAATGACAGCAGGCCGTTTGCTGAAAAGTTCATTACGACCTGGTTGGTAAGATGGTGTATCAACGGCGTTGTTTCACGCACCTCTTGGATGATTGTTTGATTCATCTATTTCACCCTTTCCATCCGCTGTGCCCAATGGTTGGTAGGACCGCTTCCGTTGCCAATGGAAAGTGAATGGCGAATGGCCGCGGTTACGTAATCTTTAGCATTTTTCACGGATTCCGGTAATGTATACCCGTGACTAATATAAGCGGTAATAGCTGCTGAATAGGTGCAGCCGGTTCCATGTGTGTTTTTGTGTCAATCCGGTCTGCCGAAAAAGTGTGCATCCGATCCCCATCATATAAAAAGTCCACCGCTTTCCCTCGCATATGACCGCCTTTGACAAGTGCGGCACTCGCGCCAAAATCATGCACAATCTGTTTGGCTGCCTGCTGCATATCTTCCGGTGTTGTGATTGTTTGGCCGGTGATTGCTTCTGCTTCTGGGATGTTCGGTGTTGTGACCGTCGTCAGGGGGAGCAATTTTTCGCACAAATACGTTTGGGCATCATCTGAAATTAGCGGATCACCGCTGGCTGCTACCATCACGGGATCCATGACATATGGTACAGTCAATCCACAAATCTTTTCTGCAACGGCATCCATGATTTCAATGTTAGCTAGCATGCCGGTTTTAAATGCCTGGAATGGGATATCGGAAATGACGGACACCAGCTGCTCCTTAATCATAGATCCTGACATATGCTGCACATCTTGGACACCTGTTGTATTTTGGGCGACGACCGATGTAATGACGGACATCCCATACGTTTGTAATTCCTGGAAGGTTTTCAGGTCGGCCTGGATACCGGCGCCGCCGCTCGGGTCTGTGCCGGCTATGGTTAATGCTGATTCGACTTTGTTCATGAATGGATCATCCTTTCTGTTTAAGGAGTTCTTTTTTAAACATGGTTTTCCATGATTCTGGCTTGTTTGACTTTGGATACAACAAACCAGCCGATTAATGCCCCGGTTACACTGCTGACTAGAAACGAAGGAAGGAAGAAAAGGGCACCAGCAGAACTGCCCAATAGCACGCGTGCAAATGGAACAGCAAACAGTGCACCAATTATTCCTGTACCCACGGCTTCCCCGACCGCAGCCATTGCTATTTTGTCGGTTTTTGTAGAGGTAACCTGCTAGAAAGGCACCAATCATGCCGCCGGGAAAAGCTAATAATGTACCAAGGCCAAGCATGTTCCGGAGCAGGCCAATCATGAAGGCAATCACAACCGCCGGACCGGGGCCAAGTGTGACAGCGACCATGACGTTGACCGCGTGCTGCACCGGGTAAGCCTTGGCGACACCGGCCGGAAACCATAAGAGCTGTGCACCAAGTGTTCCAATTGCTACAAAAACGGCCATCGTCGTTAATAACCGTGTCCGATTCACGTAGACCCTCCTTTCGGTAAGGGGTGGATCCAAACGAAAAAAGCCAGATCCATAGACTGGACCTGGCTTGAAATAGCTGATAGCAATTCTGTCAGACTACTTCCCTACGCTGGTATTAACCAGATCAGGTCCGTAAGAGTCGGAAAGCTCAGAACGCCTTTCCTCTCAGCCCACGATTGCTGGGCACCCCTAGTAGTTCTCGCATTATATTTTTAGTCCACTTAAGTGTAACAAAGTAAGGTAAGTTTGTCATGTCTTTTTCAAAGTTTCAAACAAGTTTCCACTATTTAATGGAGGAAAGCAACAATGGATTTATGATACAATCAAGAAAGCATGCTGACTCGAATAATGCAGCCCAAGGAATGCATAGAGTAGCAGAAGATGACTCGGGGAGGTATAGGCATGAACAGAACAGGAGAAATTGTACTAACCATCGTTGGCATTTTGATTTATGGTTTCTTTGCCGCGGTCGGTGCATTTATGGTTTGGCTCTTTAACAATGAAGCAATTTGGGATCAGACGAAAGAAGAAGTCAGGCAGCAACAGCCGGAAGTGGCAGCAGGTGATATGGATGCTATGCTGGAAATGTTCCAGGGCGGCGGCTGGTTTCTGATTATTGTTTCAGTGCTGGCACTTATTTTGGGGATCGTCTCCATTGTGCTTATGAAGGGTGACAAAAATCCAAAAGCTGCCGGTATTATTTTGATTGTGACTGCCGTTCTTGGTGCGGTTGTAACCGCTGGCGCCGGAATATTCAGTGGATTATTCTACCTGATTGCGGGCATTATGTGTCTGGCACGGAAAAAGCAAGAACCAATAACAGTGGAATAGACCTGTTAAAAAAGAGTAACTCAAATGGTTACTCTTTTTAATATTGATGAAAAAGAAGGAAATTCAGCTTAATAGTCATAAACGAATATTCGAGTTAATCACGACCACAAAACACACATAAACCCATTTTTTCTTCAATTCTTCTCTTTTGATATCAATTATTTCATGTACGACATTTCCGTCTATTTTGCTTGTGTTTTGAATCCCGGCTTTATGATAGGGTGAAAGGAGTTTTTCGAATATTTACAATCAGCTATTCTATCCGTTATATTAATAAGAGGTAGTTTGTAAATTGGGCTCGAATTTTGGAAAGCGTTAAAAGGAGGTACATGGGAGTGAAGAAAAAAATACGTCCGAGAGCGACCCACGGTATAAAGTTGCCAACCGGGAAGCTTTATTTGGGGTGGGACTGGCTATCTTTAATTTATTTGGTGGTTTGCGTTTGCCTATGGACTTGGCGGGGAGGATCCGTCCGACTACACGTATGTTTTCGGACTGCGGCGTGGTTCTTTTATAGCTGTGTGCTCGGGTTCATTGTGATGGCAGTACTGGTCACGATTGTGGTGAAGAAATGGTTTGTGGAAGTTTCATTTGAAGAAGAGGGAGAAGAGACATGAATTGGCAGGCATTAGTTCCATTAATCGGGTTGTTGCTGGTTATATTTGGCGTTGGCATGTGGGCCGGGAAGTATATCAAAGCGTCCAATACATTTATGCAGGACTATTTCTTGGGCGGAAGGAGTCTCGGCGGGTTCGTTCTGGCGATGACGATGACAGCTACCTATGGCAGTGCCAGCAGTTTTATTGGCGGTCCGGGAACGGCATATACGGAAGGGCTTGGCTGGGTACTTTTAGCGATGACACAAGTATCGACAGGGTATTTTGTGTTAATGGTACTAGGTAAAAATTTGCGATTGTTACGCGAAAATATAAAGCGCTGACCATGGTTGATTTTTTGAAGGAGCGTTACCGGTCCAAATGGGTTGTCCTGTTTTCGGCATTCAGTATTATTATCTTTTTATTTTCTGCAATGGCAGCCCAGTGGATTGGCGGGGCCCGTCTGATTGAATCATTGGTCGGTATCCCATATACGACAGCCTTATTTATTTTTGCGCTGTTCGTTTTGATTTATGTGACTATCGGCGGTTTCCGGGCCGTAGCGCTGACGGATGCTATTCAAGGGACAATCATGTTTGCCGGCACGCTTATCTTGCTGGTAGCGACTATTGTTGCTGGAGGCGGTATTTCCAATATTATATCCGATCTCACTGCTGAAAATCCAAATCTGATCACCCCATACGGTGCGGATGGCGGCCTGTCACCGGCATTTGTATCGTCGTTCTGGATTCTTGTCGGTGTCGGGGTTGTCGCTTTGCCGCAGATAGCAGTCAGGGCGATGTCCTATAAAGATTCCCGTTCGATGCATCGCGCGTGATTATCGGGACAATTGTTGTCGGTGTGATTATGCTAAACATGCATTTGATTGGTGTGTTTGCTCGGCCGATCCTGCCAGGCATCGAAGTGGGAGATAAGGTTATGCCGCTCATTGCGCTGGAAGTTTTGCCAAACTGGCTGGCAGGTATAGTACTAGCGGCACCTATGGCAGCAATTATGTCAACGGTGGATTCCTTACTGTTGCTGGTGAGTTCCGCAATCGTAAAAGATGTTTATTTAAATTATGTGGAACCCAAAGCATCCCAGCAGCGGGTGAAACGACTGAGTATCGGTATAACAGCAATTCTGGGTGTTATCGTCTTCTTGATGGCACTTAATCCGCCTGATTTAATTATCTGGCTGAATCTGTTCGCGTTTGGCGGTCTTGAGGCGGCATTTATTTGGCCGATCGTGATGGGGCTGTACTGGAAAAAGGAAATAAATACGGGGCACTTGCCTCCATGGTAACCGGTGTCGGGTTGTATATTCTGTCGGATACATTTTTCCCTAAGCCATTCGGACTGCATTCAGTCGTACTGCCGGTCGTGCTCGCGTTCGTTGCGTATGTGGCTGTGAGTTTGGGGACGCGGCAGAAAGTGCTGGGGCAGGAAGCATTATAGCTTGACGGAAACAGGGTGAATTGCGTGATGGACGGAATTCACCCCGTTCATGAGTCCGAAAAAATACAATGATTTTTAGAAATTCCTTGAAATAAAAGTTTAAAAGGAAAATATTTGTAATGGAAAATTCCTATTAATAACGGCAAAAAGGAGTCTACGCTTTGAAAAACCTTGTCTTTGGTGCGTCTGGTCTAATGATGATTGGCTTAATCATTGCTACCATCTTTTATCAAACGTCTACTCAGATAACACCTCCGCAGCGCCCTCAAACAATTGAATGGGAACATAACGGGGAATCGAAAAATAAATCAGAACAACAACAATCCGATAAAGAACAACCACTGTATGCAGAAGACGCCATCGACTATTCTTTACAAAACGATCAGTTAAGCATCACATTTGATAAAGGGAACAATTGGATTACCGTTCCTATTGAAAAAGATAAATTATTTGACGGAGAATATCGCGGAAATAAACAGGAACTGATTGAAAATAGCTATATTCTAACGGAGGATCGTACTGCATTTTTGTATGCAGAGGGATCGGACTGGAATGATAAAGAAATTTTACTGACGTATTCACTTGATCAAGGTGAAACGTGGCAAGAGGCAGTTGTTACGGAGCATTTTCCTGCCATGCGGTTTCGGAAAATAGCATTTCTCAATGAAAACTTTGGCTATGTCATTATTTCCGGCGGGCGCACGATGTCACAAGAATATTCCAGTGTTTTTCTAACCTATGACGGCGGAAAACATGGGAGGAAACAAATAATTCCGATGTAACAAGATTGATTTCAGACGGTGGGTTTACCGATGAAAATACGGGATTTCTATCGTTTGGAACTATTAATCCTCAAGCACCGGATGTTTATGTAACCCAAGATGCCGGAAACACCTGGAATAAGGCAAAATTTAACGTGCCGGAAGAATATGACAAAGTATTTGTTAGCGCGGAGATGCCTTTTAAAGAAGGCGATCATTTGGCGGTTCTCCTTAATCAAGGACCGAATGGTGATTATGAAGGTGGAAAAGTGAAGGGTAAATTCATTTCAACGGATAACGGTAAAACGTGGGAGTTTTCAATGGAGGTAAAGCCAAATGAAACAGAAGAACCTTATTAAAATTGCTGGATGGCTACTTTTCTTGTTTGCTATTGGCTTTTTCTGTTTGCAAATGGGATACTTTTTCGTACATGAACGCTTTCAAGTAGAGTATATTGATAATCGGCTGTTTTACATCATTAATATTTTCTGTGTTATTTGTTTAGCTCTGGCCATTTTGCTTCTCCTCCCATTAATTGAAAAGTGGAAATGGATTGGTGTTAGTGTTGTCATTCTTTTCATTATGGTTAATGGGGGGGATGCTTGTTGCAAGTAACCAAGAAATCAAAAATACAACAAGCCTCTCACCTGATTTTAAACATGTATTATCGATTAAAGAGAATACAACGAGTGGGGAGGCAGTTTACTATAGGTCCTATTACGGTATTCTTGCTCGTCCGAAAGAAAAAATTGCCTTATCAAACAAATGGCAAAATGAAAGTGGAATGGTTAGCGAATGATGTTGCAGCAGTAACGTATAAAACGGCTGACCATAAGACTCAGCAATTCATCGGTACTTATGGTGATCGTGGCAGTGGCCGATCGTATTATTATGTTGGAGCCGAAATTCATGGTAAGTGGGAAGGCGGTAATGCTGAGGTTATCAGTGACCAAGAGGGGATTACTGTTACGCAAAATGGTGAAACAGAATTGTTTGATTGGGATCACATTCAGCAGTTTGGGACACTTGCTGTTGTATTGATGAAAGACGATGAAGCTGTCTGGACCATATCGTTAAATGAGAATTTTAAAGTTGATTCTGCAGCTTCCACACCGCCATCTGGTAATATTAGTTTATATAAAGCAACCATGAAAGAAAATAAGCCCATAACACTGCAATTTAAGACGTCCAACACATTTAACACGGGTGGGTGAAAAACTTAGTAGACTAACAAACCATTTATTTAAAGAGGATGCCATCGAGACATCCTCTTTCTAATTACTTTATTTCAAATCGTTCTTCCGCAAACCGGACAAAATAATCCAGTGCGCCCTGGTTGCTCAAGGATCCTTTATTAACGACCTGGTCAACGGGTTTGCCCATCAGTATTTTCTTTATTGGAATTTCCAGCTTTTTGCCGTTTAGTGTTTTTGGCAGGTCTGGTACCTGATAGATTCCGCTTGGCACGTGTCTTGGTGAACATTGTGTCCGGATTTCATTTTTGATTGTTTTCTTTATATATTCGGTCAGATCCGTGCCGTCTTTCATCATGACAAACAGTGGTGTATACGAATCACCATCACCTTTAGGAACATCGACGATCAGGCTGTCACTCACTTCCCTGACATGATCAACGGCTCGATAAATTTCACTTGTGCCAATACGGATACCACCGCGGTTAATGGTGGCATCGGATCGTCCGTAAATGACGCATGTATGCCGGTCGGTGACCTTCAAATAATCACCGTGCCGCCAAATACCTGGGAATACGTCGAAGTAACTATCGTGAAGACGGCTGCCATCCGGATCATTCCAGAAATAAATCGGCATGGACGGGAATGGTTCAGTTAGTACAAGCTCGCCGACTTCCTCGATTTGCGGCTTTGCGTCGTCATCAAAACTTTCGATTTTTGCCCCCAGGCCGCGGCACTGCAGCTCACCGGCATACACCGGCAAATGGGTGCTCCGAGAATGAATGCTGTGCATACATCGGTTCCGCCGCTTGCTGAGGCAATCCAGAGGTCTTCCTTCACGTTGTCATAGCACCATTGAAACCCTTCCGGCGGCAGCGGGGATCCGGTTGAGCTGATGCTTTCAAGACGGGTCAAATCGAACTCTTTGCCGGGCTCCAGTCCGTCCTTCATGCAGCCGGTAATAAAGCTGGCACTTGTTCCGAACAAGGTCATTTTGTGTCCTGGGCGAATTTCCACAGCATCTTTTGTCCGGATATCCTGGATTTCCATCGTACAAAATAATTGTGCTGCCGGTTAAGAGTCCACCGACAAGGAAATTCCACATCATCCAACCGGTTGTTGTAAACCAGAAGAAACGATCACCTTTGCTAAGGTCCGCATGGAAGGTCAAAGCCTTCAGGTGTTCGAGCAATATACCGCCCTGACTCTGAACAATCGGTTTCGGTTTGCCGGTTGTCCCTGACGAAAATAATACCCATAATGGGTCGTTAAAGTTCACATATTCGTATGTCAATGTTCCTGGTGTGTTTGTGGCATCCTTCCATAAGATGGTCTTTTTAATTGGCCAGTGTTCGGGTTCTCGTCTAAGTAAGGGATAACAATGGTAGCTTCGAGCCCCGGCAGTTCAGATTGTATATCCTCTATCACGGAAGTCCGGTCAAAATCCTTTCCGCCGTAGCGATAGCCGTCAACGGTTACCATTAATTTTGGTTCGATCTGTTTGAAGCGGTCAATGACACTTTGCGTCCCGAACTCAGGGGATGCACTGGACCAGATGGCACCAAGGCTTGCGGTTGCCAGAAAGGCCACGATAGATTCATAGGTATTCGCCACATAGGCAACAACACGGTCGCCCTTGGTGACGCCGAGTTTTTCATCGTCTGCTGCATGGCAGATGTATCCCGGTAAAGCTGCTGCCATGTTACTTCTTCCGTCCCCCGGAGTTCGGAGGCGTGGATGATGGCAGGTTCATTGTCATCCCAGTTTCGAAAAACATGCTCGGCGTAATTAATGGTTGCCTCAGGAAACCACTTAGCTCCGGGCATTTCGTGCGATGTGAGCACGGTTTCATATGGCTGTTTTGCCTGGATGTCAAAGTATTCCCAGATGGAGGTCCAGAAATCTTCCAGTTCCTCGACCGACCACTTCCAGAGTGTATGATAATCGTTAAAGGTCTTGTTTTTATGTTCTTTCAGCCAATTCATGTAATGATAGATATTGGACTGCTGTTTTCGTTTCTCGCTCGGCTCCCACAGCAGTGTTCCTTCCTTTATTTCACTCAAATTTCTGCCCCCTCCCTTAGTTCTTCGATTATAACTATTATATGAAACCGTTTTCTATGTGTAAAGGTTGACTGTCGTTGTCTTTTATTTGGATGGGGTTTCGGAATAGGCAGAGGCAGCTGAATAATTCGAATGATATTTGAGAAAGGTCTGTTGAATTGAGAGCCGGAAAATGGAAAGGAATATTCTTCAATGATTACTGTAGTAATGTGCGTAGCCGTTGAAAGGAAGATGAAAGCCAGATCATTTGTGAACTCAAAGCCTACGAGAATGAACCGATTAGGGGTTGTCGAGGAAAGTCACTCCTGCGCAAAATACAAGTGTTTTGAGGTACTTCTCTTTCTATAAATTTCTTAGTTTTGTTTCATGCTCAATGGAACGTAAAGCAAGGGTTTCCAGCGATTTATCCTGTCGTTCACTGCTTTTATATAGACAGTGTAACTTTTCTGAATTCAACGCGACTTGACTGAAATTGCGATCAATTCCTTCTGCATTTTGATCGATTTTTTCTTCAAGTTGTTTGATATTCCCTTTAATTTGTTTGATGTCCCCTTGAATGTAATTGACGCTTCCATCAAGTTGTTCAATATCTTTTTTAACGTAATTGATGTCCTCTTTGGTCGCCATATTGACCTTGATATCCTTCATTTCATCCATTAACTGCTGGAGCATGTTTTCCAACCCTCTCACCTCCTTTTCAATAAGCTTGTTTACACTATAGCATGCGATGACACAGGGAGCAACAAAATTGAGTTACAGAAATAGGAACAGTTAAGTTGAATCTTCCAGAGAAAAAACACCCCACTTAAACGGTGGGGAGGTATAAATGTTATTCTCGAAGGATTCGGGGTCGATGACTTGAGGTTCTTGGGTATATTGACAAAATTCGACAAAACTCGGGTGGTGACAGGCACCGCCATCAGCTGTTCCGGTCGTGCTCGGCGAATTTAATAAATGTATGTTCATCTTCAATCAGCCCGCAGGACCCACACTGTATTCGGTATGCCGGGCCGTTGTATACTTGATGGAAGATTTCCGGCTGGCTGTCTTGATAGTCGTTCAGTACGTCACCGGTTTGCGGGTCTAGTTTTACCGGATTGGCAACCTGCTCGATTATGTTGAACCGTGACCGATTCGTCTTGCAGTTCGGACAAAGGTATTGCTGTGTCACTTAAAACACCTCCAATCCTATCATGCCTTGAATTGGGTTAATTTATAAACATCCCAACGGTTAAGATTCGACAAAACTCGGGCGGTGACAGGCACTGCTTCAACCAAACCACCGTTTTATTTTAGAAAAAAATGTATCATCCTCTTGGTTCTTTTCCCCCACTGGTTCGTCTTCAATAAAAATGTGTTCTTTATCAATGGCATGGTCATAAGTCAGCACGGCACCAATGTCGGTTTCGGCTTCTTTATTTATAATCTCTGTGTAGGGGATATCGTATTTGTTGGCCAATGCTTTTTCTTCCTTTAAAAATCTGTATGAGACGTCACCGTTGATCAGTAATTTGGCATCTTTATTTTGTTGCATTGCTTCATCCAATTTTGTGAGCCCTTTATCCGACATAACCTGGCCTTTTGTGAGTGCAATGACAATCCTTTCCCTAATGGTTCCAAGGAATTTTTCCCGTTCGGATCGCTTTGTCTCCTTTGGACCGTAAATGCCTTCTGTGAGATAATCGTCTACATTCTTTTTCTCCATAAACCCACCTCATTTTAAACTTGGTACTTTCATTTTATATTATTATAAACACTTGGTTATTACCAAATGACAAATTCGACAAATTCGGGCGGTGACAGGCACCCACACAGGCACC
>BBCA01000008.1 GCA_001311805.1 Lentibacillus juripiscarius JCM 12147 | reverse complement strand
GTTTCCATTTGATGAATCGGACCCATCAGACGAAGTACCCAGAAAGATCGCAAGTGTAAGTGGTATGATAACCAAAAGGCCGAACCCGAGCAAATAATATAGCTGCTTTTTGCTCATTTTATCCTCTCCTTTCGCACCTTATTCCACAGTGTACTTTTCTGGGATTGGATGCGTGCGGGCAGCCGCCGCGCTGCGGGGAATTTGCCGGATGAATCTGTAAATCAAGTCGTTTCTTTTGTAAAAGTTTCTGTTTCCTTTTATAGTTGTTTTTGTTACACTGGAAGAATAGGTCAAATGAATCGGATTGGGATAAAAAAGGCTTCTCGCCGCATTAGGTGGCGAAAAGCCCATTTTTCGTATACTGTAAGGGAAGTCTGGAAAGGAAGTGATCATCATGCGGCTGATCCGTGCCGGTATCCATTTTTACCTAGCTGGGATTATTCTCTTAACCCTTGGGATTGCCTTGACGATTCAGTCATCGCTCGGTGCCTCGCCGTATGATGCGCTTTTGGTCGGTCTGAACCGGACGTTTGGGCTGACGGTCGGCACGTGGGAATATGTAGTGGGCCTGACCATGATTCTCGGTAATGCGTTGGCAGATCGGAAAAGACCGGAGTTTTTTGCTTTGATCACTTCCATTGTGACAGGAGCTGGAATTGACTCGTGGCTGTTTTTGCTCCGTGATTCTGTGGCACCGGTCACGTGGTTGGGCCAATGGGCAGTACTAGTGCCGGGGATTGTACTAATGGCCCTTGGTGTCGCCATTTACTTGCAATCCAAAATTGCCCCAAATCCAATGGACCGCTCCATGTTAGTCGTATCGAACCTGACTGGATGGAATGTTTCCTATTCACGAGCAGCAATCAGTATTGTTCTTGTCATCGTGGGATTTATGTTTAACGGTGCAATCGGGATTGGCACGCTAATCAACGCCGTTATTTCAGGTGTGCTGATCAACTTTTTCATTCCATATGTAAAAATGTTCAAATCCGGATCCCGTAAAGGCGGAAAAGGACTGGCTTCCTGACAGAACAGCATTTTGACGGCCAGAAGGTATTTCCGTATAGATTCCTTTTTTCCTTCAAAAGCTATCTGTGAAACTGCAAAGGAGGAATTCAACTATGGGCGGAAAACCTAAAGGACCAAAACAGCAAGAACAGCCGAATCTGCCAAAAAGCCCAAAACAGCCATACGGTGAACCACTACAAGGCTCTCATAAGGTAAAACAGCGCAACCACTCACGACAAAAACAAACCCACATCATGATATGTAAAAAAGGCAGTCTGGGATTAAGGGGTTCCGTTATTTTGGAGAAAATCCTTAATTAAACTAACTACTAATTCACATTAAGTAGCAAAGAGTATTAAATAAAAATCCGAACGATGATTCAACATTCGATGTCGAATCAGTTCGGATTTTTTAAAATGGGTTTCCATCTCAATGTATGGAGGCAGGTTCTTACATCTTTACGGTGCCTGCGTCTTTCTGATGTACGCCATGACGGTAATAGTCCTTATACTCAGGCTTCATTGGTTTTTGTCCTCGGATGATGTCCGCTGCTTTTTCTGCCAACATCAATACCGGGGCATGGATATTTCCATTTGTTGTATGCGGCATAGCAGATGCATCAACTACCCGTAAATTATCCAGGCCATGAACCTTCATGGTCAGCGGATCTACGACAGCCATCGGATCTGAAGCAGGACCCATTTTCGCTGTGCAGGATGGATGGAGTGCCGTTTCCGCGTCATTCGCTACCCACTCCAGAATTTCCTCATCCGTTTGAACAGAAGGACCAGGTGAGATTTCACCTGAATTGTATGGTGCTAACGCTGGCTGAGAAAGGATTTCCCGCGAAACTCGTATTGCTTCAACCCACTCACGCCGATCCTCTTCGGTTGATAGATAGTTAAATACGATACTTGGATGCTGAAAAGGATCACGCGAACGAATTTTCAGGCTTCCTCTGGAATTGGAATACATTGGTCCAACGTGTACCTGGAATCCATGCTCCGTGTCCGCTTTTTGCCCGTCATATCGAACGGCAAGCGGAAGGAAATGGAACATCAGATTCGGATAATCAACATTTTCATTCGAACGGACGAAACCGCCGCCTTCAAAATGGTTCGATGCTGCCGGGCCAGTACGTCCTAGTAGCCATTGCAAGCCGATCCAAGGCATTTTTGCTTTATTTAAGCTAGGTAGTTCCGAAACAGGCTGCGGACAAGCATGCTGAATATATACTTCAAGATGATCCTCAAGATTTTCACCCACACCTGGCAAGTCAACGATCGGGTTAATGCCAAGTGATCGTAAATGGTCGGCGTCTCCCACACCTGATAACTGAAGCAGTTGCGGCGTATTGAATGCACCACCGGAAAGAATCACTTCGCCCGCATTAACATGATAGGTTTTTCCATTCTTTTGGTATGTCACGCCATTGGCTCGAGTACCATCAAAATTGATATTGGTTACAAAAGCACGCGTCTCTACTGTAAGGTTTTTGCGTCGCATAGCAGGGCGCAAATATGCACGTGAAGCAGACACTCGTCTTCCGTTATGCACATGACTGTCGAATGGACCGAACCCTTCCTGACGAAAACCATTTACATCGGGGGTTCTCGAGTAACCAGCCTCAACAGCTGCATCAAAAAAGGCCTGAAATAAAGGATTCGTTGCAGGACCGCGCTTTAATTTAACTGGACCATGGTGGCCGCGGTGCTCATCAGATGGATCTGCTCCAAAGGTTGTTTCCAGTCGTTTAAAATACGGCAGACAATGTGCATAGTCCCAAGTTTCCATACCTGGGTCAGATCCCCACCGTTCATAGTCCATCGGGTTGCCACGCTGGTAAATCATACCGTTGATGGAACTCGATCCTCCGAGTACTTTCCCTCGGGCGTGCGCGACATGCCGTCCATTCATATAAGGCTCAGAATCCGTAGAATAGATCCAGTCATAGAAGCGATTGCCTGACGGAAACATCAAAGCTGCTGGCATTTGAATAAACAGGTCCCATGGATAATCACTACGTCCCGCTTCCAGAACAAGAACACTGCTCGATTTATCTAGACTAAGACGGTTTCCGAGTATAGAACCCGCACTACCGCCACCAACGATTATATAGTCGTATGTTTGATTCATTTGTAAAACCTCCTTAAAAAATTGTAAATGGAATACAGTGTGCAAAATAACTCGAAAACATTCATTCAAAACTTCTTCATTGCGATCATTTTTGGTGATAGGAATAGAGCTTTCACGCATCTTAATCGAATGATTCTTAACCCCATTTCTAATGGATGAACATCTTTGGTCACTCCAACTGTACCATTTGGAATTAACTTTGTTAAATAATTTCTTAATGTATTGAATAAATTAAATATAGCATTGTCTATTAAAATTGTAAACCCTGAGTTAACTATGATTTATGTCAAGTTTTCCCTTTATTAGCAAATGGCGAAATTCTGTTTATAAGTTCATCTATCTGAAGTTAGAACAAAAACCGGTGGATGGATTGGCAACCGAACTTTTATGTAGATAGAAAAGTAAAATCATGAAAACAAGGAATAATTCATGAAAAAACTCTGGTATAATGGACATAGCATATATTCTGGAAGGGGGAAAACAATGGAAGGTACATCAATCAAAACTGACCAATTTGGCAAAATCATATCGGAAACATAAAGCTGTAAAAGATTTAAATCTTGAGGTGCAAAAGGGTGAATTGTTCGGGTTTCTCGGACCGAATGGTGCTGGGAAAACGACGACGATCAAAATGCTGACAGGGCTGCTGGAACCGACAAGTGGTTCGGCAGAAATCAGGGGTATCGATATTTGGCAGCATCCAATCGATGCAAAGAAGAAAATTGCGTATGTGCCTGATCAGCCGAATCTTTACCCGAAATTAACCGGATGGGATTATCTTGAATTCGTTGCGTCTGTTTTTCAGATTCCGCAAGATCAATTCCAATCGAAAGCCAAAGAACTGCTGCAGCTGTTTAGCCTCAGCGAGCAGGCAAATGACTTAATCGAAAGCTATTCTCATGGGATGAAGCAAAAAATCGCGATATGCGGCGCACTTACTTCTAATCCAGATGTACTGTTTATGGATGAGCCGACAGTCGGGCTGGACCCGAAAAGCGCACGCACGCTCAAGAACTTGCTTCGTGAACTTTGCGACAACGGCATGACCGTTTTTCTATCCACACATATTCTGGAAATCGCCGAGCAGATGTGTGACCGGGTCGGTATTATTTTCGAAGGTGACATTATTGCACTTGGAACAATGGATGAGCTAAAAGCAAGCGATGATGCCGACCAGAGCCTGGAGGATATTTTCCTTGAACTAACCGGCGGCGAGGATCAGCAGGCTATGATCACCGAAATTTCCGATAACGGTGATGCCAAATGATGAAAGCCCTATTGAAAAATCAGTGGAAAATAATGATAAATACAGCGAAATCACAGCCTGGAAAAATTACTTCAGTTATCTGGTGATGTTCGCGGTATTTGCTATCCTGTTATATTGGCTATCATCAGGAATTTGGGCAATAGCAGATGCTATTACTGAACCGGTTTTGTCGGTATTCTGTCATATGGATTTTATTGGTTATCGGATTTATCATTCTTCTGGGAATGCCGCAAGTGTTCAAACACTTATACTCAGCAACGGACCTGAATCTGCTGTTTACGATGCCAATTCCAGCCAGATACATTTTCTGGGTAAAATATTTGCAAAGCTTTGTCGGCATCCCATTGCTGGTATTCGTTCTTTATATCGTTCCAATCTATGTTTATGGTGCATTTATAAGCGCAAATTGGCTGTATTATCCGATCGTGATGCTTGTTTTGTGTTCCACTATTGTTATCGGACTTTCCATCGCGTATTTGTTTAACCTGGTTCTAGTCCAGATTATCCCGGCGAGCAAAGCAAATGAATTTATGACGGTGATGAGCATGCTGTCCGGTATAGTCGCTTACTTTATATTCATGCTGCCCACCATGGCAAACGACCGTCCATTACCTGAGATGATTTTAGCGGGGCTGCCGCTCTTTCCCGAATGGTTGCCAATTACATGGGCGAGTGATGCGATCATTGGCGCAGCCGCCGGATCAGTAGACTTTCTCGTACCTTTCATCATGATCCTAGCGTTGGCAGCAATTTTTTTTTCATCCTGACTTCCACGCTCGTGGAAAGAGGCTTCCGGACCGGCTGGGTAAAATAAGTGAAGGAAGGGGGGAAAAACGGAAGAAAACGACGGCAAAAAATCCGGACCGAAATTGCATCATCCTGTAATCGCTATCGGGAAAAAAGAATGGTATGCGATTAAGCGCGATATGCGGGAATGGCTCGTGTTCCTGCCAATTGTTTTCTTTCTTGTGTTCGGATTCATTGGTGCCATGTCGGGTGGAGCCAGTCTCAGTGATCTGCAGGGCCCGAATGAAGTGACTTGGCCAATCGCACAGGCCATTTTTCTATTCATTTTTCAATGTTTAACGGGCAGATTTCCAGCTCAACGATTGCCAGAGAGGCAAAATCACTCTGGATATTGCGTGTCCTTCCATTATCGGGGAAAGACATTGCCATTGGAAAGTTGTGGGTCAGCTGGCTGCTTCCTTTTGGGCTATTAACGCTGATTGAAATCATCATTGGCATTTTCCTAGGATGGACGCCACTTCAATTCATCAGCGGCATTGCGATGAAGGCAGTAATTACGGTTGGTATCAGCGGTATCGGCATGTGGCTCGGGACGATCGGGGCCAAATATAATCCTGCCAATCCACAGAATAGGCTGAAATTCGGAACAGCGATGATACTCTTAATCGCTTCTTATGTGTATCTGCTTATTGCTTTGATCCCATACGTCATGCTGCTTCTCCCGGTAGAAGCAATGGATCTTGCACAGGATGCCAGTCAAAATATCGGAGGCTTTTTTGGCATAGTCGCAGGCTTTGTTTACACTATCCTGTCCTGGAAAGCAGCCAGCCCGGCTCTGGTTGTCATCGCTGGAATTGTACTGATGCTAATTATTTCGCTCGGTACAGCATATCTGTTTACGATGATGAGCGCACGGAAAATAGACGAAGGCATTGATATCGAGATGGTGCAGGATGCTCAAACAAAACCATCACTTGGCAAGAAAAAGGAAGCTTGTATTAAAGAGAGGGGACGCTGCCTCTCTTTTTAATACAAAACTATCGGAATATTGATATATTATTATGGGGTGAATGGAGGAATTTAGTGTGGGATTGCTTATAAATTTAGCGTTTTTTGCATTATTAGCTTACATCGCATACCTTGTCATAACTACCGCTGTCAGGCACGGAATCGACAATTCTGAGGTTGGGAAAATGCTGAAGCAAAAACGGCTATCAAGAAGGAAAATTTAATCCCAGGGATGATTTGGATAAGGATTAATAGAAGGAGGGCGGGAGTCTATGAAAATCAGAAAAGCTACACAGCAGGATGCATCCGGTATCGCAAAAGTCCATGTTGACAGCTGGCGGACTACATATAAGAATATTGTTCCCGATGCATTTCTGGACAGTTTAAACTACGAAAATCGAACAAAACTATGGAAGCAAAACGTGCACAAGATGATTGTGTTTGTAGCAGAAATGGATGATGGTGAGATTGTCGGGTTTTCCACAGGCGGTCAGGAACGAGAAGGAAAAATTTGATGGATATGACGGGGAACTCTATGCTATTTACATATTGCAAGACTATCAGGGAAGAGGTATCGGCAGAAAACTTGTAGAGCCGGTTGTGGATGAACTCGTCCGGAACGGCATCAATTCCATGCTGGTGTGGGTTCTGGAAGGGAATGGTGCCAAGCACTTTTATGAAAAACTGGGCGGTGAAAAGATTGATACGGCTGATATAACGATTGGCGGGGCAGAGCTGAAGGAGACAGCTTATGGCTGGCAAGACTTAAGCAGACTTCAGAAAGAGGTGTAACGTGAATTTTAGGGAATTTGGAACGATAGTATTTGTTGAAAACTACGAAGCATGCATTGATTTCTATAAAAATATACTACAGCTGGAAGTCAGAAATGTAAAAGAAAATCTGGTGATATTTACTGTTTCCGGTGGGTATTTAATGGTTGAAAAGGGTGGCTATAGCTCCCAAAGTGAAAAAATAGAAAGCGAAATCCAACTGTACTGAGATTTGACGTGGATTCCCTGGATGAAGCAGCAGATAAACTGGAAAAGCGTGGCGTGAATTTCATCAATAAACGACTGGCGTTTGATTGGGGAACCATCGCTGTATTTTTAGACCCGGATGGAAACCGGATTGAGTTAGGTGAAATAAATGAAATTACTGGATCTTTCAAGTGATACCCGTAGACGTTTAGCCTGTTCACCTTAGTATAGGAGGATGGTTATGTTACTTTCGGTCAATATGTTTTACGTTCCTGATTGGTACTTAGTACTCATGGTAATTGTCACGATATTATTTATTGCAATCGGTTCATGGTGGCTGAAGTAACAAGGTTCCACATTTGTTTTTACGGTGCGGTATAGGGTATTATATCCCAGAAATAATTGATGCAAAAGAGCGCAATAAAACAGAAGAAAGAATTATAGACAATTAACATTAGGCGAACAAGTGGGGTGCAACACTATAATCGAACGCTAGGTATGCGGAGGTGCCATAAATTTTTAATAAATTGATGACACCTTTTTAGCTGGAATTCGATAGTAGTACTATAAAAAGGGCTTTCAAATGCTGATAAGGAGGGGAAGTGCGTGAAAATAAATCATTTATTGTTTTCGGTTTCAGATTTGAATAAATCCATCAAGTTTTACGAAGATGTTTTTGGAGCAAAGCTTCTTGTGAAAGGAAACAGCACAGCCTATTTTGATTTAGATGGATTGTGGCTGGCACTAAATGTTGAAAAAGATATCCCGCGAAACGAAATACATGAATCCTATACGCATACCGCTTTCTCAATTGATGAAGCGGAATTTGATGAAATGTATACAAAGCTGGAGCGGCTGGGTGTGAATATTTTAACTGGCCGTCCGAGAGATGAGCGGGATAAGAAATCGATTTATTTTACCGATCCTGACGGGCATAAGTTTGAGTTTCATACGGGGACTATGCAAGACAGGATTGAGTACTCTAAACAGGCAAAACCGCATATGGAGTTTTATGACTAGAGCAGAGGTATCGTCTGCCAAAAGTATATACGACGCTGCAAATAAGTGATAATATGAACGTAATATTTTAAATATTTCAACGCAACGGGAGGGATGTACGGATGCTAAAAGCAATCATGTTTGACTTGGATGATACGCTGATTTGGGATGAAAAAAGTATTAATGAAGCGTTTAAAGTTGCTTGTGGACTGGCTGCACAGACTTATGATATGGATCCTGAATCACTTAAAAAAGAGGTGCAGGAAACGCCCGCAAGCTGTTTTCCTCTTATGATACATATGACTTCACAGAAATGATTGGCATCAGTCCGTTTGAGGGTTTGTGGGGCGTGTTTAACGATGAGGGTAAATCGTTTCAACAATTGAAAGAAATGGCCCCCGAGTATCGAAAAAAGGCCTGGACAAAAGGACTGCTGTCAATGGGGATTGATGATCCGCAGCTTGGTTCGGAACTGGCTGCGACATTTCAAAGGGAGCGCCGTACAAAACAGTTTGTGTACGAGGAGACATTTGAGGTTTTAAATGAACTGAAAGGAAAATACCAGCTTCTGATGCTTACGAATGGCTCGCCCGACTTGCAACAGACGAAATTGAACATAACACCGGAACTGAAACCTTATTTTGACCATATTGTGATTTCAGGTGCCTATGGAAAGGGGAAGCCGGCGCCTGACATTTTTGAATATGCATGTGATCTTCTCTCCGTGGAAAAAGAGGAAGCCTTGATGGTGGGGGATAACTTGTATACGGATATTCTTGGTGCCTTAAACGCAGAAGTGCCGTCCGCATGGATAAATCATCATCGAACAAAAATCAGGACATTATGCCAACGTATGAACTCGCCCGTTTAAGGGAGCTTTTGGCTGTTATTGAAGACCATGATATGGAGAAAAATAAAAGTGATCTTAAAGGTCAGCACACCAGCCGGGATGCTGACCTTTCCTTAGCTAATATTGAGTGCTATGGACAGGATGATCGGTTATGGTTTGAAATACTCGTCGGACTTTAAAGATAATCTTTTACATCGTGTGTGAAGCTAAGAAAACGCTTGATTATAACATAAAAAAGAGACGCCTTTAAAACTTTTAACCAGGTATTATGAATATTTATGTTAAAATAAATTTAAAGATTGTAACAAAATGGTCTTGAATTAAACATTCTGGGTTTCAAACTTCATGCAACAAACGGGTCGGTTTGGATAATGGAAGACTTGATTTCAAGACATATGTGATATTAAAACATTTTGCTGTAGACGAAGAAACCCCTTAAATGGGGTTCTTTTTTTGATGTTTTATTAAGTCTATGTAAACTTTCTGGAATAGACTTGATTAATTAATACATTTACTATATATTCATAAGCGAAAACCGATATCGAAATCAGATAAAGATTGAATAAGGAGGTTTAATTTGGATAATAAAGTGCTGAGAAAACTTTTCCTAGGGTTCATCCAAATTCATATTCTGCATCATGCCAAGGAGGAAGCGATTTATGGATCTTGGATGTTAGAGGAGCTACGTGAGCATGGATATGAAATTAGTGCTGGAACTCTCTATCCAATTCTTCACAATATGGAGAGAGACCAGCTCTTAAACAGGGAAGACGTCAATGTAAATGGAAAAATTAGAAAGTATTATCGAGTTACTGAAAGGGGAACCAATGTTCTACAAGAAGCAAGGGCGAAAGCATATGAACTTTTTAAAGAAATTAAATAATATGAGGGTGAATTAGAGTGAAGCAACATCCATACAATAAAGGTCGTTTATCGACGCTCTTAGAAATACTATTAATATCAACTAAATTAGGTTTAACCTCTTTTGGTGGGCCTGTCGCACATCTTGCATATTTTAAGGATGAATATATCGATCGGCGAAAATGGTTAAATGACAAAACCTATGCAGACCTGATAGCATTATGTCAATTCCTTCCTGGACCAGCAAGCAGTCAAGTAGGAATTTCAATAGGCATTCTGCGTGGAGGCTTACTTGGAGGGATTATTTCTTTCTTAGGATTTACACTTCCATCTGTCATTGTTCTTGTTATCTTTGCGTTACTATATCAAAATTTCTCACTGGGAGATGCTGGCTTTATTCATAGTCTGAAGATTGTAGCCGCAGCCGTTGTTCTCCATGCGCTGATCGGGTTGGGCAAAAAACTAACTCCAGACAAAAGCAGGATGGCTATAGCTTTAGTAGGCGCAATGATTATGTTATTGTACCCTTCGGCTTGGATACAGATTCTAATCATCTTGGCAGCAGGATTGCTGGGATTAAAATTGTTTCAAGATAAAGCTGAATCAAAGATTGAACCTTTTCACGTCAATATATCGAAAAAGATGGGTGTTACATCTTTACTAATTTTAGTGGGTACTCTAATCGTTTTGCCTATCCTTAATAACACACTTAACAGTTCGCTGCTCAATATCTTTGATATATTCTTCAGAGTTGGATCGCTAGTATTTGGCGGTGGACATGTGGTGCTACCAATGATTGAAAGAGAATTAGTACCTCAAGGTTTCCTATCACCTGATGGATTTTTGGCAGGGTATGGAATGGCACAAGCAGTACCCGGTCCATTATTTACATTTTCCAGTTACCTAGGTACCATGATGGAAGGCATCATAGGGGCTGTGGTAGCGACCGTTGCTATCTTTTTACCTTCATTCCTGCTAATTGTGGCAGCCTTGCCTTTCCTTAGTGAACTTAGAAAACGTGCATCTTTTCAGGGTATTCTTATGGGAGTGAATGCCAGTGTGGTCGGCATTTTATTGGCAGCTTTCTATGATCCTGTCATCGAGAGTTCAATCTTTGATGGTTCCGATTTTGCCTTAGGGGTTATACTATTTGCTTTACTAAATGTGTGGAAAGTTCCTGCATGGCTTATTGTTATTTTGGGTGTAGTAGGAGGATATATCTTTAGTTTTTAGGTTTCTAAATTAAATTAGGAAAAAGTATAGAACCCTCATCATTTATTTTAGTTATGCTTGAACAATCAACTGGTAAAGAAAAAATGCAGGAAGCCGAAGCCGGGGTTACTTAACAAAATTACTGATTTAAACGGAGTGATACATTATATTTTTTTCACGTTGGACAGCATTTCAAGGTATTGTAATTGTTCTGCTGATAGCTCTTGCGTTTATAGCAGATATGTTTAAGACAGATATTGGAGTACCATTTTCCTCAACTGATGTAATAAATACGTCGGTGTTGATGACATCATCTTTATTTTTGGTAGTAATAATTGGTTTACTTAGTTTAATGATGTATTTCCAAACGAGGAAAAGTGACACATTTCTAAGGCACAGATTATGGGATAAAATGTATATTATTATGCCTGTTATAATTATTTTATCTTTGGTTGTAGTTTTATCTTTTTTCTGGCAGGACCACTAAGCGAAATAACGCAGAGCAATCGTTGGGTTATATATGTGTTAATTTACTATGTTTTATTTTTAATAAATGCGACTGTTTTAGCACTTATACATAAAGCCAAAAAGAATACTATTTCCAATGAAAATAAAATTGGCTATTCTTTTGTTTGGACGTCATTAGGACTTTTAGTGGTTATTTTTATATTGTGACTGTCTTAAACAATCCGGCGCCTATCAGTATGAATAAGGATTGGCGTCCTTTCTTGCGGAACTATATTGTTGAATAGGGAACTGTTTAACTGACCATATGGTTTTTACGTTTTCGATGCTGCCCACTATAAATTCACTAATGGTGAAACTAATCCTTCTGCCACTACAGATAATGTTGCCATTACTACTGCCAGCGTACTTACTCCCAGAGTTGTCCATATAAACACTTTACGTCTTGAGGCTCCAAGAGTGGTTATTGCACCAGCACCAACTTGGCTACTGAACAATAGACGATAAAAACATACGCCGGTTGCTCCAAAACGATCAAAAGTTCTTTTTTATTCGGGGGTTTATTCCCACATGCCTTCTATCTCCCTTTCGAAATTTATTATATACTGAATGAAAGAGGTTGTTAATTTCAGCTCCAAAAATACAAAAGAAGAACACTAATCGCATTCCCGAGGATAGCTACAATTAATGCTACAAAAGGTGGAAAGTTGAAAACAATGATTGCAGTTGGAACAGTTAAAAATACTTCAAGGAATGGAACCATACTTATAAAAAATATAGTAATACATTGTAATAAAACATTTTCCATATAAATACCTGCCTTTTTATTATGTCAGTTGACTTAAAAACATTATAATACAATTGACCTAAAAAATCAAAGGAGTTATAAAATGCCAAAAAAATAGATCATGCTGAAAGAAAAGATCAAATTATAGATGCAATGTTTCGTATCATTCATCATTCAGGTTTTGAAAAAGCAACATTACGTGAAATTGCCAAAGAAGGAGAATTATCTTTAGGTTCTGTTCAATACTTTTTCCAAAACAAAAAGATATATATATGTTCGCAATGGATGTTATCTATCAAAGGTTTGAGGAAAGGATGCAAAAGGTAGCTCAGGTAAATCAAGGGGGATTTGAAAACGCAGTTCGTATGTTAAAACAGATTGTTCAAGCTAATACCGAAGAAGAAAGAATGGAAAATGATATATGGATGAAATTTTCCATTATGGCTACGATGAACCCAGGATTCCACGCGACAAAGATAGATTTCGAGAGGTAAACCTTAATTTTGCAAAGGATATCCTAAAGATGCTCTATAATAATGGGTATATTAATAATCCCAATGTTGAAGATAATGCAAATTCGTTAACAATATTCATTCACGGCTTAGTATTTGAATCTGTCATTTATGCCAATTTATACAACAACCAAGTAATTGAAAAAGAAATCAAAGAGTATTTACGAAAAATATGTAACTAAATTTACTGTACGCAGAAAGTTGGTTCCCGTATGCCGATTTTAACAGCAGGGATCACAGCAGCTGTGGGAATAGAGTTCATAGTACGATACCAGCAGCTAATATGAGCTCTATCGGTAAAGAAAAACAGCTCAGTAAATGTAAACTGAGCTGTTTTATTTTATGCCAAGAACTCACCATAAAGCAATGTTTTTAATGCGTTAATTTCCTTGTTAATTAGCCTGATAATAATGGTCTGAAAACGTTGCTATTTAATAAGATAATTTTAAGTTTTCTCCACGGTAAGTGAACTGCAAAGTTATAATACAAGCGTTTTTCTTTAATGCACATTACAAATCAACCGCTGTCACGTCACTGATTTCTTCCAGCTGTTTCAGCCCGGACAGTTCTTCTTTATCTAAAAATTTATCAACAGTCAGGATCATGATCGCTTTGCCGCCAACATCGGAGCGGTCAACTTGCATGGTGGCAATATTGATCTGATACTGGGCCAGGAGGCTTCCCATTTTACCGATGACGCCGGGAAGGTCTTGATGGTGAATGACGAGAAGATGCCCCTCCGGCATGACATCCACGCTGTATTGATCGACTCGGACAATGCGCGGTCCAAGGCCGTTTAGCAAGGTACCGGCAACGCTTCGTACACTAGATTTGGTTTTCATTTCAACGGTCAGCAGGTTGGTGAACCCTTTAGCGGTTGATGTCCGGCTTTCATGTATGGTAATACCTTTCCTGTCAGCAAGGTATAACGCGTTCACGTCGTTTACATGGCTGCCAAGGTGTCGTTTGAGAAGCCCTTTTACGGCATTCCGGGTAATCGGTGCCATTTTCACATCGGATAGTTCACCAGAATAATAGATGTTCACTTCTTCCGGCACTTCTTCTGTTAAGTGAATGAGGAACATGCCCAATTTATCTGCTAGATGAAAGTATGGTTCGATTTGGCTCAAAATATCGCTGGGAACGGATGGCATGTTGACAGGGTTCTTGGCCATATCGCCAGTCAGATGGCTGATAACATCGTGACAGACGTCGATGGCCACATTTTCCTGTGCTTCAACCGTGCTGGCGCCAAGGTGCGGCGTGGCAATCACTTGCGGCAGTTCCAGCAGTTGGTGATCCTGGAATGGCTCTTCCTCCAGAACGTCAATAGCCGCGCCGGCGACTTTTTCATTAACAATTGAATTGTATAAGGCTTCTTCATCAATGATGCCGCCACGGGCACAGTTGATGATATGTACACCATCTTTCATTTTAGCAAATGCATCTGCATTAATCATGTGCCTGGTCTCTTTCAATAGAGGCGTGTGGACGGTAATATAGTCTGCCTTTTGCAAAATGTCTTCCAGTGTGCCGTATTCGATGCCCATCTGTTCTGCCTTTTCTTCGGTCAGAAAAGGGTCATAGGCCATAACGTTCATATGCTGTCCCTTTGCTCTGTAGGCGACCTCGGTACCGATGCGGCCGAGTCCGATAATGCCAAGGGTTTTATTTTTAATTCAACGCCGACATATTTTTTCGATCCCATTTGCCATTCTTTAGTGACACGTGTGCCTGGGGTATTTGCCTGGAAAGTGCCATCATCATAGCCATGGTGTGCTCGGCAGCAGAGTTGGTGTTGCCGTTAGGCGCGTTGACAACAATGATGCCTTGTTCCGTGGCTGCATCCAAATCGATATTGTCAACCCCAACACCGGCCCTACCGATGATTTTCAGCTGGGATGCTTTTTCGATGACCGGTCGTGTTACCTTTGTCTGGCTTCTGACCAGCAGAGCGTCGAATTGATTGATCCGGTTTTCCAGTTCGTCCGGGGATAAGTTCGTTTCGTCTGTGACCGTCACATTAGGTTTCTGCTGTAAAACGTCCAATCCTTCCTTGCTGATTGGGTCGGCTACTAATATATGAAACAATGTTAAAAGCCTCCTTTAAAAGGTTGTTCAAACATCCACTTTAAGCAACGTTTCTTGTGCTGCCTTGGTACCTTTGCCCAATTCTATGGATTTACCGATTTTATGTAAGGCGGTTTCTATTATGCTAATGGTCTGCAATACATCAGCTGGCGAACAATATCCCATATGGCCAATGCGGAAAATCTGGCCTTTTAAATGCTGCTGGCCGCCTGCTGTTGCGAGCCCAAACTTGCTTTTAAGAATGTTTCGCAATGCTTCCGCCTTGAAGTCATTGGGTTTGATTGCTGTAACGGTGGGCGAGGCGGCTTCATCTGATGTAAGGAGTGGTATGTCCAGTGCCCGGAATGCAGCACGTGTCATGTCTTTCATCATTTGGTGCCGCTCATACACCTGATTAAGCCCTTCTTCTTCCAGCATGGTAAGTACTTGCTCCAATCCAAACAGCAGTGAGATTGCCGGTGTGAAAGGCGTAGAGTTGTTTGCCAATTGATCGCGGTAGCGTTTGAGATCGAGATAGAATGCCGGTCGCTCATTTTCTTCAATGACCCGCCAGGCCCGTTCGCTTACGGCGACAAATGTCAGTCCAGCCGGCAGCATCATGGCTTTTTGGGAGCCGGTGACAAGTATATCGATTCCCCATGTATCCATTTCGGTCTGAATACCACCGACACAGGAAACCCCATCAACAATAAACAGCGCATCAGTATTTTGATGGACGACGTGCGCAAGTTCCTTGATCGGATTCAGGACACCGGTTGATGTTTCGCAGTATGTTGCAAAAACAGTCTTGATGTCTGGATGGTCTGCAAGGTAAGCCGCAATAGCTTCGGGTGAGACGGCTTCCCCCCCATTGGACATCATAACGGTGGACGGCAATCTCGTATTCTTCACATATTTTAACAAAGCGGTCACCAAAAGCTCCGGTAACGATGACCAGAACGGCTTCATCTGGCTGTACGGCATTGACGACAGCCGCTTCGAGACCGGCAGTTCCGCTGCCTGAAAGAATAAGTACATCCTGTTCGGTACCAAAAACAGGCTTCAATTTGGGTTTGATTGTTTGCAGCAGGTCTTTCGTTTCCTGGTTGCGATGGCCAATCATCGGCTGGCTCATCGTTCGTTGTACACTGGGTGGAATAGGCGTTGGGCCCGGGATGCGCAGAAATGTCTGTTCCGGAAGCATGACGGAGTCCCCTTTCGTTTCGGAATATGATTTATATAGCATAGCAGACATGAATGTATTGTCAATAAGTTCACTTAAATTTTTATTTTTTAACATCGTGGGCCTTTTTGTCAACAACTGGGGCTACTTCAGGGTGATGAAGGGAAACGTGCTGGCTATGTTGATCATACGTTTGATCAATGGTGTTCTAATTGAAGGCTGCTTGGAGAAATATGACGGACTCGCCAAAATAGGTGCTCTGCTCAATAAACAGCCGCCCCGGCATAAGTGAAGAACTGGGGCGGCTGAATACTTACATTATTTTTTCCTTTAATCAGTAGCAGTTCGTTGTTAAGTGCTTTAAACAACGCGATAATCATCAATATCATCACAAACGAGAACGGAAGCGCTGCAACAATGATTGTATTCTGAATTGCCTGCAGGCCGCCTACATACAGCAGGATAAGTGCAACCGATGATTGGGCAAGACCCCATGCGATTTTCACTTTATTCGGCGGCTCAAGGGAACCAAACGTTGATTGCATGCCGAGAACGAATGTAGCCGAGTCGGCGGATGTGATAAAAAGGATCCAATCAACAGAATAGCTGCAATAGACAAAATCAGCGTTAATGGCATCTGGTCAAACATATTGAAAAGAACCAACTCTGTTGCATATTGTGTCAAATCAACACCACTGTTTTGCATATCGCCTGCTGTTGTTCCGAATACAGCAAACCAGATACAGACGACGAGCGTCGGCAGAATAAATACACCTGTCATAAACTGACGGATGGTCCTTCCGCGGGACACGCGTGCAATGAACATACCAACAAACGGTGCCCATGATATCCACCAAGCCCAGTAAAAAATGGTCCAGGCATCCAGCCAACCCCGGTTATCACCTTCCAGTGGTGCTGTCCGGAAACTCGAACGGATAATGTTATCGATATATAGCCCAAACGTCTCTGTAAACATATTCAGAATTAATAGCGTTGGGCCAACCGCCAGTACGATAACGAGCAAAATGATGGCAAGCACCATATTGGTATTCGACAGATACTTAATTCCTTTGCTTAAACCAGACCATGCCGAGAGTAGAAACAGCACGGTCACACTGGCTATAATAAGGAATTGCGAATTGAAACCAACCTCAATACCGAATAAATGCGCCAGTCCGCCGTTGATTTGCACAGCCCCGAAACCGAGTGATGTGGCAACCCCGAAGACCGTTGCAAACACGGCCAGCACATCAATCAGTGTCCCGAGCGGCCCGTTCATTTTCTTGCCGAAAAGCGGTTTTAGTGTCGATGAAATGAGCCCAGGTTCTTCTTTTCGGAATTGGAAAAATGCCAGAGCGAGCGCGGTAATCCCGTACATAGCCCAGACATGAAGTCCCCAGTGGAAATAAGCATAAGTGAGTCCATCTTTAAATGCTCGGCCGGATCCGGTTTCCGCTGATGGGGAATCCGATATATAGTGGGACAACGGCTCTGCGGCCCCGTAAAACAAGCCCGATTCCCATCCCGGCTGAAAACAGCATGGCGACCCATGTTGGAGTTGAAAAATCGGGTTTCTCATCGTCTTTGCCCAGCCGGATTTGGCCATATGGACTGAGGGCAATAAAAATGGAAAATATAACAAACGCAGACATAAGAAGCATGTAATACCAGCCGAATCTAGTTGCAACAAACGATTTGATGTTTCCTGTTATTTGTTCGAACTGGTCAGGAAAAATAGCACCGAATGCGACTGCTATGATGACTAGTGCGACTGTAATGTAAAAACTCTTGAAACTTTCTTCATGGAACCCCCTGCATTAATTTTTGACATACTTGGATAGGTATTTTTATGTATGGTTCAATCAGCTTCGTACTTTGCCTTCTAAGGGAATGGCATCGCCCCTTTCGCTTTGATGCTAATTTATTATTATACGGAAATTTATTGGAAATTCAACTGCTGACAGCTGGAAGCGGATGAAGTAGCCAAACGGATGAGCATTACGAGCTGATGTGATGGAATAGCGCTTTGGATTGCGGTTATATTATTGGATGGAAAGGAATTCATCGTTTGGGGTGTGTTTACATATGACGGAAAAGCAGCAGGAAATGCTGGCGCAAATACGAGGGATGCTGAAAGAGGTATCCCAATTGCAGCTGGATTATTGGCAAGCTTTTTCTTCGGTGGGAACGTGGCAATTTTGGGTAATCTTATCAACTTTAACGTTCTTCCGAAAGAAGTCTCCCTCTTCAAGCGTGTGAAGGGCGTAGCCCAACGGTAAGGGGGAGATGAATTTCGGTTGGGTGTAAGCCCAAAGGATTTTTTCTTTTAGGCTTTTCTTTGTTATGTTATTATCAGTCTTATAAAGAATAAGGGTTGATATAACAATGGATTTAGATAGCAATAACCATTCAGTATTCTCGTTGTACTATCACCTTGTATTGGTGGTGAAATATCGAAGGAACGTTATTGATGATACAGTTTCAGACTATGCAAAGGAAAAATTTGCATCATTGAGTGAAAAATATAATATCAAGCTGGTCGAATGGAATCATGACATTGACCATGTTCATATTTTGTTCAAAGCACAACCTAATACGGAACTGTCAAAGTTCATCAATGCTTACAAAAGTGCGAGTTCAAGACTTATCAAGAAGGATTTTCCTCATGTTCGAAAAAAGTTATGGAAAGAAATGTTTTGGTCAAGAAGTTTTGTTTGTTGACGACTGGTGGCTCACCCATAGAAATAGTGAAAAAATACATCGAAAATCAAGGGGAAAAGTGAGGTGATTTGATATGGCTAAACAAAATAAAGCGTATAAGTTCAGACTATACCCAACAGATGAACAGGCTTTGATTATACGAAAAACCTTTGGTTGTGTTCGTTTTGTCTACAATAAAATGTTAGCAGAGCGAAAAGGAACTTACGAAAACCTAAAAAATGACAAAGAAGCATTGAAGAAGGTAAAACACCCAACTCCTGCTAAATATAAAAAGGAGTTTGCATGGCTGAAAGAAGTGGACTCTTTAGCGTTGGCAAACGCACAATTAAACTTAGATAAGGCTTATAAAACCTTCTTCAAGGGTAATACCAAGTTTCCAAAATTCAAAAGTAAACGTCATAAACAAAGCTACACAACGAATGTCGTAAACGGAAATATTCAATTGTTGGATGGTCATATCAAATTACCTAAACTTAAAATGGTTAAAATAAAACAACATAGACAAATTCCCTCAGAATATAAAATCAAATCTTGTACCCTATCTATGACTTCCTCAGGGAAATACTATATTTCTATTCTTGTAGAGTATGAGAAAAAGATTGAAAGCAAGGAAATTGAAAAAAGTTGTTGGACTAGATTTTGCAATGGATGGGCTGTTTGTAGATAGTGAGACAGGTAAGAAAGCCAATTATCCACGTTTCTATCGACAAATGCTTGAGAAGTTAGCAAAAGAACAACGGAAACTTTCTCGTAAAAAGAAAGGCTCTTCGAATTGGAACAAACAACGTATCCGAGTAGCTAAAATTCAAGAGAAAGTTGCAAATCAACGTAAGAACTTTCTTCACCATAAATCAAAGGAGTTAGTGTCTACCTTTGATGCTGTTGTGGTTGAAGATTTAGACATGAAAGGAATGTCACGAGCTCTAAGTTCGGTATAAGTGTCGCTGATAATGGGTGGGGAATGTTCACTACTTTCTTACAGTACAAACTAGAAGAACAAGGGAAACAACTTGTCAAAATAGATAAATGGTTTCCATCTACTAAAACTTGTTCGAATTGTGGTTCAGTAAAAGAGGTGAATTTATCAGAACGAACCTATCAATGCACTTGCGGATTAAATCTAGATAGAGATTACAACTCAGCACTGAATATCAGGCGTGAAGGCATTCGCTTATTAGCAATTGCTTAGCTAATTACAATATAAACTCTTGGAACAAGAGGGTTAGCTTGGTCAATTTCGCCAGCTATCAAAAGTGGTGATTACCCAAGAAGCCCCCACTTCAAGCAAACCGTAAGGGTGGTAAGTGGTGGGTAGTTCACTTGTTCCGCTTACTTTCCTATTTATCTTCATTGACCGGAGTAAGATGCTGCATCTGGGATTTTTCGGCATCAATTATCATCTTTGGTTTCAGTATGTGAACAGTGCAGGGGTTTCCATGGGATTGTGGGAGTATCCATATGAGCTTACTTCGTTTCAGCCAAGTTTTACGCTGGATGGTTCTATTGCACCGGTTGCATTTATGCTGGTTTATCAATGGACACTTAACCATGGTAAAAATGTATTTCTATACTCTTTACTACTATCAGCACTTTTTGGGTTTGTCATGAAACCTATGATGGCTTATTTTGATTTTTCCATATGTTTAGTGGTGTTCATTATTTTTATTTATTTCTGTTTTATGAAGCATTTTTGTTGTTTCCTATTTAATTACAAAGCTGTTTTTATGGATGCAACGAAAATATGGAAGGAAAAAATTGATAACGGAAAGCCTTCTACTAACTTAAAAAAAAAAGAACCTCCATTATTGGGAGGTTCTCCATTATCATTAATTTTCCATCCTTTGTTTCCGTTGATGCTCCTCGGATAGAAAATTAAAAAAGGTTTGCATGCTGAACTTCGGCTTAGCCTTGACGCTTTTAATATATTTATCTTTTGTGTAGTCGTTGACATGTTCGCTCTTTTTGATTCGGTCGATAATGTGATCCATACCGATTTGCCGTATTTCTTTATTGACATGTCTGGACTCTTTGTATAACGCCGCCCCGATTGCACCTAACAGGGCATATACACCAATGGTAATCAGCATATCCTTTGTGTAGCCGTTAATGACCAGCATAAAAATAGATTGATGATGGAAACACTCAGCAGTGGAATGGCGACGAACATGTACTTGGAACTCTTTTTCAGCTTGGGCTTGACGAGCTCATCAATAATTTCGAGTTCCCTTTCAATGAATGTGGGCATGCCTTTGGACATGAATTGATTCATACAGCTTATCCGCTCCTCAAAAAAGGTAAATAAATATATGGTGGTCCGGCAGCAGCCTGTGTGATACCGGATAAAGTACACTGCATAAGGTGAAAAAGACCTGACAATTTATTGGCAAGTCTTTTACTTTTACACGCGGTCCCTACTAGGGATATATGCTTATTCCCATTATATAATGATAACCGGTATTTGTCATTTTAAAAGTTTTGCTAATTAAATAGTGAACCTAGCTAGTTGGCGAAGTCTTGGGCACATGCACACCGCTGATAAAGTAGCCATGACAAAAAAGCAGGAGTTTGCTAATGTTTTGCCGAAATATCCTTAATAAAAGGATAAACCTCGCAGTGGAATGGCAATATTGTAAAATATCATATAGTAATGGAGGGATGCTTAATGGCAATAATCGATGATTTTATGGAGTTGGATATGCGTGTTGGAACGGTTTTAGAGGCGGAGCCGTTTCCCGAGGCCAAGAAGCCGGCCATTAAACTGAAAATAGATTTTGGCAAAGAGATTGGCATGAAGCAGTCATCAGCGCAGATTACGTGGAGATATGAGCCAGATCAGCTAATAGGGCGTCAGGTTGTAGGCATTGTCAATTTCCCGCCGATGCGGATTGCAGGCTTTAAATCAGAAGCACTGGTGCTTGGCGGCGTTCCTGGAGAAGGGGATGTCGTACTATTGAGAACCGATGAGCCGGTGGAAAACGGCACACCAATCTCCTGAAGTGAATGGTGGCCAAATAGAAGGGTGGGAAAATCCATGCCTGTATGTCAACATTGCAGCACGGAATGGACGTGGAAACAGACGATGAAACGAATGATGAAATTCGGACTAAGAATGAAATGTCCGCATTGCGGTGAATGGCAATATGAATCGACTGCATCAAAGAAGCGTAGCAGTATGCTTGGAATTTTGCCGTTCCCATTAATATGGATATTGCCCATGTTTAACGCCAGCACCATGACAGCCATTTTCGTCGGGGGTGTTTTGTTAGTTGGAATGCTATCGATTTATCCATTTTTCATGCAATTATCAAATGAAGAGGAACCGCTCTGGTAAATCGTACTGCTGTCGTGTGACAACATAACTGTTTCCGTTACAATAAACCCGTTTCTTTTATATAAAGATATGCCGCAAACGGGCAATTTAATGGAATAACTAATGTATGTTCAAACTGTACCTCAAAGAGATGGTGCAGTTTTTTGTGTGAAATCCAGAAATCACCATAAAACAATCGTAAAGCTAACTTGACGTATAGCTCCCTTTACATTATACTGTGTATGTATAAAGGTGGTGATGAACTTGAAAATAAATTGAGTGAACATAGAAAGAAATTTGGTTTATCTCAAGATAAATTAGCTGAAAAATTACGTGTTTCAAGACAAACAATTATTTCGATTGAAAAGGGTAGATACAATCCATCTCTCCCTTTAGCAATGCTTACCGCCGAAATTTTTCAAACAAGTGTGGAAAATATTTTCACCTTGGAAAAAGAAGATTATAAATAAGTTTATTCAAAAACAGGAGGTTGAATTATGAGTGAAAAATCAGGTCAAATACAGTTTGTTATTCTTGGTTTTCTGTTCTTAGCAATTAGTATTATATACAGTATCGCTTCTATTTCAGGCGGTGTCTTTCCAAGTGGTCAGGACGTAATTTTGTTTGGGGTTAGTGTGATGGCATTTAGTAATGCTTATCTTTATCCTCAATTTAAAGGAAACGATGAACGTTCGAAACAGATTAGAGAAAAAGGTATGTTTGTCAGTTATTTTTTCATTTTGAGTTATATGATTATATTGATGGGATTATTTGGGTTAAACGTGATTGCTCTAAACGGCTTTCAGACTGTTAGCATCTTAGCCGCTTTGACAATGATAACTGTCTTCATCTCTTTTGTGGTGTTTTCTAAACGTTCTTGATACGTAAATGTTTAATATATGGAGGTTGAATTTATATTATATGAAGAAAAATTATTCAGTAATGTTCATAATGTTATTTGTTGCATCAATTGCAGGCGGTCTAGCATCAAAGAATTTTTTGATTACGCAATGATGATCGGATTTGGCTTAGGAATAATCTTTCTACTATACGCTGCATATTTTGCAGGTAAGAATAAAAAAGATTCATAGTCACAGTAACAATGCTGCAAAATAGGCGCACTTCTCGAATAAAAACTGATGGAGAAAAGGGGGATATGTTTGACAAATAAGCAGGAAAATATAGGGCTAGTTTCTTTTATTAGTTTGATTATTGGTCTTATTTCCATTGTCGTCTATATATTTACGGGAAATTCATTTATTAATGATAGCATAACAATGTTATTTAGCTTTATTTTCTTGATGCTTTCTTTTGTTTTATCCTTGTTTAGTAAAAAGATAAATTTGGAAGGATTTCATTATTTGTTTTTCCGGTGTTGTTGGTTATTTATTTACTATTCTTTGGGGTTATGTCTTTGTTTTGGGACCAACCGTAATACAACGATCGGGCGCAAATCTGGAATGAATTAAATCTTTTTTCTCCAATAAAGAGCATGTTTTGATAAATTTTTTTTCAAAACATGCTCTTTCTGTTTGTTTATAAAAGTTGATGGTAAAATTTAGGAAGATTGTCATGTAACATCTTTAGACAGACTTCTTGCTTCTTGGTTATCCCGCATGTAATGGACAGTAACCAGGCGAAGGACGCCAGGCAACTGTCCCTAAATGTCCGATTCTGCTCAACTAACATTCATTGGGAAGAATGTCCATTGAATAAAGTTTCGCTTATATAAAAATGCTTGCGTAATATTTCATGTGTGTATACAATGTGTATATAGTATATATACATTATATAAAAATATAAAGAATTATATGTGATGTAAATCATTCCGAATCGTAATAGGTGGATTGACTAAATATCTATGCGTAATTGATCACATGCATGAGGTGTGAGAGGGGAAGTGTTCAAATGTCAGGCTCAGCAAATCCATATCATACTAATCTGGCAAAACGGTGGATAATCACCATTGGTATATTTTTAGTTGTTCAATTGATCTTTATCACCGTTGATGGCACTTTTCTGGAGCCAAATATAAACAATAGTGACAACTTATTTGCCAGGATAGGAAGGTGGATTTTGGGCTCGAAGCTGTTTACAGAATGGATTGCCCCTTATTCCTTTCCATTTTTAATATGGTCATGACCATTCATGTTGTGGCTATACTGATTCAAGCAGTACAGGATATCATTTCAAGTATATCTTCAAAAAATAAAGAAGAGGTTTTAGCATGCAAATCATTATTTCCAACAGTTCAAAGGAGCCGATTTATGAACAAATTACGAATCAAATTAAATCGTCTGTTTTATCGGGTGATCTGCAGGAGGGAACAGCATTGCCTTCCATACGTCAACTTGCAAAGGATTTACAAATCAGTGTGATAACGACAAAGCGTGCCTATGAGGAATTGGAGAGATCGGGCTTTATCTATTCGATTGTCGGAAAAGGCTCTTTTGTCGCCGAGCAAAATTTAGAGGTCATCAGAGAGAAGAAGCTGAGAGTTATTGAAGAGCAGCTGAGTGCGGTTATAACGAACAGCAGGGAAATTGGGCTGTCATTTAATGAGCTGCAGCAATTATTGAAGATTTTATATGAGGAGTGAGAGGAATGGAAAATGTGGTTGAATTAAAAAATGTAACGAAAAAATTTTAAAGGGTTTTCCGTTAACAATATGGATTTACAAGTGAAGCAAGGCTTTGTAACAGGATTCATAGGCGCAAATGGAGCTGGTAAATCGACAACAATAAAAATGATGATGAATCTATTAAGACCGGATGCAGGGGAGGTAAAGCTTTTCGGGATGGACTACAAAACGCACGAAAAGGCAATCAAGGAGCGCATTGGATTTGTATATGACGGCAATGTATTTTTTGAAGGAATGAACTTAAAAGATATAAAGCACATTGTCGGACCGGCTTACAAACATTGGGATGACACCATTTTTATCAATATGCGGAACAGTTCGGTCTACCACTTAATAAGGCGATCAAAAAATTTCTCAAAAGGCATGCAAATGAAGGCATCACTGGTGATAGCCTTATCACATAATGCCGAACTGATCATAATGGATGAGCCGACATCAGGATTAGACCTATTTTTAGACGGGAACTGATGGATCTTCTGCAGGAATTAATGATGGATGAAAGCCGGACCATTTTTTCTCGACACATATTACAACAGATTTGGATCGTATCGCGGATCACATTGCTTTTATTCAAAGTGGGGAATTAATGTTTAACCAGCCCATTGACGAAATAGATGAAAATTATGCACTCGTTAAAGGGGGCAAGGAATTGCTGGATCGGGACACGGAACAGGCTTTTGTCCATGTTCATCGTGCACCAACAGGATTTGAAGCTTTAACAGATAACATTGGGGCCGTGAAAAAAACTTTCGGCGATTCGGTTGTGATTGAAAGGGCAACGTTGGAAGATATTATGTACTACTTGAAAGGGGACAAACACCATGTTTAATTTAATCAGACGTGATGTCATACTGCAAAAAAGGCATCTACTAATATTTATTCCTTTATTGCATTCTTTATCATTATGGACTCTCATCCAGCTTTGACTTTTCTCGTTGCCAGTATTTTTATTCCCTTTAATGCTTTTGCTTACGATAAAGAAGCAAAGACGGATATATTATTAAATTCTCTGCCCTACACACGTAAGGAAATTATCGCATCACGCTATCTTGGTGCTATTCTATATATGGTTTTATCCATTGGAGTGGCAAGTCTGGCATTATTTGTTTCGAACAAATCATTTACGATCACTGATATTGCGATTGCCAGTGGTTTATTCCTGATATTTGCTACGTTTACTTTCCCATTATTCTATATATTTGAATCAAAATATACCTTCACGGTTGTTCTCATTAGCTTTATCCTTTTAGCAGGCATCGGACCGCCAATTGTAATGTTTTTAGCGAAACATTTAACAGTAGTAACTAATTTTATTGTCAGTTTATCCACCTCGGCTTTATATACGGGAGCGGCAGCTGTAATCTTAATACTCTATGCTGTTTCCTGGGGGATTACAATGGTCATTTACCAGCGGAAAGCATTCTAAGTGAGGCTGGCAGAACTAACCTGAGTTATGGAAAGTCAACCTCGACTAGATGTATGATGCAAAAATAGTATATTCTCTTTTGAGGATAATACAGTTTCAATTAACGGGCGCTAATTTTGTTGCATAAATTATTTAGTATGGGGGGAGCGGGAGAATGATAACGTGAAAAAAGGTGGATAACTTGGTGGAACGCCAACAGTCAGTGCTTTAGAGTGACGAGTGAACGAGGGAATCTAAAAGAAATTACTATGTTACTATAGAGTCATGAAACAACTTTTTTCTGAAGGAGACAAACCAAATGAATCCGAATGTATCACTAAAAAGCAACCTTTTCACTGAAGCGTTTACCAGAAATCCTTACCCCGCTTATAGTCAGCTAAGAGAAGAGGAACCAGTTAGCTATGTCCGTTTACCCGACGGACAATATGCATGGTTCATCACGCGGTATGATGATGCACTTGAAGCGTTAAAAAATCAATCGTTTATTAAAGACTTTACAAAATTGGGAGACCATGCAGACAACCGAAGTAGTATATTTAGCGAAAACATGCTATTTGCAGATATGCCAGACCATCGGCGGTTGCGAGGGCTTGTCTCCAAGGCATTCACTCCGAACATGATTGAAGGACTAAGGGATCGGATTCAGGAAATTACCGATGAACTTCTTGAAGAAACCGCCGGTCAAAATCAAATCAATTTGATTGATGAATTCGCCTTTCCACTTCCGATTATCGTCATATGTGAAATGCTAGGAATTCCAGCAGAAGATCGCGATAAATTCCGGATCTGGTCCAATTCCATGATCGAAGGTTCGAATAGTAAGTATGCCGAGAATCTAGAACAACATATGAGAGACTTTACCCAATACCTTAAACAACGAATTGCTGTTGTACGTGAAAGCCCCGGGGATGACTTAATCAGTAAACTCGTTATTGCCGAAGAACAAGGAGACCAATTATCGGAAAAAGAGTTATATGGCGTTGTAGCCCTTCTGATTATTGCTGGACATGAAACAACCGTAAACTTTATAGGAAACAGCATTATGGCCCTGTTAGAAAACCCGGATCAACTAAAGATGCTAAAAACAAACCAGAATTGATCAAAACAGCTATAGAGGAAACACTCCGTTATAATGATCCAGTTGAGTTTAGTACATCGCGTTGGGCTAGGGAAGATATGGAATTTAAAGGGGAGTTCATCAAGAAAGGGGATTTAGTAATTATCGCCCTTAATTCAGCAAATCATGACCCATGTCAATTTAAGGATCCTGAAGTCCTTGATATTACCCGGGAAAAAGTAAGCATTTAGCATTCGGTAAGGGAATTCACGCATGTCTTGGTGCTCCACTCGCCCGATTAGAGGGAGAAATAGCGATTAACAGTTTTTTTAGACGCTATCCAAATGCCAAGATGATTGTTGATAAAAATGACCTGGAGTGGAGAACGGGAATGGTTGTAAGAGGAGTTAGAGAATTACCACTTTTGTTGCATAGTTAGTCGGTCAAGCTGTTCCTTGGCAAAACTTAACGAAAGTGCAATCTTTTACAAAGTTAGGTAAAGTTCGTTACAATATTACTTGAGTGTAAAAGGAGGGTGAGTTATATGAGTAAACACATTGCTGTTCTCGTTACAGACATGGTAGAAGAAATTGAATTAACCGATCCTGTGAAAGCTTACAAAGAAGCTGGTCATACGGTAGATATTATCAGTAATGAAGGAAACAAAACAATCAATGGTAAAAATGGGGACGAAATACAAGCAGATCGAGGAATTGATGAAGTGAATGCAAACGATTATGATGCATTACTCATTCCTGGCGGTTTTTCTCCAGACTTACTACGTATTAATCCGAAGAATAGCGAATTCGCAAAAGCATTTTTGCAAGGCAATAAACCAGTATTTTCAATTTGCCATGGTCCTCAGTTCCTCGTCAATACAGACCTACTAAAAGGAAGAGAACTAACTAGCTTTGTTTCCGTAAGAAAAGACCTGGAAAATGCAGGAGCAACTGTAAAAGATGAAGAGGTTATAGTAGATGGGAACCTTGTAACAAGCAGAACACCTGATGATCTTCCTGCATTCAACCGCGAATCTCTAAAACTTTTGGAAAATAATTTGTCAATCTAAGGGAAGCTGTTAATGACGCAGCTTCTCTTTACTTTTTATCTAATCAATAGAGGGGTTGTACACAAGCAAAGTTGGACTCTAGGCGTGAGTTTCCTATCCCTTTTCCACACAACCATAGGGATGTGCCCAGAAACGAGGTTATAATGCGGCTGTTCGTTGTTGAAAGGAAATAACTTTATTTGGGCTGTACAACTGACCGGCTTGATTTGCCTGACCATTTGCCATCAAATTATGCCGGTAAGATAATGAATACCACTGCAACTATCTGCTATACTGTAAAAGTGATTAATTCATGATAGTGGGGGACGGAACATGCTGTCAGCAATCAGGGAGTACAAAGAAGAAATTATAGAAACAGTGTTCGAGAAATCGCATTTTTGTTTTGTCGCCATTGACAAACAAGGATTTATTACCTACTTGAATGAAAATTACTGCCAATTTTTAGGGGTGACCAGACAAGAAGCTGTCGGGCAGCATGTCACAGCTATCATTGAAAATACAAGAATGCATATCGTTGCAGAAACTGGCCAAGAGGAAATTGCCGATCTGCAGTATATACGAGAAAACCATATGATCGCTAACCGGATCCCTGTCTTTTCGGGTGGACATCTTGTTGGTGCGGTCGGGACGGTTTTATACCGGGATACCAAAGAATGGATGAAAATGAATACCCATATCAAAGATCTGCTTCTGGAAATTGAAAATTACCGAAAACAATTGCACGAAGCAAATGGGGCCACCTATTCACTGCACGATATCGTTGGCAGTTCTCCAAAGCTGCTCGAAGTAAAGGAAAAAGTAAAAATAGCACCCGGTGACGTTACTATTCTTCTCCAAGGGGAGAGTGGAACGGGGGAAAGAATTATTTGCGCATAGCATCCACCAGTTGAGCGAACGCCATACCAAACCGTTCGTTAAGGTGAACTGTGCGGCGATTCCAGAGGGCCTGCTGGAGACAGAACTTTTCGGCTATACACCGGGAGCTTTTACAGGGGCGAAAAAGAAGGGAAACAAGGTAAATTCCAGCTTGCTGATGGAGGGACCCTTTTTCTCGATGAAATTGGCGATATGCCGTTAAACGCCCAGGTCAAAATCCTCCGTGTGCTCCAGGAGGGGGAAGTTGAGCGGATTGGTTCGGAGCATGCCCAGAAAGTGGACGTTCGAATCATTGCTGCAACCAATCAATCCCTGGAAAAGCTGATCGAGCAGCAACGTTTCGGGAAGACTTGTACTACCGGATCAACGTTCTGCAGCTGAAAATACCGGCATTGAGGGAACGGCCGGAAGATATACGCGTTCTTGCCATGTATCTGATTCACAAAATAGCCCATCGTTCCGGTCAGCGGGTGATGGATGCAGACCCGGATGTTCTTGCATTTTTCCAGGGCTACGAATGGCCTGGGAATGTAAGGGAACTGGAAAATGTGATTGAATCCGCGGTTCATCTGGCAAACGGCGAAACTATTACAATGGATGATTTGCCTGATCAGATGCAGCCAGATGGTTATGCTGAAAATCAGAATAGAAGTTTGCAGGACATCCTGGAAAAAGCAGAATTACAGGCGATTAAACAAACGTTGAAAAAGACAAATGGCAATAAGCAGAAAGCCGCTAAACTCCTTGACATCGGCAAATCCAGTTTTTATGAAAAAGTAAAGAAATACGGGTTGTGATTTTCCGGATATCCGGAACGAGGTCTGGATTTCCGGAAAATGAATAAATGTATTGCTTGGCAAGGTTTGCAAAGTCTGGATTTTGTTAAAAAAGCCTTTTTTCCAATATGTCGGAAAAAGGGCTTTTTTAGCAGGTAAGATAGTATACATACTTTAGACTGCATAAGTGCGACCAGGCATTTACCAATAGGCGATAAGTCAAGTATTCTAATCGTTTCAAAAATCCTTTCACTCTTCCTTAGAAGTTTATGTGTATGTTGGCATACTTTTTGCTATATATTGTCGAAAGGAGTAGATAAAAATGAAAACGATTTATACCTCATTCGATGAGGCAGTTAAACAAATAAAAGATGGTTCCACAATTATGGTTGGCGGATTTGGACTTGTGGGGATACCTGAAAATCTCATTCAGGCCCTTGCGAAGTCAGGTGCGCGCCATTTAACAGTCATTTCCAATACTGTGGGGTGGACGATTGGGGCCTTGGTCTTCTGCTGCAGAATAAACAAATTGATAAAATCATTGGCTCCTATGTCGGGGAAAACAAAGAGTTTGAACGGCAAGTTTTGGCAGGCGAGCTGGAAGTGGAACTGACACCACAAGGGACGCTTGCAGAAAAAATTAGAGCTGGTGGTGCTGGCATACCGGCTTTTTATACCCCCGGCAGGCGTTGGTACGCCAATTGCTAACGGTGGCGAAGTACGTGTGTTCAACAATAAGGAATACTTGTTGCAAACAGCATTGACAGCTGACTTCAGCTTGGTCCGTGCAGCTCATGGCGATGTAGATGGTAATCTTGTTTACAATAAAACAGCCCGCAATTTTAATCCAATGATGGCTGCGGCTGGGGAAGTTACCATTGCGGAAGTAGAACAATTGTCGGAACGGGGCTCCATTAATCCCGACCATGTCCATACACCAGGCATCTATGTCCAGGGACTGATAGAGGGCGAACAGGAAAAACGAATTGAACGGCTGACCGTCAGACAAGAAGCTTAATAACTTAATATTCAACAGGGAGGTTATGATAGAATGGTCAAACAAATGGACAAAGCTGCAGTAAGAGAGAGTATTGCCAAGCGTGCTGAGAAAGAAATTAAAGACGGTTCCTACGTGAATCTGGGGATTGGCATGCCAACAATGGTTGCAAATTTTATACAGGATGGAAAACAGGTCGTCCTTCAGTCTGAAAATGGGCTGCTTGGGATTGGGAAATCCCCGCTTGAGGAAGAAGTAGACCCGGATTTGATTAACGCAGGAAAAGAAACAGTGACCGCAGAGGCAGGCGCATCGTTCTTCAGCAACGCAGAGTCGTTTGCCATGGTGCGCGGTGGTCATCTGGACCTCGCTATTCTGGGCGGAATGGAAGTATCGGTTTCTGGTGATTTGGCAAACTGGATGATTCCGGGCAAGATGATCAAAGGCATGGGCGGTGCGATGGATATTGTGCATGGTGCCAAAAAGGTGGTTATCATTATGGACCATGTAAACAAGCACGGGGAGCCTAAGATTTTGAACGAATGCAAGCTGCCGCTGACCGGTAAAGGGGTTGTCGATCGTATCGTTACCGACCGTGCTGTCATCGATGTGGAGGCAACCGGTCTAAAACTGGTGGAAGTTGCAGAAGGATGGACGCCGGAAGAAGTGATTGCGGCAACCGAACCAGAACTGCAAATCAGTGACCAGCTGCGGGTTGGGACGTACTAACTGTTTTCAGACGAGGACATCGGTAGGCTTTGGACGAAGTAAGGAGGAATGGTGCAAATGGTGGACAATAAAGTCGTGTTCATTACAGGTGCAGCAAGCGGCATTGGTTATGAGACCGGTGCAGAATTTGCCAGAATGGTGCGGCAGTCGTTCTGTCTGATATTAATAAGAAGAAAGTAGAACAAGCGGCCAACGAGCTGGCAAATGAAGGTTATACGTGTACCGGCCTGAAATGTGATGTGACGAACGAAGAGGAGCTCAAGGAAGCAATCGATCAGACAGTTGCAACATATGGCAGACTTGATGTACTTATTAATAATGCTGGAATGCAGCATGTCTCGTCAGTTGAGGAATTCCCAACTGAAACCTTTGAATTTATTACAAAACTGATGCTCGTTGCGCCATTTATGGCAACAAAGCATGCATTTCCAATTATGAAAGAACAGGGCTTTGGACGAATTATCAATATGGCCTCGATTAACGGGCTGATCGGGTTTGCCGGTAAAGCTGCCTACAATAGTGCAAAGCATGGTGTCATCGGCTTGACTAAAGTCACCGCGCTTGAAGGAGCTGAGCATGGCATCACTGTAAACGCCATGTGTCCGGGCTATGTTGATACACCACTTGTTCGCAATCAATTTGAAGACCTGGCAAAAAATCGCAATGTTCCAGTGGAAAGCGTGCTGGAGGAAGTACTGTACCCACTCGTACCGCAAAAAGATTGTTGCAAGTACAGGAGATTTCCGATTACACGATGTTTTGGCAAGTGATAAGGCAAAAGGTGTCACAGGGCAGGCGATTGTGCTTGATGGGGGTTACACTGCCCAGTAACTTAATAGAGGTTGTTCGAAAAGTCCGGTAAAAATGACGCATCGAATTTCTTCGTTGGCTTGGTTTTGCGCTACTCATGTATCTAACTGCATACACTCCGTTGCTTGGAAAAGAAGAACACTTTTCCTGCGTGCGATGCAGTTCAGTGATGTTTTCCTTGTGCTCAAATCTACGCCGCCTTGAAATTCTCGGTCCTTTTTATCCTCCTTTTTGAACACGCACTAATAGAGGAGTGAAATGATGGAAAATATATATGTTCTGGAAGGGGCACGCACCCCGTTTGGTTCATTCGGCGGCAGCTTGAAGGATGCGGACCCGACTGAACTCGGTGTAACCGTTGCGCAGGAAGCGATGCGACGCAGTGGGGTAAGTGCAGAAGCTATTGATTTTACCGTCATGGGAAATGTGATCCATTCGGCTAAAAATGCACCATATGCAACAAGACATATTGCACTGCAGGCAGGGATTCCGCTCGCCAGCCCTGCATTGACCGTCAATCGGCTATGCGGGTCAGGTCTGCAGTCTGTTGTGTCTGCTGCTCAGTCCATTATGCTTGGAGATGGCAATGTGGCACTAGCTGGCGGAGTGGAAAGCATGAGCCTTGCCCCGTACGCCCTTAGGGGAAGCCGGTTCGGAACAAAGCTGAAAACACCACAGGTCGATGATATGCTGTGGGCGGCATTGACAGACGAATATATCGGAGCAGGCATGGGCGTCACTGCGGAAAATCTTGCCACAGAATATTCGATTTCCCGCATGGAACAGGACGAGTATGCCACCCTGAGCCATCAGCGTGCAGCGGAGGCAAGAAGGGAAGGGAAGTTCGCCGAAGAGATTGTTCCGGTTGAACTGAAAACACGGAAAGGCACGGTAACAGTGGACACGGATGAGCATATCCGGGAAGATACAACCATTGATAAACTGGCTAAACTGAAGCCTTCCTTTAAACAAGACGGTACTGTCACCGGAGGGAACGCTAGCGGAATCAATGACGGCGCCGGCGCAACAGTTGTCGCAAGCGAGGGATACGTCCGTCAGAATGGTCTGGATCCCGTTGCTCGAATCGTTTCGTATGGAATTGCCGGTGTAGATCCGTCCGTCATGGGGATTGGCCCGGTTCCTGCTATCAAACAAGCACTTGAAAAAGCGGGAATGACTATTGATGACATGGATCTGATCGAGGTGAATGAAGCATTTGCCGCACAGTATTTGGCCGTGGAAAAGGAATTAGGACTTGACCGCGATAAGGTTAATGTGAATGGTGGTGCAATTGCATTGGGGCATCCAGTTGGCGCAAGTGGCACAAGAGTGCTGTACAGCCTGATCAAAGAACTGAACCGGCGCGGTCAAAAGTACGGCGTTGCCTCTCTCTGCATCGGAGGCGGACAGGGAATTGCGATGGTTGTGGAAGTGCAGTAATTACGTTGAAATTGTGGGTACCTCCCACTGAATGAAGTTTCACTTAATGACAGCTATTTTAACAATTGAATAAACCTATAAAATGCTTGGATAAGTATGATCTATTCAAGCATTTTTGTTATTTTAACTAAACCACCCAAGCATTTAAAAACGCTTGAAGCTGGTGAAGTGAGCGACCGAGCGAGGAGCGTAAACGGAAATTCGGTCACTCAAAGGGGTGATGAACGACCGAGTGAAGAGGAAAAACGTATCTACGGTCACTCATGAGGGTGATGAGCGACCAAGCAGAGAGAAAAACGTATCTACGGTCACTCATGAGGGTGATGAGCACCCGAGCAGAGAGGAAAAACGTATCTACGGTCACTCATGAGGGTGATGAGCACCCGAACGCAGAGGAAAAAACCTCATTCAGTCACTCATCGAAGTTTTTCCTTTCCTTTATCATTTGGCGTCAGCGAGCACTCCCCAACTTCAACGCATAGGTTTTTACGAATGAAATAGAAACATGTTTTTAAATGATATTACACCGGTATTCCTGCTATAATGATAAGGAATGGAGGTTTAACATGCGGATTAAAGTAACAAGTGTCTTTGTAAACGATCAGGAGAAAGCGCTTCAATTTTATACAGATATTTTAGGGTTTCAGAAGAAAATGGATATGCCAGCTGGAGACTTTAAGTGGCTGACCGTTGTGTCTTCGGAAGACCCGGACGGGGTTGAGCTGCTTCTGGAGCCGAATGATAATGAAGCCGCCAAAACATATCAAGAAGCTATTTATGAACAAGGGATCCCAGCCACATCGTTTGTCGTGGAGGATATTTGGCAAGAGTACGAACGGATGAAAAAGAAAGGTGTGGAATTTACGATGGAACCAACTGAAGCGGGGCCGGTGACATTTGCTATTTTTGATGACACGTGCGGAAATCTGATTCAATTGTCACAGGCAGGTAAAGAGAGAGTGAATTTTTCATAACAGAGGGGGAGAATGTTTTATGCAGGAAACGGGAAGACGAATGGAGTTAGTGGAAGAACTACGGGGAGTACTGGGAGGCCGCGTGACAGTAAATGAAACCATGCTGGAGCAGCACAGCTCGGATGAATCATACCATTCGCCACATTTGCCCGATGTTGTTGTGTTTCCGGACAACGCTGAAGAAGTGAGTGACATTATGAAACTGGCTGCTCGGTTTGATGTGCCCGTTGTCCCTTATGGCTATGGATCAAGTCTGGAAGGCAGTGTCATCCCGTATCAGGGCGGCATTACGATTGATTTTGCCAACATGAATAACATTCTGGAAGTGCGGGAAAGCGATTTTCTTGTCAGGGTGCAGCCTGGTGTAACTCGGTCCCAACTAGAAAAGGAACTGAAAAAGTATGGTCTGTTTTTTACCGTCGACCCAGGGGCAGACGCGACGCTGGGTGGAATGGCGGCAACAAACGCAAGCGGGACAACGTCGGTAAAGTATGGCATCATGCGCGATCAAGTGCTTGATATGGAAGTCATTTTGGCGGATGGGTCGATCATACATACCGGCAGCATGGCAGCAAAATCATCGTCCGGATACAATCTTAATGGACTTTTCGTTGGTTCGGAAGGGACGTTGGGCTGTTTTACAGAATTGACGCTAAAAGTGATTGGCATTCCTGAGCATATTATGGCTGCAAGGGCGGAATTTGCCACTGCTGACGATGCGGTTGATGCCGTTATCGCCGTCATGCAGGCAGGCATTCCAGTAGCCCGGGTGGAATTGGTCGATGAGGAAGCGATCAAACAGATGAATCTTTACAGTGAGACGAATTACCATGAAGTGCCGACACTATTCCTGGAACTGCATGGCAATGAAGCAGGCCTGCAGCATGACGTTCAGTTTATGGAGGAAATTGTCAGCGATATGAATTGTAGACAAATAGAATTCGAGACAGATACGGCCGGCCGCAATAAGCTTTGGGAAGCACGACACCATGCCGCATATGCCTTTATCCATAACCATCCGGGCAGAAAACAGATGGTCACCGATGTGTGCGTCCCGATTTCTGAGCTTGCCGGAGCAGTAAAGGATGCCCGGGAAGCGGTAGAAGCATCCGGTCTTTCCGGCGGAATTGTTGGGCATGTTGGCGATGGGAATTACCATATTCTCTTAATGCTTGATCCATCCGACCCGGCAGAGATTGAAAAAGCTGACCAAGTGAATGAGCGAATTGTCGGCTATGCCCTTGGGTGTGGTGGCACTTGCACCGGGGAGCATGGTGTCGGCACCGGCAAGCAAAAATATCAGGAACAGGAACACGGCGAATCTCTCCGTGTCATGCGGAAAATTAAGCGGGCACTCGACCCCGATGACATACTGAATCCTGGAAAGATAATTGAATGACGGGAAAAGGCGGAAAACCGCTGATAGAATAAACAGACCGCCCGAACGGCACAACATAAACAGCCTGCAGCATTATGTGCTGCAGGCTGTTCATTCCTTTATGCGGCAGCTCATTTTATCTCGAAGGAGCCCCACACTTCTTCCGCCACATCCGCAACAAATTTCAGCTTTTCCCATTGCTGCCCTTCAGTAAGTTCATTGCCGTGGTGTGTGGACGCAAACCCACATTGCGGACTGAGGCATAGCTGTTCAAGCGGTACATAGTCAGATGCACGCTTAATGCGTCGGATTACGTCATCACGATCCTCAAGCTCACCAGACTTGGAGGTGATCACTCCGAGCACAACACGCGGTCCCTCCTCAGGAATATGTTCTAGTGGATTGAATCCTCCTGAACGTTCATCATCATATTCGAGGAAAAATCCGTCCACATTGCCCTTGGCGAACAGTTTCGGGGCAATACGGTCATAACTGCCCTCGAATGCCCATGTGGAGCGGTAATTCCCGCGGCACAAATGTACGGTTACAGTTAAATCACCCGGTTTCTTCGCAAGACTTTCATTCAAAACGCGGACCGCCAGATCAATCCGATAATCACGCTGCTCTCCCAGGTCCTCGTTCCATGGCACATTGTCTGCAGCAAGCCCGGCGACATAGACGTCATCAAGCTGCAAGTAGCGGAGCCCGGCATCATAAAATGCCTGAATCGCATCCTGATATGTCTTAATGATGTCTTCAGCATATTTTTCAAGGTTTGGGTAGATATCTGGGTTTCTGATGCCATCGTTAAAAACATGTTCGGGCTTGGAATGGCAAATTTTACAGCAGCCCGTCCGTCAACAATGTCAATCAGATCTTCGACATCCCGCAAAAACGGATGGTCCGGATTAAAGGATATCTCACCTGTGTTCCAGACATTTCGTTTTTCCGATTCTTGGCCTTTAAACGCATAACCGTGGTCAGGAACATATCCTTCAAACCCATTTAAGTGCTCCATGAAATCAAGGTGGAAAAATGTACGGCGAAACTCACCATCGGTTACAGCTTGTAAACCGGCATCGATTTGCTTGTCAACGACTCGTTTAATCTCTTCATTTTCCACATTGCGTAATTGTTCAGCTGAAATACTTCCTTTTTGAAATCACTTCTTGCCTCGTGCAGCCTACTTGGCCGTAACAAACTCCCGACATGATCGGCGCGGAATGGCGCTTGTGTTATCGTTTTGGTCATCGTAATCCCTCTTTCTATTATTTTTTAAATCCTTCCTATTAAACTGCCGGTCTGCTCGCTTATGGCAAAATGGCGAATGACCGCACAGGGAAGCCCGATGCATTTTTAGCTTTCGGAACAATATTGCAAATCACGGCACCTTTAGCGGGGACTTTATCCAGGTTTGTCATAACTTCCACCTGGAATGTGTCCTGGTCAAGTACATAATACTCTGCCACGAGCGCTCCGTTTTTCTGGAAATCTACAGCAGCATCCGTGTCAAACGTCTCATGTCCGATTGCTTTGATACCTCGCTGCTCGAATAAAATTGCAGTGCTTCTACCGACCAGCCCGGCGCATGACTGTTACCTTCCTCATCCTTGTTGTCAAAATCGTCCTGTTCCGGCCAGCGCTTGCTCCAGTCTGTTCGCAACGCTACAAATGACCCTGCCTCAATTTCACCATGTTCTTTCTCGATTGGTAAATATCATCTACATAAAGTGTGAAATCGGGATTTTCATCAGCTTCTTTTGACTTGTCGATAACAATCAGCGGGAGAATGAGTTCTTTCAATTCCAACTGGTGGACATGCCGTTCATCCCCGTGAACAAAATGAATCGGCGCATCGATATGTGTGCCGTATTGACCGGGAAACGTAAATTGCTGGGCAAAAAACCCGTCACTATGATCGAAAAGGGTCTTGAATTCCGCTGCGTCAAATGCGGAAAAGTGTGGAGAATCCGGTCCAAATGCGTGGGTCAGGTCAACCCATTCTTTCTCTTTCAATAGATTGATTGCTTCGATTACGTTACTGCTCATCTAATCACCTCATTAAAAAGATTTCGATAAGAAGAAGCTTATAAAACACGAAAAAGCCCCTTCCCATAAGAAGAGGCTCCAATGCACGATTGTGTCGCTCTTCTTATCTTAAAGCTTAGCGCTTTCTGGAATTAGCACAGTTATAAAAACCGATGCTGAGGCTTCAATGGGCCAGTCCCTCCACCTCTCTGGATAAGAATGCTTTCTATTTAGTTATGATATTGATGTACAGTTTACACCCGTCGTCATTTAAAGTCAAGAGATTGTTTTCAAAAAGCCGAAACATAAGACGAGAAACGTTGTCCAACCAACATACAATTATTGGTATGCTATTTTTGTTGCTGAATTGCTGTCTAATTGTAAAAAACAATGAAGGATCTAAATCTGGTAAACTTGATGCCGGTATCAAACTATTTATTTTGTTATCTATTGACCGGTCTCTTTCGCTTATGGTGTGCAATCTTTTTCCTTTTCTGATAAGTTGGGAAGAGTAATAATTATTAGAAAATGTATAGAATAATGAGGGTATGTGCTGTATTGGCACACTGATCCGGCCATTTAGCACTGGACACCATGGTTGCAGCTGTACTTTCTATGGGGGGGATTATATGTTTCGTGCATCTGTCATGATGCTTTTGTTGTTATTTTCTATGCAGGGAATATATTGACCGGAAAGGCAATTAATGAGCTCCCGCCGTTCACAATAGCGTTTTTTTCGGCTGCTTGTTGCCTTTATTGTGCTGCTTCCTTTTGGCATTCGCAGTGCGTGGGAATCTCGCAGCACATTTGTGACCTATAAAAACCATTCCTATTGATGACACTGACAGGCATTACTTTTTTAATACCTTTATTTATGGTTCCTTGCAATTTACATCGTCAACAAATGTGTCCGTGCTGGAAACAGTCATTCCTTCTGTAACCGTGGTGCTCAGTGCTATTTTGTTAAAGGAGCGGCTGCGGAATGTGCAGCTTGCCGGGGTGTTTGTTTCGCTGATTGGTGCTGTCTGGGTTGTACTGGATGGAGGCATTTTTTCGATCGCCGGCATGGACTGGAACATTGGTGATGGGATTATGATTGGGGCAATTGGCTCCTGGGCGGTTTATTCCATTCTTGTTAAAAAATATATGCACTTGTTTCCGCAGTTTGGTGCTCTTCTTGTCATGAGCGGTATTTCTGTACTTGTTCTTATCCCATTTGTGATCGCGGAATGGGCAATAGTTGGTTTGCCGGATAATTTGATGACATCCGGTAATGTAACCGGGTTATTGTATCTTGGTATTTTCCCATCTTTTATTGCACTGCTTTTCTATAACCGGTCGGTGGGGATCCTCGGGGCTTCACAGGCTTCGGTGTTTTTGAACTTCCTGCCGGTTGTGACGATGGCCGGGGCCAGTCTGTGGCTTGGGGAGACCGTAACACTGATGAAGATTGTTGGAGCATGCATGGTGATTGGCGGAGTCATTCTAACGACAAGAACCAAGCAAACAGTGAAAGCTCCTCTTGAGCAAACTGCTGATTAAGGATATTCTGTTTGACCGATTACAGCTCGTTTTACGGGCGGTGTAGCAACAGAACCGAGGAACACATTAGCTTAGGCACCAATGTGTTCCTCTTTCTTTTTCGTTAATATGTACTTTTTGAATGAACCTTCATCAAAAAGTATTGTGTCCGGCTTTTGTCAATGTTTAGCAATGTATCGAGCTGCTGGCTGCAATTTATTGTCCGTTTATCGGTTAGTCCATACATTTCGCCCAGTTCAATCATTTCTTTTCGCTTTTTGGAAATAGCCATTTGTAATGCTGGCATGATACATCATACTTCCCTTCAAATGTTATGTAAGTAGCCTGGGTCGTTTGTCTCAGAAGCGCACGAAGACTATTATGTCTATTCTTCTAAAAAAATGCAACCTCTTCGTCAAACAAAGCCAAAACTTTACATAACTCGACAAACCGCTCGTCATTTGTGAAAATGGCCTAATCAGCATCCAGAGCTTAATGCCAGTGGCTGCAACGGTTTCGCGATGAGTCGACGAAAGAAAAATGTGCTGGTTTCATGAGTCTATATCCTACTTGAGGCTTATAAGTATTCGACTAAGAATGATATTGTCATTTTCCTGGCATGGCAATGAAAAGGCTGCCTGTGTTATCAGGCAGCCTAATGAACCTATTTATTTGAAAGAACGTCTTCAACAGAATGGTAGTTATAGCCAAGGTCACGTGCAACTGCTTCAAAAGTGATGTTGCCGTTGAGCACATTTACGCCGGTTTTCATGGCTTTACTGTCGGTAATTGCTTTTTCGGCACCCTTATTGGCGACTTGCAGGGCATAAGGATGGTCACATTTGTCAATGCAATGGTTGCAGTACGCGGAACGGCGCCAGGAATGTTCGCCACAGCATAATGCAGCACACCATGTTTTTCATAGATTGGGTCATCGTGCGTTGTGATATGGTCAACGGTTTCAAAGTTGCCGCCCTGGTCGATGGCCACATCCACGATGACCGAACCAGGCTGCATGGACTTGACCATATCTTCTGATACCAGTTTGGGCGCTTTTGCTCCCGGGATCAGGACAGCACCGACAACGAGGTCAGAATCTTTGACTGATTCAGCGATGTTGGCCGGGTTGGACATCAATGTCTGCACACTACCTCCAAAATATCCTCGAGCTGGCGCAGCCGTTCTGGATTCAAATCAATAATAGTGACGTCTGCTCCGAGTCCCAGCGCGATTTTCGCAGCGTTTGTGCCAACCATGCCGCCGCCGACAATAGTGACCTTTCCGCGTTTGACTCCGGGAACCCCGCTAAGGAGGACACCTTTTCCGCCTTTTGCTTTTTCAAGATATTGTGCCCCAATCTGGGATGCCATCCGTCCGGCTACCTCGCTCATTGGTGACAGGAGCGGCAGGGTGCCGTTTACGGTAATTGTTTCATAAGCAATGGCTGTAACCCCTTTTTCTGCCAGCGCTTTCGCCAGTTCCGGTTCTGCAGCCAGATGAAGGTAGGTGAAGAGGATCAGCCCTTCACGAAAGTATCCATATTCGGATGGGAGCGGTTCTTTAACTTTCATGACCATGTTCGCCTTTTCCCATACATCTGAAGCGTTTTTTAAGAATTTCTGCACCAGCTTCTTTGTATTCGTCATCGGTAAAACTGCTTCCGGCACCGGCATTGGCTTCCACTAGCACCGTGTGTCCAGCGTTCACCAGGTTATCAACCCCGGCCGGTGTCATGGCAACACGGTTTTCATTGTTTTTAATTTCTTTGGGTACACTGATAATCATAGAAAATATCCCCCTTAGCATTTAGATTTCTTCCTTCCATTATAACTCTTTTGGATAGCGTTTTCATTAGTCATAAAACAAAAAAAGAGCAGGGCGGTTTGTTGAAAATCACAAATCACCATGCTCCATGCATTCTATCAATATATCAAGGTAGATTGTTATTTTTTGATTGGGATCTTTTAAATTGATTTCGCCAATGTCCGTGATGCGCTTCAGGCGGTAGTTCAGTGTGTTGGCATGGACGTGCATTCGTTTGGCTGCATTGTAAACATTGCTGTCACAAGCTAAATATGCGTGCAGTGATGCCACCAGGTCGGATCTGTTTTTCTTGTCATAAGCCTTTAGCCGTTCCAGTGCATCATTCCGGTAGTTGTCGCGCTTCCGGATGGCTTTCAGTTCATGCAGAAACTGGTAAATGCCGAGTTCATGATAGCCATGGACGTGCTGTAATGCGGATGGAAACTGATCTTTCAGTTCAAGAACGTTGACTGCCTCCCTGTAACTGTCTTTCATGTTTACAGGCGAGCTGTAAACGAGGCCAAAGGCGCCCTTTGCATAGTCGATGCCGATCCGTTCAGCCAGTTTTGTTATGAAGTCCTGAACAAATGCTTTCATTTTTTTCTAGGATTGGGTACCGATTCCAGGTTCACGAGAATGATAAGCTGATTCTGATCAAAAATCCGGCAGACAGCATAAGGCTGTTGAAATGTTTCTGTCAGGTAATAGGCATGTTTTTCGATTGTCTGGGTTACGTTGCCATCAAATGCAATCATAGCGATTGAAAGGGGGTCTCCAAGTTCCAGTCCAAATCGTCTGGCCTGCCGTCTGATTTCCGCAGGCAGTTGTATATGACCGGCAAGAAGTTGCCAAAAAAAACTCCTGGTAGCTTGCTTCAGATTCTTTTTTGAGGTGGTGCTGGTGGAGTTGATTTTTCACGAGTTTTGCCGCATCTTTCATCAGCGACAATCGTTCATTTGTGATGGTTGTGTCGTATGTCTGCGCCCATATGAAACCAAGCACTTCCTGATGTTTATGGACAGCGATGGCAATACGATTTCCAAGCCCCACTTTTTCAATCGCGGGGACGAAAACGGGTTCACTGCTTTCGAATAGCCAAGCCATCACACCACTTTCCCAAAGGCAGGTGATAACATTTTCCGGCACACTTCTCTGTATAATCGTAGCTATCCTTGCTTCATCCACATTTTTATCATGCTTGCTGTACGAGATAATCCGGTGGTTGGCGTCCTCGATGGTAATGGGACACTCCAGTATCTCGGCAATGCGATCGGCCAGCCCTTCCGGTGAATCAAACGTATCCTGAAATGCTTTTGGGTAATCAGCTGAATGGCTCATGAACTCGTCCCCTTCATTCATGGTATGGTTCTATCTTATCACGGTACGATGGACAAAAAAACGGAAAGTTGTGTGATTATTTTCACTGAAAATTCTTCCCTGCTTTGATGCCGGGTACTCCTAAGCAAGATTGCTAGTTGTCCCATTCTTGCAGCACATTACCAATTTCCCGTCCATGAATGACCTGATCGGCAAAAGCATCAAGCTCGGTTGGCTCTCGATTGACGATGACCAGCCGGGCCCCATTATCTTTGGCAATGAAAGGAAACTGATTGGCCGGCGTTACACTGAGTGATGAACCAAGCACAATAAACAAGTCTGCTTTTTCAGCTTCGGACAGGGCAAACTGAAAGGCATCCTGTGGCAACGTCTCTCCGAATAATACAATCGAAGGCCTCAGTACTCCGCCGCATTTGCAATAATATTCCTGATTAACATATTCCTCACTATTATATTCCTTCCCACATGATTGGCAGTGCAGTTTTTGTAGCGTCCCATGCAATTCCGCGACCCGCTTGCTGCCTGCTTCCTGGTGGAAACCATCGACATTTTGGGTAATGATGGATTGTACGAGTCCCTGACTTTCCCAGTCGGCTAAAATATGATGCCCATTGTGTGGCTTGTAGTCCTTCACATTGAGAACCCGCGTGCGGTAGAAATCGATGAACGCTTCCACATTATTATTTAATGCATCGGCACTGGCGATTTTGCTCGGATCCTCCTGCTCCCACAGTCCCTGTCCGGACGAGCGGAAATCAGGCAGACCACTTTCTGTTGACATGCCGGCACCGGTAAAGATAACGGTATATTTTGATTTCGTCAGCCAATCACGTACCACAGTCTATCCCTCCATTAACAGGCTCTTTATTAAAATGTACCACTTTACAGGTTTGATAACAATTGGCTTGATTGGGGCAGACTAAGTGAAACAATGAATGGTTGGAGGGAATGCTGATATGAGGTGGAACGGCGAGATTATGGCAGGTGAAATGGATGAACATACGAATGAATTTATGCTGCGGCAAGTTAAACACTTATCAACAGAATCCATCTTAAGCGAAAAACAAGTGGATACCTTAACCCGGTATTTGGAAAGTAGTGGGCAAGAAGGAGACGGTGAACAAATATTAACGCTGTATGACCAGCTTCCGGTACGGCTGAACCAGAAGGAAGTCGAACAATTTTTAGATGACCTCGACAAAATCAAGTCTTTATACCATTAAAGGGTGCAGTGAATGGGAGGATTATGAATACTATACGATGGAAGACAATACCGTTCTGGACAGTTTTAGATGATGGATTTTTCAAATAAAATATGGAAAAATAGAGGTGATCGCCCTTTTAATGGAATGGGGCGGTTACTTTTTGCTAAAAAATGTAGTTCTATACAAATAGGTATCTGAATAATGGTGATTTTCACATCATCTTTAGCGATTTAATTGTGAACTTTAGCGTTTTTGGGCTAAAACTTTAGCACCTTTATTGTGAACTTTAGCGAATACACAGCAAACTTTAGCGTTTTAACCAAATACTCATTAAGTAGGGGGGAAATTGATGAGCGAAGAAGAAGATTCATCCTTTCGCGATTTGGGCTTATTTGGAAAATAGTTGTTATCGTTTTAATGGCATTGCTTATTATCGGTTCCTTGGCTTTTGCAGTCGGAGTTACTTCTTTGCTTCGCCGGGTTTTTTCGAATTTTTGATGTGACATATGATTCACTAGGTTCATTAGGATTATTTATTGTATTCTATTTTTGCTTGGATTAGCGGCTGAAATTTTTGCTAAGGGCCTTAAAATGTTGGTGATTGCGAATCTGTCGAGCAAAGTTCAGTTGGCGATGACGCAAATAATAATAGATACATTGTTTGAATGGTTGATAATATTTACAGTTGATGAATTTTTGAGAAGTGTGACAGTACGCTTTCGACTGAATTGGCGGCAGCCCTTCTATTGGCCGTCATTGAATACGTCTTTGATGACAAAGATAAAAAGGGAAAGGCATCATGAACTTTAAATAATTCTCTTCATAACTGTAATCGATTCTCAAGTTAAAAAAGTGTTATTCATAGATGATGACACTTTTGGAAGCTGACATTCGATTATTGATATAGAAGGGCAGTAGGAAGGATGTTTTCATTATGAAACGTTTATTAAATTGCACGGCATCTGATTTTGCTGAGATGAATGGGGCTCAGCTAAGACAGGCCATTGAAGCATCAGAAGGCAGGGTCATGCTGTCGGAAGTGGTTTGTGCTACGACACCGCTGTATCCAAGTTTGACCAATGCGGAATATGCGGCCGCGTTTGGAGCCGATATGATTTTGCTGAACTTATTTGACGTTAATCAGCCGAACGTGGAAGGTATGTCCGCGGAACATCCGCAAAATGTAATCATTGAGCTGAAAAAATTAATAGGCCGGCCGGTTGGGATTAACTTGGAGCCGATTGATCCCGAGGCAGATAATGCAGAGACACTCGCGGAACTTCCTAAAGGGCGTACTGCCATCCGTGAATCGCTGGAAAAAGCGAAAAAGCTCGGCGTTGATTTTGTTTGCTTGACTGGGAACCCAAAAACCGGGGTGACGAATACGGCTATACTAAAATCAATCAAACAGGCAAAAGAAATTTTCCAAGATGACATCATGATTATTGCTGGAAAAATGCATGGGGCAGGCGTTAGAAAGGAAGCGGGCAGCGGCATTGTGAGCGAGAACGTCGTGGCAGAATTTGCTGGGGCCGGTGCTGATGTGGTACTGCTTCCGGCTGTCGGCACTGTTCCAGGGACGACACTGGAAAAGACGGAAAAACTTGTGGATGCAGCCCATGAACAAGGCGCCCTGGCATTAACCGCAATCGGCACGAGCCAGGAGGGAGCTGCTGCGGCAACCATCCGGCAAATGGCACTAAACAATAAAATGGCCGGAGCGGATATCCATCATATTGGCGATGCGGGTGAACATGGTATCGCTGTGCCGGAAAATGTGATGGATTATTCCATCGCCATTCGAGGGAAGCGGCACACGTATGTGCGGATGGCCGCATCGGTTAATCGGTAGGTGCTTGGAGCTGGGGAGCTTTCATTAGTTTTGGCTGTTATTTGGTGTTTAGGGTGACTTTGGTGCAGACTGCAGCGATTTTATCCAAAACTACAGCGATTTTGTGTGAAGCAAAGCTGTGCCGTATTCCCGCGGGAGTTTGAGTGGGTGCCGCGCGAGTTTTTTGATTTCGCGCGAATTTGGGCCGTCCCGCGCGAGTTTCTTGATTTTCGCGCGAGTTTGTACCACCCCCCGCGCGACTTTCGGAACCACCGTGCGATCCGCCCTCATTCTACTATAATCCAAGCCTACGCATCCGGTACTGTAGACTTTGTCTGCTGATGCCAAGATTTTTTGCAGTATGGGAAACGTTGTGATCGTTCCTAGCAAGTGCCTGCTGAATATAAAATTTTTCTGCTTCTGCCATTTTTTCCTTTAATGAACGATTTTCGGCACCTGCATCACGAAGATTTAACAGGCTATCTGGCAGCGTGTCCGGCTCCTGCTGGTACTTCTTCCTGAATTTCGGGGGCAGGTTCCCGATAGTGATCGTATCCTCATCCAGAATTAGGTTCATAGCGCCTTCAATCGTATGCTCCAGCTCCCGTACATTGCCCGGCCAGTCATGCTCGCGGAGAAGCTGTCTGACTTCGGAGCTGATGCCTGTCACATCCATGTTGAATAGCTTGTTGTATTTTCCGATAAATGTTTGGTTAAAAGGGCGATATCTTCTTTGCGTTCGCTTAGTGGTGGTACGAACAGGGACACGACACTAAGCCGGTAAAATAAGTCTTTTCGCAACTGGCCGCTGGAAATGGCGTCGACAGGGTCTTCGTTAATGGTCGTGATAATGCGGACGTCGACTTTTTTATCTTTCAGGTCCCCAATTCTTCTGATTGATTTTTCCTGGATAACCCGCAGCAGTTTTGCCTGCAGCGAGGAGTCGAGTGAATTGATTTCGTCCAGCAGCAATGTACCGCCGTCCGCCTGTTCAAAAAGCCCTGGCCGGTCGGTTGCCCCTGTAAATGCCCCTTTTTCGTGCCGAATAAAAGGCTTTCCATCAAGTTATCCGGAATGGCGGCACAGTTCTGTGAAATGAAAGGGGCACTCGATCGGGCGCTGCCATTATGGATACTTTGCGCAAACAGCTCCTTCCCTGTACCCGTTTCGCCGGCAATCATGACGGAAGATGATGTCCGTGTCGCGCGTTTCGCTTCATCAATGACCGTCTGCATCGGTTCGCTGTTGCCGATAATTTTGTCAAAGGTGAAATTCGTGTTCCGTTTGTTCAGCACGTTTTCTTTAATGACATTCTCCAGCTGTGTTACATCCCGGGCAATTTCAACAGCACCGGTAATTTCGCCATTTTCTGCGATAGGGAAGGAGTTGTTGATTGTCGTGATTTCTTTTCCTTTATAGTTGAAATAGGTTTGTTTTGCATTTTGGGTGGATTTGCCGGTTGTCAGCGCCTGTACAAGCGTACTGCTTTGGCTGTCCCTGAATTTGAAAACATCGAGCAGGTTTTTCTCAAGGACATCCTCACTGCCCATGGACTCAATTTCCATCATTTTTTTGTTGTAAATAATGGTTTCGCCGTTTTTATTAATGACATGAATGCCTACGTCTACGGCATCGAGCAGCTGCTGGTAAAGGGCATTCATGTTGAGTGGTGTCTGAACATCTTTTGGACTGTTTGTTGGCATGTTGTCACCTCATTCCTTCCTTTTAAGTTTAATAGAACCTCTGGTGGAATGCAAAATTAATTGGCGCCACAACCTCCCGACCTCGCGTAAGTGCAAACTCGTTTTGCGCCCAAAAACATTCCTTATTTTGAAATCCTTATCACTTCAGTATTTTGAAATTTGGCATAAGTTTGCATTTATAATCGTGAAAGACTATTGAGGAGGTTTTGTGATGAAAGTAAATACATTTAATCAATCAGAAGAGATTATTGAGCAGACAGATAAATACGGTGCGAGGAACTATAAGCCGCTTCCGGTTGTTGTGTCTGAGGCAGAAGGTGTCTGGGTAACCGATCCGGAGGGAAACCAGTATATGGATATGCTAAGTGCTTATTCTGCTGTGAATCAGGGGCATCGTCATCCAAAAATTATGGAGGCCTTTAATAGCCAGGCAGGACGTGTTACACTGACATCGCGCGCATTTCATAATGATCAGTTAGGGCCATTTTATGAAAAGGTTTCCAAGCTGGCAAATAAAGATATGGTCCTGCCGATGAATACAGGGGCTGAGGCAGTTGAATCAGCCATTAAAGCAGCACGGCGCTGGGGTTATGATTGTAAAGGCATTGCGGATGATCAGGCTGAAATCATTGCATGTGAAGGCAGCTTCCATGGCCGGACGATGGCTGCAATCTCCATGTCAGCAGATCCGGATAACAAACGCGGCTTCGGTCCAATGCTGCCGGGGATTAAAATCATTCCTTACGGTGATATTGATGCGCTGAAAGAAGCAATTACGCCAAACACCGCAGGATTTCTTATGGAACCAATCCAGGGTGAAGCAGGTATCATCATGCCACCGGAAGGATTCCTGAAAGAGGCATATGATGCTTGCCGTGAAGAAAACGTTCTGTTTATTGCCGACGAAATTCAGGCAGGACTTGGACGCTCCGGTAAAATGTTTGCCTGTGACTGGGAAGGCGTCACACCGGATATGTACATTTTGGGCAAAGCTCTTGGCGGCGGTGTTATGCCAGTCTCTTGTGTTGCTGCCAATGAAGATGTACTTGGTGTCTTCAACCCCGGCTCCCATGGGTCAACATTCGGCGGTAATCCACTGGCATGCGCAGTCTCCATAGCCGCACTGGATGTCATTGAAGAGGAAAATCTGGCTGAGCATTCTAACAACTTGGAAACTATTTTCAGGAAAAACTGAAAGAAATCGATAATCCTATTATTAAAGATATTCGCGGAAAAGGCTTGTTTGTCGGCGTTGAGCTGAACGAACCAGCACGGTCATACTGTGAGCAACTAAAGGAAGAAGGTCTGCTCTGCAAGGAAACGCATGACAATGTCATCCGGTTTGCACCACCGCTTATCATCAGTCAGGAAGATCTTGACTGGGCAATTGAAAAGATTCATAAAATCTTATCCAACTGACGGACAATATGAAGCAAGGAAGTGAATGGTAAAATGGCAAAAACAATCGTGAATGAACAAGCAGAGGAATCGTTGAGTCTAACAGCGTCAACACAGGTGATTATTAAGGAAGCACTGGAATACTTGGGGTACCCGGATGAAGTCTTTCAATTGCTGAAAGAACCGATGCGCAGGCTTACTGTAAGGATTCCTGTACGAATGGACGATGGAAGCATCAAAATTTTCACCGGCTACCGTACACAGCATAATGACGCAGTCGGCCCAACAAAGGGTGGTATCCGGTTCCATCCAGATGTTACCGCGGAGGAAGTCGATGCCCTCGCCATGTGGATGAGTCTGAAAAGTGGTATCCCTGACATTCCGTATGGCGGTGGGAAAGGTGGTATTGTCTGCGATCCGGGAGAGATGTCATTCCGTGAGCTGGAAGGGCTTAGCCGTGGGTATGTCCGCGCGATCAGTCAAATTGTCGGGCCGACCAAAGACATTCCGGCACCAGATGTGTTCACCAATTCGCAAATCATGGCCTGGATGATGGACGAATACAGCCGTATCAGTGAATTCGACTCACCAGGGTTTGTCACCGGCAAGCCGATTGTATTGGGCGGGTCACATGGACGCCAAACAGCTACAGCTAAAGGTGTTACCATCTGTATAGAAGAAGCAGCGAAGAAAAAAGGCATCAACATGCAGGGTGCACGGGTAATCATACAAGGGTTCGGCAATGCCGGCAGCTATCTTGCCAAGTTCATGCATGACGAAGGGGCAAGGGTAGTCGGTATTTCGGATGCATATGGTGCGATTTATGATGCGGATGGCCTTGATATTAACTATCTGCTGGAAAAACGGGATAGTTATGGCACGGTCACCAACCTGTTTAATAATACGATTACCAATGAGGAACTGCTTGTTAGCGATTGTGACATTATTGTGCCAGCTGCAATTGCCAACCAGCTGACAAAGAATAATGCCAGTGATATTAAAGCATCGATTGTCGTAGAAGCAGCAAATGGACCGACGACACTCGAGGCGACAAAAATCATGTACGACCGTGGCATTCTGATTGTACCGGACGTTCTTGCAAGTTCCGGCGGGGTGACAGCTTCGTACTTTGAATGGGTCCAGAACAATCAAGGCTACTATTGGAGTGAAGAAGAGGTCGCCACGAAGCTGCGTAAAGTCCTTGTGAATTCATTTGAAAAAGTATACAATGCCGCTGAACAGCATCAGGTGCACATGCGCCTGGCAGCATATATTGTTGGTGTACGGCGGATGGCGGAAGCTGCCCGTTTCAGAGGATGGGTATAACTTGACGCAAATGATTCTGGATTTTGCCCAATCATGGCCGGATTTCTGGTCTGATTGGTTAACTTTATGGTAAAAGCTAGAAATGATAGAGAAAAAACCCTCCGTGACTGGAATAAACTCCATCACGGAGGATTTTTTAATGATTCCTGAGCCCAATCATTCATCATCATGTTTCCAGTATGTTTCATTTCCGCTGACCGGGCATACTGGGAAGTTGTCCTGTTCTGTTAGCTTTGCTTTTTCGCCGGATTGACATGTATATGTCCCTTCCGCTGGTACACCTTGTCCTGTTCGATATTCACGATAACGTTCGTCCAAGTAAAACACCTCCATAAAAACTCCAATGCTTATCATATCCGAAAGAATCATTGTTCATTCCAATTTCTGCAATTGTTTTCCCCCGTAATATGTAATTTTTAGCGGTTGCCGTCAGTATAGAAAACACAAACTTTTGTTCAGAGACGGGGGGTCAAGGATGAAAAAAGATTTTTCATGTTTATTGTTATCACTTCCATTATTTTGATAGCGGGCTGTAGTAATGAATCGGGGGACAGTGAATCAAGTGCTGATCAGGCCAATCGAATGACAGAGGAAAATGCAGTAGAAAAGAGTACAACTTTTACGACAGCGAATGATTCTTCTGGCGGAAAAGATGGTGCTGCGACTGATCAGAATGACGGCAGTGCGAGTGAAGATAATGCGGCATCACAGGCTGATGATGCAACTGATGCCGACCGGAAAGTATTTATAATGCCAATCTGCATATCGAAGTGAAGAGCTACGGGCAGACAGCAGATGATATCCGAGAGCAAGTATCCGATCGAGGCGGCTATATCGTTGAATCAAGCATGCATGGAGGATCTGAAGACGGGGCGAGCAGTGGGCAGATTACGGCCCGGATCCCACAGGAACATTTTCGGGAATTTGTTCAGCAGGTGGAAGACGGCAGCAAAAAGTCGTGAACAGCTCGATATCGGGTCAGGACGTGACGGAAGAATACGTGGACCTGGAATCCCGGCTGGAATCAAAACGGGTCGTAGAGAAACGGCTTCTTTCTTCATGGAACAGGCGGAGAAAACGGAAGACCTGCTTAACATTTCGGAAGATCTGGCAAAAGTTCAAGAAGAAATTGAGCAGATTACTGGCCGGATGAACTATCTGCAAAATAAGGTTGATCTTGCCACCGTCACCATTCATATGGAAGAGAAGAATGTAACCATCTCCAGTGAGGATGACTTGAATACGTGGGAAAAAACGAAACAGCAGTTTATGAAAAGCATTAATTTTCTCCTGTCAGCGTTATCCGGATTATTCGTCTTCATCATTGGCAATTTGCCGGTTCTGATTATATTAGGGATTGCCAGTGCGGCTGCAATTTGGCTAATTAGGAAGCGGATGAGGAACAAGCAGGGAGAATAGGGTCTGTTTGGCTGGGCAATTTTGTGAAGAGAAATTGCCCCTTTAGCTTTAAGTATCATCCCCTCGACGGTCCTTGTCACCTTTCATTACGTCATTAACTTTTTCAATGCCTTGCTTTATTATTTCGTCTTCAACCGTTACATGGTCGGTATCATTTGTATCTTCGGCTGCAACGCTAAATTGTAATGCCTCTGCGTATGGGGCTGACTTATTCATTAAATAGGAGGTGTTAATTTCGCTGAGGTCTTCACGAGCTTTTTCAGCGTTTAATTTCCCTGTTACAATATCATGCATAAAGTTGAGAGCAACAATATTGGCAGCCTCCATATCACACCGGGAAGATACTTCACCCGCCGTTCTTTCTACAATCACACTCCCATCAAATTTCGCCACTTCGCTGAACATTTCCGGTGGCACCCGGTAATCAATAACGTTCTCGATTACATCCGTATGGGGCTGTGGAAAGTCATGGGGGATCTCATCACGATAAATTATCGTTCGTTTCCACGGTCCATTGTTATACCAGACTAGTCTGCTTGGAGTAGCTTCGTTTGGAAGGCCGTATTGCTCGATTGTCAGGTTTGCCGATTTCTTGGACATAGCATTCCAATCACTAATAATGGCTTGAACCGTTTTCATATCCGCAACAGTTTTATCGGATTCTTTGTCTCTGCCAAATGTCTGTAACTTTAGATCGCTTGCCATTGATATACCAGCAGTTTTTCAGTCTTTCTTTGGGGTCCATCATCATACACCTCCGCAATGTTTTACGTTTGTTTTTAGTATGCTTAAGAATCTTATCCTTAAGCATCAAACTCATTTATTTTGTCTGGTTCAGGTAACTCTGGTGTTTTTGCAGTAAATTTTGGTGAATTCGTGCTAAAATCTGGCGTTTTGACCAAAAGTTAAGTGATCTACAGCGATTCCAGTTTTCATTCCTGAATTTATTGCGTTATACTGATTTTCATGAGCGTATGTTATTAAATGAACGTTTGATTTAAGAAGGAGCTTGTGAAATGGATGGATTCGTTACTAGGGGACTGCGGCTGTCTATTTTTCTATACGCCCTCTTACACTTTATCACTTACTTTTCCCCATCCGGATAATGGTAGCTATACATGCCGTCATTGGCTTTGTCATGCTGGTTTTGGCCGCGGTGAAACTGAAGCTGCATCGTTTTAAATTGCCGCTTTTTCTTGTTACAGCAGGGGTTATCATTATGGTGTTTACCGATGGCTTTCAAGCTGGAAATATTCAAAGCGGTCTGCTTCAGATGAGCAATATTATTGGCCTGCTCGCGGTTGTTCCGATGATTGGCTGGGTATTGCGCCAGGAGCCATATATTGAGGAAATTATCGGCATGGCGCACAAGCTGCTTGACTCCAGCCGGAAGTTTTACTTTGGCATGCTTTCATTTACACATATTCTTTCTTATTTTCTATTATTCGGCGCGATACCGCTGATGTATCAGTTTGTCAGCCACATGTTGAAACATCAGCGGGGAGAGGCATGGGAAAATTTTAAAGGAACAGCTCTGCTGCGTGCGTTTGCCTTGTCAACGCTTTGGGTTATCAGTATCCCGAGTTTTGCATTTGCGGTCGAGGCGTTGAATGCATCGTTGTGGCTGACAATTTTGCAAGGCTTTCTGATCACGGCTGCTGCTATGATGCTGGCGGTCTTGTTCTCCTATTTTGAAGAGAAACGCTATGGTGTTGACCTGACTGCGGAAATAAAACGGAAATTGATAACGTTCTCGAGCATTCGTCGGATAAAAAAGAGCAGTTGCGCAAAACGATGGAATTTATCTTCCTATTTATTACGTTGTTCGGATCTATCTTTCTGTTATACGAAATTCTGGCTGTTAAGCTAATGGTGCTGATTCCGCTCGTGATTATCGTGTGGTCCAGTATTTATTTCATAGTAAAACGAAAGCCGAAAAATATGCTTGCTGAAATGAAAGATTATTATAAGAGCGGATTATCAGCACAGGCGTATCAGTTCAGTGTGCTGACTTCAGCAGGGATTATGATATTTTCCATGAACCAGAGTGGGATTGGAAGGGCAATTGTGGGTGGAATTTATTCCCTTCAGGAGGTTGTCCCGTTTTTCAATATGCTGTATTTCTTGCCATTTATCGTCATTATCCTTGGGTTCATGGGGCTTGGCCCACTTACGGTAATGGTCCTGGTTGCAGGCATTCTCGAAAGCATTTCACTACCGTACCCGCCGGAATTGATTGTACTGGCAGTGACATCAGGAAGTGCCATATCGATACTGCTATCCCCATTGATCATGCCAGTCATTGTGTTGAGTGGAACGAATGGTTTGAGCGCACTTAAAAATGGGATAAAATTTAACTACAAGTACGCAATTGCCCTGTATATTATGGTTCAAATTTATGTCCAATGGATGGCATTCTAAGCAGGACACGGGTTCCTTGTCCCAGCCCCATGAAAGGAGGCATGCTATTTGCGAATTGTAATAACCGCCGACACGCATATGCCGGATAAAGCCAAACAGCTGCCGGAGCGGCTTACCAATGAGCTCGCGAAAGCTGATCAAATCATCCACGCAGGTGACTGGAAAACGATGGATGTTTATGAGGAGCTATCCCAATACGGAAAGGTGACAGGCGTGTACGGCAATGTGGATGACACAGCGTTACAAGAGCATCTTAATGCCAGGGAGACCATCACCATTAACGGCTACAAATTGGTGTGGTTCATGGTCACGGGAAGAAAAAACGACAGAGAAGCGGGCAATCGAAGCATTTACAGGAGAAAGCGCTGATATTATTGTCTTTGGCCATTCTCACATTCCGCTGGTTCGGTATTTCAAAAAGCAGCTGCTGATAAATCCGGGCTCGCCAACCGATAAACGGACGCTGCCGTATTATTCATTTGCCATCCTCGACATCGGGGAGGAACTGCATGCGGACCTCATTTTTTTCCGTGACAAAAGCTGAAACCAGTCCGAAATAAACTTTATCGGCAGGGCGGCCCCTTGAATTTACCCTTTATTTAATTGTTGATTGCCATCCGGCTCAGTGGCCCGTTTTCGTCGATGATATCCTGCAGTTCATAAACGGAAAGCGGGAATATCGGGAATCCGAATACATATGGCGTGAGTTCATACAACTGGAAGTAAATGACAAGCGTTTTGTCTGCTATATAAAAAGGCTGATCAGGCTTGATGCCGGTGAATTCGCCTAGAGTTTGGATGCCGCGCTCCTTGATTTGCTGTTTGATCATGTCTGAGATACGGCTAGTGTAGTCACTCCCAGGCTTGAATAAATCGCTGAGCTGACATCGTTTTCCGGTCTCCAGATCAAATGTAAGTGAAGTGAGATACGTCATCCCGTGTGCAGCCATTTCGTGTATCGCATAGTTGGAAAGCATCAAGCTCAAAATTTGCCGCTGGTTGTTCTTCATCTCAAATTCCCCAACCATTTGGCCAATGGGGTCAGCCATATCACTGATTTGCTGATCGATAAGCCCTTGTGTTTCCCGCACAATCGACTGATTAATGAACGTCTGCAGCGATGGATCCGCCATCCCCCCATACTTGCGGATAAACAACTTGCTGGCCAGGTCCTCCGCTGACCTTGAATGGTTCGATATGGACTGGCAAAGAATCAGGCATAACGACTCCTCCTTTTTGTGTTCCTTGCCCATTGTATGCCGGAACAGGAAAATGTGTGCTACCGTCCGCTCCTGATTTGTCAGTCGTGGTGACGAATGTTCGATTTTCTTCGCGTTGTTTTTCATGGCATTATGTATTACGATTGGTGTATAATTTTTGGGTAAACTATATTGGCAGGTAAAAAAACAGGGCAAGCTGAGTTTTCTAATGAAGAAAGTCACGTACGATCCCACCTGCATAACGGGAAGGCAAAATCGAGCGGAAAAGGAGAATAACGTTGCAAATAGGTATTGATAAGATAGGGTTTTATACCCCCCCATTTATATGTGGATATGAATAAACTAGCATCCAGCCGCAATGTCGAACCAGAAAAATTTACCATCGGCATCGGCCAGGAAAAAATGGCGGTGGCTCCAATTACGCAGGATGCAGTCACCATGGCGGCGAATGCGGCACTGGAAATGTTGGATGAAAAGGATAAAGAAGCAATCGATTTCGTTATTTTCGGAACGGAATCAGGGATTGACCATTCCAAATCCGGGGCCATTTATGTTCACCATTTGCTTGGGTTGAACGAGAATGCACGGGCAATCGAACTGAAGCAGGCTTGCTATGGTGCAACTGCCGGCATTCAGATGGCAAAAGGGCACGTTGCATTAAACCCTGAAAGCAAAGTCCTTGTGCTTGGCTCAGATATTGCCCGTTATGGACTGGGAACTTCGGGCGAGGCGACACAGGGGGCAGGAGCGGTCGCTTTACTGATCAGTGCCGATCCGGACATTCTGGCACTGGAGGGGGACAGTGCCTACAGGACGGATGAGGTTATGGACTTTTGGCGGCCGATACATTCGGACAAGGCATTGGTTGACGGCAAGCTTTCAAATGAACAATACATTGCCTTCTTTGCAAATGTATGGGAACAGTACAAGGTGAAAACAGGTCTGGAACTGGCCGACTTTGAAGCAATTACGTTCCATCTCCCGTACACGAAAATGGGCAAAAAGGCGTTAAAAGCGGTGATGGACGAGGGTACGGACGAAGATTCAGAACGGCTGATGGCCAATTATCAGGTCAGTGCCAAATACAACCGGATTGTCGGCAACATTTACACTGGTTCCCTGTATCTAAGCTTGCTTTCGCTGCTTGAAAATAAGGAAGATTTGCAGCCGGGAGCACGGATTGGTTTATTCAGCTATGGTTCAGGTGCGGTTGGCGAATTCTTTGCCGGTACGCTCCAGCCAAATTTCCAGGAGCAGCTGCCATTAGGCAAACACAACCAGCTGCTCGAGTCCCGGACCGAAGTGAGTGTGTCAGAATATGAGGCAATATTTGAGGAGACACTACCAACGGACGGATCGAGTGTCACGCTAGATACGGCGGGTGACCCTGCAAAAGTTTGCCTGTCCGGCGTAAAAGAAGACATGCGGCAATACGTCCGAAAAGGTGAATGACAAACACAGACATGAAAAAGGGCTGTACACGGGGTACAGCCCTTTTATGTTCGAGTACTTATAATTATTCAGTCACTTCCAGGTTAAATTCCTGATGCTCATGCAGCCCGTCGTCGTTTTTAACGTGGATCGTCATTTTGTACGAACCTGTTTCATCGAATGTGTGACCTGCACTATATTCGCCTGCTTTTGTTTCCTCGGCATCCACGTATTGATGTTTGTCCGAGCTATCCTTCCAAATTTCGAAACGGACATTGGCGTTTTTCAAGCGGGTTGTCAGCCATTTGCAAATGAACCGTTAAATCAGTTTCTTCTCCTGCCTTGATAGAGTCAGGCTTGGCGAAATGCATACCGAATCCTTCTGCTTGATTATTGCCATGGTCGTGACCTTCATCGTCATTCTTGTCTTCTTGTTCGCTGCTTTCACCGTCACCGATCGTGATGGACTTTTTCGGCATAGTATGCATGTCGCGGGCGGTTGTGTGGGCGTACATTTCGTATACGCCATCCTTATCAAAGGATACTTCGGCGGTATATGTTCCATCCTCATTATTGGTTGATTCGATCATGGTACTGTTGTCTTCATTGCCTTTTTCCCAGTACTCAAATTCCATTTCTTCTGCATCTTTTACTTTTTCGTCACCGTACGTCACGGTGGCCTTCAGCTGCACTGTTTCATCCACTTCGGCGGTTTTCGGTACTTCGAAATCCACTTTGAGTTCTTTGATTTCCTCTTCCGCATTGTCAGAATTCTGCTCCGTGTCGCCGCTGCCACATGCTGCCAGTAGAGCTAAGGCCAGTACAGCTAAAATAGTCCAGATGCGTTTTCTCATTTTCAATCCCCCAATTTGTCGTTAGTTGAGGACGATTTTCAAGTCGTCAACAATGTTCTGCATTTCTTCTGTTTTGGTACCACTATAGCGTTTAATGACTTTCCCTTCCGGATTAATCAAAAAGAAACTCGTACCGTGTGTTACCTGGTCCGACCCTTCCGGTGGTTTCTTCAGCAGTGATTTAAAGGATTTAATCGAAAACTCCTTAATCGTCTGGAACTCATAGCCGGTCAAAAAAGTCCAATTGCTGAAATCGGCCTGGAAATTTTGCGCGAATTCTTTTAACGCTTTTGGTGTATCACGCTCGGGGTCCACACTGAAGGAAACGAGCTGCGCATCCAGGTTTTCTTCCTTCATTTTCTGCTGCAATTCTGCCATGTTCCGGGTCATAGGCGGACAAACTGTTGTACAGTTGGTAAACACAAAGTCTGCTATCCACCATTCTCCCTTCAGGTCTTCATTCGACAATGTTTCCTTGTCCTGGGTGGTAAATTCAAAATCGCTAACTTCCTCTGACATATTAGTCTCAATTTCTTCCCCGCATGCAGCAAGGAAAAGAATGAGCAATAATGGCAGAACCTTGAATAATCTCATGTAATCCATCCTTTCTTATTGGCCCGGATGCTATTTTGTTTTGAAAAGCCAGTGCCCCGGCCTGCCTGAATCCAGCTGTCTGAACTAGCTGCTGCATCAGTGATGACTTCCCGAACAGCCGCCGTGCCCGTTCATTTTTGGAAAATGGCTTCCTCGGCGTCCGAAAAGTGATAAATGGTCCCGCCAAAGCCTTTAACAAATTTCTCCGCATCCTTGCTCCGTTCAAATGTTAATACTTGCGGATGACAGCACCCGATTTCAACGGAGGCATCCATTACATAAAAGCCAGCTGTGCACTTAGGGTTGTCTGCCGGAAAAAGTCCGGACAAATGGCTTGAACCACCTCATCCCCGAGCTGGCGGTGACGAAGAAGGCCACAATGTGCACAGCATGCCGTCTCGATTCGGTTATTTGTTAAAATTAGTCGATATGCGAGACGGTCATTGATTGTACGGCTGCAAAAACACAGTCTTTCGTAGCTGGTGTATGCTCATTCGCATCCTGGGCAATCGATACTCCACCGAAAGTTTTTAGTACGGCACCATCGTTAATCAGCGGTTTTAAATCACGGTGAATCGTCATTTCGGAGACGCCCAGCTCTTCACTCAGATCGGAAATTTTCATGTAGTGATGTTTACTTAATAATTCCTTTATTTTTTGCTGACGCTCAATAGGCAGCAATCGATTATCCCCTCTCTATGCTATGTACGATTGTTTCTAACATTCTCAAACAATTCTTAACATCATCATAACCGGGATTGGGCTGTTTTTCAATGACGTTTGTGTGAACGCATTGTGAATGATTTGTGAAAGTTCAACATATATATGGGGAGGAAGTGACAAAGGGAATTATGTCTGTTTCACAGGATGACTTAAAAAGGGGGGATCATTTGGCTGATGCGTTATTCCTGGAACAGTTCCTTGTGTGGAATATCCCGCTCTTAGCTTGCTGTTTTTGTGGGGATTCTATATGTGTATTTGTTCAGACGTTTCAGGAGTCATGATGAGCCGCGCAGGAAGCCGGTGTTCTTTTTCTTGCGCTAGTCAGTTTGTATGCTGTTACCGGAAGTCCGCTGGCAGCTGCTAGTCATCTTACCTTCAGCCTGCACATGCTGCAAATGAGCTTGGTTTATTTTATCATACCACCCTTTATGCTGCTAGGAATTCCTGGCCGGCTGTACCGGCGAATTCGTAACATGCGTGTGCTGGTTATATTCAATAACGGCAGACGCTTTTTCCCGTCAAAAATCTCGCTTCTGATGTTCGGAGTACTATTCCTGTTTTACCACTTACCTTTTGTCCTCGATTTATTGGCACAATACCCACTGCTTCAGAATATCTACTCCATACTGCTGATTGTGCTAGCCTTTTCAATGTGGATGCCGATTGCCTCGCCGGACCCCGATGAACGTCTCCCGCGGCAGGAGATGAAACACTATGCATGGCTGAGCGGCGCAGTTATTATGCCAGCCTGTCTGATATTTATCGCAAATGCGCTCATCGGTGGCATGGCGAATCCGTTCGGCAGCCAATGGACACCACAGCTCTGTACATCGGGTCAAACAGATTCAGCTGCAGCTGGTGGACTGCTTCCATATCCGTTCCATACCGAATATGAACAGGCATTTGCCGGCGTACTAATGCTTAGCGTGCATAAAGCAAGTATTGTGATGTCGTGCCGCCTGGGGAACAAGGACGATGAAGCTTAAGACGATTCTGATTCGCAGCTTTCGGGGTCGTCTCTGAAGTTCTAATCGGGAATGCACGGAAATAAACTGTAATGCGAAAAGGAAGGAGGTGAGCCAAACGATGCGCGAAACAGCATACTTTGACATCAAAGACATGCATTGTCCGGACTGCAAAACCAAGATTGAAAAGGCCGTTTTTGCTATGCGGGTGTCAAGGATGTCGGCGTTCATTTGGAAGGTGAAAATGGAGAGGTGACTTATGAGAGCCATCTGACAGGGATCTTATGAGAGCCATCTGACAGGGATCCCGGAAATCATTCGCGTCATTCAAGATACCGGATTTGACGCAGCAGAACGGTCCGGGAAAAGTATGTAAAGGCCGGATTGAAAAGCTGAAGTAAGGATTGATTCTGGTATAGCTGCGTTTCTGGTATACCAGTTTTGAGTAACGGAATGAAGAAGTAATCCCCTCCTGTGAATTGGCATAGGGAAGGGGATTACTCCCAAACTTGCCACCGCAACTTCTGTGCGGCGTAGCTCAAAGAACTCCGACATCCCATTCTCGGGGTTCTTTATTAATATACGCTTTCTACCTTTATTATATGGTATAATTAGCGAACGCACCGAACAGTGCCAGGCACCGTTCGAAGGTACCGTTCGCTTTAAACTGACTGGAATAGAGGAGAAATATGGCTGCTGCAACAAATAACATGAAAACAAAACACATAATCAAACGGTTTACTCCATTTTATTTATCATTGGCATATGTCATATGTTAAACGATACACTCCAGGCTGTTATTCCTGCCGTTTTTCCGATTTTGGAAGAGTCATTGGGCTTAACATTTACACAGCTTGGTCTCATTACTTTTACATTGAACATGGTTGCTTCCGTGATGCAGCCGGTGGTGGGGATGTATACCGACAAACGGCCAATGCCTTTTGCTTTGCCATTGGGGCTTGCAAGCAGTATGGTCGGGATATTCGGGTTAGCATTTGCTCCTAACTTCTGGACCATCCTTGTCAGTGTTCTGTTTATTGGATTGGGGTCGGCGATTTTCCATCCTGAGGGGTCCCGTGTGGCCTATCTCGCAGCAGGTCCGCGTCGTGGTACTGCACAATCTATTTATCAGGTAGGTGGCAATTCCGGTCAGGCACTGGCACCTGTTATAACCGCTTTAGTCCTCGTTCCTTTGGGACAATTTGGTGTGATATGGTTTACGGCAGTTGCTGGCCTGGCAGTGATTTTTCTAATTTACATTGCCAGGTGGTATGCAGCAATGACTCCCACAGTCGTTAAAAAGAAACAACCGGAGCAAAAGGAAAAAGTCGATAAAAATGTGTCTAGGGCAATACGGAATGCGCTGATTGTACTTATATTTATTATTTTTGCCCGAACATGGTATGCCAAGGCCATTTCCAACTTTTACGCTTTTTACGCGATTGAAAATTATGGAATGTCCATCGCAGAGTCGCAATTCTATATTTTTACATTTTTACTGATGGGCGCCATTGGAACTTTTCTTGGCGGCCCGCTGGCAGATCGCTTTGGTAAGAAAAATGTCATTTTATTCTCGCTGCTGGCTGCGGTACCACTAGCATTAATTTTGCCATACGCAAGTGCAATTGGTGCGATTATACTACTAGGATTACTCGGTCTCATCGTCATGTCGAGCTTTTCGGTAACCGTTGTTTATGCCCAGGAATTAATACCGGGCAAGATTGGCACCATGTCCGGATTAACGGTCGGACTGGCTTTTGGTATGGGAGCAATTGGTTCCGTTGCACTGGGTTCATTAATTGATTTAATCGGATTAACACCGACCATGGTTGCGATTTCGTTATTGCCATTGCTTGGAATAGTTACATTCTTGCTGCCATCGGATAAGAAGGTTAGGGAATGGCATGCGGAAAGGTAAAGGGGTTAGGAAGAATCTATCCTTTTATTAAAAAAGTGCAGCGAACAGAAGCGAACAGTGCCAGGCACTGTTCGATCCGTTCGCTTCTATTCGCTTTAACAAATCTACTTAGCTTGTTCATAAAAGTTATGAAAATAATCATTCGTTTCATTGGCAACCACTTTATATAAAAGCAAAATGCCGATTAAGTTTGGTATCATCATCAATGCATTCGCCATGTCAGCAAACGCCCAGACGGTTGTCAATTTGGCAATGGTTCCAATGAATGTAGCACCAACATAAATCAAACGATAAATACCCATATAACCTAAACCAAATAAGTATTCAAAGCATTTCGACCCATAAACATACCAGCCTAAAATGGTCGAAAACCCGAAGAAAACAACGGAAATGGACACCATATATTCACCGATATCACCTAATGAGGAACCAAATGCCGCACTTGTCAGGGCGCCTGCATCAAGGCTTGCATCGTGTGCTACGCCAGATAGTAATCCCCCCGGTTGTATCCCAAAAACCTGTGACAAGTAAGACTAGACCTGTCATGGTGCAAACGATAATCGTTACGATAAATGTACCAGTCATGGCAACTAATGCTTGTTTAACCGGGTGGCTTGTCCTGGCGTTACCAGCAATTAATGCAACGGTGCCGAGCCCTGCTTCGTTCGAGAAAATTCCTTTGGATACACCATTACGGATAGCCTCTGATATAACGATACCGGAAAAGCCACCAACCGCTGGGAGTGGATGAAACGCATATGTAAATATCAAGGAAAAGGCGGGGACAATTTTATCATAATTCAATCCAAGAATAATAAGGGATGCAATAATATAGAAGACCGCCATTACCGGTACAAACACCCCGGCTACAGAACTAATCCGCTGCAAGCCCCCAAAAATAATCAAGGAGGTCAGGATGACAAGAATCACTCCTGTGGTTATTCCATTGATGCTAAAACTATTTTGCATCACATCGGCAATAGTATTTGACTGTACACTATTACCGATTCCGAGTGCTGCAAATGCCCCGAAAAAGCAAATGCAACAGCAAGAGGCCTCCACTTTCTTCCTATTCCACGTTCGATATAATACATCGGGCCGCTCGAATATTCCCCCTCTGCATTCTTCACTCGATATTTCATCGCAAGTAATGCCTCTGCATATTCGTTGCCATTCCAACCAGTCCTACGATCCACATCCAGAATATAGCTCCCGGGCCTCCCAATGTCACGGCGGTTGCGACACCAGCAATATTACCATTGCCTACCATTCCGGCAAGTGACGTCATCAAGGCTTTAAAGTTACTGACATCCCCCTCTGTACCATCTGCCTCTTTGTCTTTTGAGAAAGCTAATTTAAGCGCATACCCCAATTTCTTAAATTGTAAACCCTTTAGAATAAGCGTTAAAAATAATCCAGTCCCCACTAATAAAACTAAACTCGGTTTTCCCCAAAGAACGGAATTAATATTTTCAAGAATGTTAAGCATATGTATCCCCCTGGAATGAAATCTCGTGATGTTCAGCTTTGACCAGGTTCCCCCTATAACTGAATGAATTCGCTTACAAATTTACGAAAAATAATCAGTAGAAGAAATTAACCTAATAGTCTATAATAATAGTTTTTAACGCCAATGTACAGCTTTTTGTCGCTATATAAAAAGGGCACGGGTTTACTGTCCCATACCGAAATGGGTGGTTATTCCCTCACTATCGGATTAATGTGTTGACACAAACCGTACTGCACATCACTGTTTCAGGCATGCTTCTTGAACCTTGTAATATGTATAGTATAGAAGGAGGGGATTTTCATCACGAAAAAATTCTTTTATTTTGTGATCCTGGAATAGATGATTCCTTGGCAATTATGTATACCATGCTGGATCCTGAAATCGAGCTTGTTGGTATCGTCAGCAGTTATGGGAATGTGACAAAAGAACAGGCTACAGCCAATGCTGCCCATTTAGTGCAATTAGCGGGGAGAAATGACATTCCGATTATTCCTGGCGCCTCCCAACCGGTGCAGCAGGAAGATGTGACGTTTTACCCTGAAATTCATGGTGAAGGAATCGGTCCGATACGGCCTCCTAGTAATATGCAATACCAAACGTATCCTTTTGATACTATTCGTCTCATCATAGAAAGATATAGAGATGAGCTTATTATTGTAGACACAGGACGTTCGACTAGTCTGGCAACTGCGTTTATCCTGTTTCCCGACCAATTAAAAATGGTTCATTCCTTTTATGTGATGGGTGGTGCATTCTTTGTTCCAGGTAACGTAACGGCACTGGCAGAAGCAAATTTTTTGGTGATCCAACTTCATCTAATTTCGTGCTTAAGTTTGCACATAACCTGACGATTACTCCGTTAAATGCCACCCAATTTGCTGTTCTTACTCCGGATATCGTTGACTCTATTTCTCAAAACAAGAAAACATCTATGCCTTCATGATCAAGCCAGTCTTTGAATATTACTACGAATTATAAAAACTGTACCGGGTATTCAAGGTGCACCTATTCACGATCTTCTTACCATCATGGTGATTAAAAATCCTGCCATCGTTGATTACATATACTATGATGCAAATGTGGTTGAGGGGATTGAAGCAAAAGGGATGTCCTATATTGACTATCGGCCAGCAAGTAAAGCAGGAGAAACGCGAATTGCCATCCAACTTCATTATGAAGAATTTATAGAAGAATTTAGTAGAGTTATGTTACCGGAGTGATTTGACAGATGCCCCAGATGAGTGGGACTACCAATCAACAGGTGGAGGTGAGGAAGAAGGGCTAACACTCCATAAAGTGAAGCACGATTAATGACATTAAAGTGGCCTTTTCATACAACATTTTTCGGGTGAAATAAGGGCGCGCTTCTCGAAAAAGAAGGCGTCCTTCTTCTGTTGCGAAGTTCCTCTAAATGATTGACAATCGCTAAGTTTTTATTTTCCATGGCGTGAACCTCCTCTTCATTTAAAAGAGGACGGGGTTTCCCCGCCCACTCTTCTCTAGCTTACTGTTTTATCCTGTTCTTTCTTCGCGGACGTAAGCCGGTCTTTTCCTTTTTTCTTCTTTATTTTCACCCGTCATCAGCTCATTCGTGGCACTTTTGAATTCAGTTAAAGTCTTTCCGAATGCCCGGCCAATTTCCGGTAGTTTTGACGGGCCAAAAATAATCAGAGCAATGACGAGAACTAAAATCAATCCTGGAATCCCGATATTTGAGATCATTCACCCTACTCCTTTCTATTCGTCAATTAACTGAGATACGCGTGGCTTTAATTCGGCACAATTTCTCCTTTTTTCTTCATTTGCTTTTTATGTGCTCTGTCATGGGCCTGATTACGATTTTCTTCAACTTCATTAGACATTATCTTTCCTTCTGGTACTGCTGTTGTAGATACTTCTTTAAGACCTTCTGGATGTTTCTCATATACAAAGGAAGCTCTTGTAGAGATATCTGCACCCGGTTTTGAGACAAATGGAATCACACGATAATCTGTTTTCCATTGATTCGGAGTAACTTGGCAGCGAACATAGCCACGATAATCGTTAAAGAATGTAATGTGTTTATTCTGTTCTAAAATCTTGTCAGTATCTGCTCGCTTGTCGGCTCCATCTCCACCTGAAGTAATCGATGTTCCGACAAATTCAGCTCCGAATACGCGTGAATTCGGATCATCAAAATCTGCGGTTAAATTGGACGCCCAGTTAGCATGAACGTCCCCTGTAAGTACAATGAGGTTATCCATGTCTTTGCCCTCAACAAAGTCCGTTATCCGCTGACGGGAAGGAATGTAACCATCCCAGGCATCCATACTGTATAAAGGTTCATCCGGACTTGGTCCATAGTTACGTTTCGCAAAGAATATCTGCTGTGCCATCACGTTCCAATTTGTTTGTGATTGGCTAAGGTTATTGAGCAACCAATCTTCCTGTTCATCGCCTAGAAGACTGCGGGATGGATCCATCGACTCCGGTGTTTGCGGAGAACTTTTATCGCCGTTCGCTTGGTCTGAACGGTATTGTCGGGTGTCCAGTACAAAGAAGTTTGCTAAGTCACCATAAGAAACGTCGATATAGCTGCATATCTGAACCATGTGGCATCGATGATCTGCGAAGAGGCATATGTTCGTAATATGCTTGGTAGGCAGCAATACGCCGTTTAACAAATTCCTCCACGGATTGTCCTTTTTCTGGGATGGTATCGGCATAGTTGTTTTCCACTTCATGATCATCCCAAGTCACGACCCATGGGAAAGCAGCATGAGCCGCTTGCAGATTCTCGTCTGAACGATATTGGGCATGGCGATTGCGGTAATCTTCCAGTGTCTTGATTTCCGGACCGTTATGGCTTCTGATATTGCCTGTACCAGCAACATATTCATTTGGGCCATATTCGTATATATAGTCACCAAGGTGGAAAACAAGATCGAGTTCTTCTTTTGCCATATGTTTGTAAGCAGTATAGTATCCGTGTTCGTATTGCTGGCAAGAAGCAAATGCAAAGGTCAGACTAGATACATGAGCTCCATTTGAAGGAAGTGTTTTCGTTTTTCCTACTTGGCTATGTTCATTTCCGGTCTTGAAACGATAGAAATAGACCGTGTCAGGCTGCAGTCCATCGACTTCCGCATGAACGGAATGGGCTAACTCAGGTTTTGAATGCTCTGTTCCACGTTGAACAATATGACGAAAATGTTTATCTTTAGCTAGCTCCCAATTCACAGGAACAGTATGCATAGGCATCCCTCCTCCGTTAAGAGGTTCGGGAGCTAATCTTGTCCATAAAACGACACTGTCAGATAACGGATCTCCGGAGGCAACCCCGAGCGAGAACGGATAGCTGCTGAATCTGGGAGCTGCTTCCACTTTAAGTCCACCTATTGATTGCGCCATTATCATTCCAAGGGATATACCAGCAATTTTTCCCGCACCCTCAAGAAATCCCCGTCTATCAACATTGTTTTGTAAGGTTTCTTCATTTAACTTTTGAATCAGCTCATCGATAGATTTTTCCCCAGACATGTTTACCTGCTCCTTTCATAATCCCTATTATTTGATTCATCTATAATTATAGGAGGTGAATTTTAATTAACTATTAATTGGCTATTAAGAATTTGTAAAGATAGGAACAAATTGGCAACAAATAGACGCTATCAATCGGATCATAGAGTGACACACATTTATGAAGTAGGTGGCGATGTATGGTTAGGGAAAAGAAAAAAGTCACCGGCAAACAGCTGACGGCAATTAAGGCAATCCACAAATAAATAGGGGACACGAGTGTTGATAAGTTTTGAAACATTCGTGCTTTTGGTGTGTTTATTAAAGGTACACTATCTTTTGTATACCTTTAGAATGATGTGTGGTTTTGGAATATTTTGTTTGTTATAGTAGAATTGGAAATAAGAAAAAATTCCTAGGTGGTTGGATCGATGGCGATATTTCATGAGAATGAAAAGAATGATCGAAAAGCCGTTTATGACGCTGCAGAAAAATGGAAAAGTAATTGTTTGTTAGATAACAGGTCACTGATATGGGAAGGGGAGTCTATATGGACTGATAGCAATATTGATAGATTCCGCACGATTTTTATCGAACGGCCCGATGAATCAGGGAATTCCTTCGATGATAAATTGAAAAAGCAGTAGCCGAGGAATCAGAGGATGTCTATAAGTTTGTTATTGACCTACTGTTTATGTATTACTTGTACCCAGATTCCGTCAGTTATGGAACTAAAATAAAAAACTGGAAATGGTCGCTTCATGGAAAGGCATTGAGTTTGATCGGTCATCACCGGTGTTTGACGGGTTAAAGCATGGACTGGGATCTGCCGGCACATTTTTAACACCAGTAAATATTTTGAGATTTCATTCCTGTTTCGTGTTGTCGAATTTCTTAAAAATAAGCCTCCAGAAAAGTTGAGGAAACGGTGAACTGTATCTTTTCTAGGAGCATCTGATAAACGGTCTGAATCAAGAATTCGATAAAGGTTCTTGCCGTGCAGGACAAGCGAAAAAAGAACTGGAGGAGGAACACGGGAGAAAATCCATCTGCTTTTCGAATGTTCGCCTGATTAAGCAGTGACCCAAGTTTATTTTCCTTGAAAAAGCGTGAAATATAAGAATTAGCCTCGTTTTTTGGTTCAGATTCTGGTAAAATAATAGCCATAAATACATCCCTTTCTGGTTATGGTTGTGGTGACTATATTTTACCAAATTGGGATGTATTTTTGTGTGATTTTTTAATATTAATTCTTAGGAGATCCCAGTTATATCAAGGGATTACAAATAATTTTTAGCTGCGAAAGTTGAGTAAATATCTTGTAAAGGGAGATTCTATGTCAAGTTGTTTAGATGTCATGGTGTTTTTGATGAAAGTGGCAAAAATAAAGATAAACCTCATCTTATGGGGGGGATTGGCCATGCCAAAACAGTTATATATAAAATCTGATTTTTGAAGAAATAAAACCGATAATGGAAGCAGGAACGATTCACTGGACTGATTTCGGAGGCCATGACAAGACGAAGGAAAACATAAAATATTTATTAAGTAAATTCCTGGATTATTTTCAAGTACTAAATATGAATGTTATTAACTATAAAATTATTACGGACTCAATATTAGATAGTTGGTCTTGTTTCAGTTTCAGATTGTACCGTGTAGCATAACCAAAAGTTGATTTTGGGAAAGTACCTCTATTCAAATTCAAACACTTTTTATAAGTTTCCCTATATAGTCCCCATCTCCATTTTCTGCTATCATTAGCGAACAGTGCCAGGCACCGTTCGCTCATACCGGCAGCTACAGACCGCATAAAGAGCGGTTGACTTAAGCATTATTGTCTTTCTAATAGAAGTGATTGTCTATCTTAATCGGTGGCGGTGCTACAACATTGGATTAACGTTTAACAAATTTGCTGTAAATAAGCGCAAACATAAAGATCACGGCCGTGCAGCCACCTAACGTGACAGCTAACATAAATATCCCGATACCCGCCCATGCATTATAAAAAGCTACCGCAGCAAAGGAACTTAAGAAAACGATTCCGGTCAGTATGGCACTTAATATGGCTGGAAAATATGTTTTATTGGACACAGAATGGTGATATACGGTTAACAAGCTGAACAGTAGTACATAGAGCCCTGACATTGTTATCGTGTTTACTAATTTATCGGCAATAGCTCCCGGCTGCATGTCGTTGCTGGATTCAGGTAGATCCAGTTCTACGGGGGTTGCATCCTTGCCATCATAAGAGACAGTCATAATCTGGTAGGCTTACGGTTCACTAGGCCAGTTGGTTTCCGCGAGAAAAGCAATTCGGTTTTATGATGAAAAAGGATGGAGACGTAACAGATGCGTTGTAGTCTGTCAGTCTTTTTGAATCCCCGTTGGAAATATCCATTAAAAAGAGCTCATACTGAAAGGTACCGTTCTCTGATTTATCTGCTACAGCCGTATAAGCTAATCGATCTTCGTCAGGTGAAAGAACAGGATGATAGATATCGTCTGACGTGTACTCTGGCAAAAACAGGCTTTCTGTTCCATTCTCTATGTTGTAAGAGAATAGCTGCTGTTTCCTATCGTGAAAGGCAGTATAATAAAGGGTCGTTCCATCGGTAGAAATTGATAGTTCGGTCATAGCAAAAGCATCTTTATCTGTTAGTTTCTGAGGTTGACTGCCGTTTATATGTACGGAATATAAATCTGCTCCATTCTCCTGTTCTCCCTCAGGCTTTAGAAAATCTTCAGATGGCATGGCGATGTAATACACCTTACTGCCATCAGGAGAAATTGCGGCACTGAACACATGGGTAGCTGCTTTTGTAAGCTGTATGGTTTCATCACTATTTAGGTCAGGTCTGTAATACATTGTTTGAACCCCGTCATTATTGGAAGCTAAATATAACAAACCTTCGCCATCTGGTGAGAACTGTGGTTTGCGATGGCCTTTTTCTTCTGGAACTGTTATTCTCTCTACATTCTTACTTTCTATATCCCCTTTGTAAATGGCTTCATTTCCGTTCGTATAGTATGAAAAAGCTAGGGTTGTATCATCCGGTGAGATAGAAATAGAATCGCCTAACCCTGTGTAGTACTCAAAGGGATCATTTTCATTCACAAGGCTGTACACGACAGAGGCGATGAAAAGGAAAGCAACAATGCCGATGATACTTAACAGAGTGCAATTGTTTTTCAAAGGATCCCCTCCTTCCATTTGTGGGTATTATTTTACAGGAAAGCAAGGGAGTAAGGGTTGGGTTGGTTAGATTGTTGAAAAAAGGGCCAAGAAGAATGATTATCTTAGCTGGGCTGTCTGCCTTGGTTGGATTAATGTTGATGGGGATTCCTCCAAATATAATGGTTGTAAGTTACCCTTATATCAAGTATAATTTGACAGTTACATGACTTTTATTGAAAGAGTAGGGGGATATAAATGACGATGCAACCTTATAATAAAACATTAATGGCTGCTCTATTGCTTGCGGGTTCATTTATTGCGATTTTAAATCAGACACTTATGATAACAGCTATTCCTCCAATCATGGATGAAATGAATATTTCCGCTAATACAGCTCAATGGCTAACCACAGTCTTTATGCTTGTCAATGGGGTCATGATCCCCATCACTGCATTTTTGATTGAACGGTTTACAACACGTCAGCTGTTTATGGCGTCAATGAGTGTATTCACTGTCGGAACGGTTGCAGGAGGGCTTGCACCAAATTTCGGCTTATTGTTAGTAGGAAGAATTATTCAATCAGCTGGAGCAGGGATTATGCTGCCGCTCATGCAGACGGTTTTCCTATTAATCTTCCCTGTTAATAAACGAGGTGCAGCGATGGGCTACATCGGGCTCGTTATCTCTTTTGCGCCAGCTATTGGACCGACTTTGTCCGGATGGGTGACGTCTCATTATTCTTGGAGATTTTTATTTCTGCTTATTTTACCTTTAGCTATTTTAATTATCTTTATTGCTTATTTCATATTAAGGAATGTGACTGAACTCACGTACCCGAAACTCGATATAACATCGATTATCTTATCCTCTGTCGGCTTTGGCGGACTTTTGTTTGGTTTCTCAAGTGCCGGCAACTATGGATGGGATAGCGGAAGGACCATTGCTATTCTCGCAGCTGGTGCTTTAACCCTGGCCGTCTTTATATTGCGGCAATTACGCATGCAGCATCCGATGTTGGAATTCAGGGTGTTCAAACACAAAATATTTACTATTGGAACAGTAATTGGCATGATTACATTCCTTGGCTTGATTGGATCGGAAACCTTAATCCCGCTTTATATGCAAAACATGAGAGGTTTCACAGCGATGGAATCCGGGCTCGTTCTTCTTCCCGGTGCTCTCATTTCTGGATTGATGTCTCCGATTACAGGACGGATTTTTGACCGAATTGGAGCTCGCTTGTTGGCACTTGCTGGTTTGCTTATTATGACTGGCGCAACCTTGGCCTTTGGCTTCCTGGGCACAACAACGACGTTATCATTCCTGATCGTCATGTATGCTGTTCGCATGTTTGGGTTCTCGATGGTAATGATGCCGGTGACGACAGCCAGTTTGAATCAATTGCCACAAAAATTGATTCCACATGGTACGGCTATGAATAATACGATGCGGCAAATTGCAGCATCCGTCGGGACCGCGATCCTCGTTACGATTATGACGATGACGGCACAAAACGCCCAGCAAGCCTCATCAATCTCAAACCCTGGCATTCACGGTGTAAACGTTGCTTTTCTAGTGATTGCTGTTGTATCAATCATTGGGATTATCTTATCTATTTTGTTAAAAAACCTATCCAGCTAGTGATGAAGAATTTGAAGCTGTGGAAACAAAATATGGGAAGAAAATGGCGGAAGATATGTAAAAGGCCCTCCCCGTTTTCCATGAGTTTTAACTGAAACTGGTTCATGACTTTAAACTACCGATAACACAAGGGGGGGGGATCCTTATGAGCGATTATAGAAAAGAAGAACAGTACACCCAAAATCAAAAACTGAAAAAACAATGAATAGGGCTGGAATGCTCCTTTTTGTTCTTTCATGCATTTTGTATGGCGTTGCTTTGGTTATTCCCTTCACCTCTCTTCCTACAAACACAAAAGTTATCATGGCTTCTTTATTCGCCGTGTTAGGAGAAGTGGCATTTTGGGTTAGTTGTATTATTGTTGGCAAGGAATTGATCAAGCGTTATAGAAAATATTTGAATCCTGTGCATTGGTTTAAAAAGTCAAGGGATAAAGATACTTAATAGCGAAATTTTGAATAAATAGGTATTCTGTTATCGGTCGCTTATCTCGAATAGGGTAAGCATTTTTTTATGGAATTTATCTCGGAGGGGCATAATGATGACGCAGAAATGAAAGCGCATCATTTATTCAAGCAGGAAGAAAAGCGGTTTTCAATCGTTTTAAACAGCCAATGGATGAGGATTCGCAATGAGTTCGACACGGTATTCAAGAAGTTTTCCGAAAGCATGGATATGTACTGCCGAAGCGGAACATTAAAACGTTCTAGGTTAATCTGATTTGTATATTTTGTTGCCATTTGTGGTAACCGTAAATAACGAATGATAGACCAAACATCACTAAAAAATACTGCCAGGGAGACATGTTTTCATATGTGGCTATACCTAAAACACCCAACAAAGGGAGAGTGACAAAAGCCATAAATGCATCCATTATTAAATTTACAGCTGTATACAGTATGAATTTGTGTGATGTTAATCTGAATATCCAAAATGTGCCGACTGAGAAAATTCCATAAACAAAGCTTACATCAATCATATATCCCCACGGGACAATCTGTTCATGAATGATCCACCATTTATATGTATAGGCTATTTGAAAGATAATTGTCATCAATAATGACGTGAAAATAGTTACAGGCATATACTTCTTTCGTGTTTCGGGGCTAGTGAAAAACCAGGTGAACCAAGGCAAGATCAAGATAGCAAACATAATTATTTTATTGATCACGGGATAACTCACTCCAATGCTACAAAGATAATCTAAAATTTATTGTTCCAACTTGGTGTGAACTTATTCGATTGTAGAAAATAAACAATTTTAAAGCATTATATGTAACAAAGCGATTGCACAAAAGGCGCTTATCCGGAGAAAGGTTTGGGGAAGCAGACCTTCATTATTCCGACTAGACCATCACTTCTAAGTAATATGTGTGATAACTGATTCGAAAAAATACCAGCCAACCCTTTTATAAAAAGGGAAATGGACTGGTATTTTTAATGTCGTAAATCGACAAAAACATTATGCAATATATTGCATTTTGCAATGGAAGATAGTATGATAGATTTCATCAATATATTGCATATAACTAAGGAATGTATATAGTCTAGGAGGACACATCATGAAAGGAAAACTGCCCTTTTCATCTTACGCATCAATTGGCTTCATGCTGTTTGCACTATTTTTGGGGCTGGAAATCTAATCTTTCCAGCACAGCTGGGCCAAAATGCTGGAACAAATCTATGGCCATCGATGATTGGATTTTTAATGACGGGAGTGGGATTGCCGCTGCTTGGAATCATTGCGATGAGCTTTTCCGGAAGCCGTAATCTGCAGGAACTTTCAAGTCGTATCCACCCGATATATGGTGTGATTTTCACGTCACTGCTTTATTTAACAATTGGGCCATTTTTGCGTCTCCCCGTACAGGGACGGTTGCGTATGAGGTTGGTATATCACCTTTTATAAATGAATCGTCACAACAAATGGGATTATTTATTTTCACATTACTGTTTTTCGGTGTAGTTCTTTTGTTTTCATTAAAACCTGCCAAGCTTGTTGATAATGTCGGAAAGTTTTTGGCACCTGGACTGGTTATTCTGCTTGCGGTTCTTCTTGTTACGGTAATTATCAATCCGATGGGAGCGATGGAAGCACCCCAGGAAGCGTATAAAAGTGGAGGATTTATAACTGGTTTCCTTGAAGGATATAATACAATGGATGCACTAGCATCACTGGTATTTGGGATTATTGTCATTAATGCCATCCGGGCAATGGGCGTAACATCCAATACTGACATTCTCAAAACAACGGTCAAGGCAGGCAGTATTGCCATATTGCTGCTTGGAGCAATATATATCGGAATTGCGTACTTGGGGGCAACGAGTACACAAGTTTTCGGAGTCTTTGAAACTGGCGGACCGGTTTTAAGCAACGCTGCTTCCCATTATTTCGGCACATTTGGTTCTGTTTTGCTTGCGGTTGCCATCACATTGGCGTGTTTAACGACTGCAATCGGACTGACGACAGCCAATGCGGAATATTTTCATACACTGTTTCCGCAGATTAGTTATAAGGTACTGGTTATCTTCTTTGCAACATTGACCTTTGTGATTGCGAACTTCGGATTGGCAAACATCATCACTTATTCTGTGCCGGTCCTGATGTTCTTGTATCCACTGGCGATTGTCCTGATGCTCTTGACATTTTTGTCTCCATTGTTCCATCATGCACGGATGGTTTATCGTTCAACCATCGCTGTTACATTTTTGATTAGTATCTTTGATGGTCTCAAGTCGCTCTGTGATTCATTGGGAATAGCGTATTTCAGCTGGATGCAGCCTATTGTGGCTTTCTATGAACAATCCTTGCCTCTATACAGTCAGGGGCTCGGATGGTTACTGCCGGCTATTGTCGTTATTACAGTCACCGGCAGCTTCCATCGTTTCCAAAAACAGCTGCAGTTCATGTATCATGACTCAACTCAAAACAAAAGCCGGCTTCCTCTTTCACTTGAGGGGCCGGCTTTTCGTTTGTCTTTTACTGAAAAACCTGTAAAGTGCGAAGCCAGTTTTCCTTCATGATAGCTGCCGCCTTGTCTTTGTTGCCATCTTTCATGGAGGTGATAACGGCCTTGTGTTCTTCAATTGACTTTTCGGTTAAGATAATGGAGTTGTGGAAAAAATGTCTGCGGACATGCGCCTGTAATGATTCTACCATGCTTTGGATATACGTGTTTTTTCGTTATGTCAACAATCACTTGGTGAAATTCTTCATCGACTTTTAACGCGGCATAGTCGTTATTGGAATAGATTGATTTGGCAAAGCGTTCGTTGATGCTTTCGAGCTGTTTCAGTTGATCCGCTGTTATATGGTCAATTGCCAGCTCGGCGGACAAAGATTGCAGCGCTGCCAATGGTGGGAGGAGATCCTTGATGGCTTCGCGTTCGATTTCGGTGACTTGTGTCGCTTTACCCGGATACATCTTGACAAACCCTTGCACTTCCAGAAGCTGCAGTGATTCACGGACTGGCGTTCTGCTGATACCTAATGCATTAGCTAGTTCTGAATCATTCAGTTTTTCGCCGGGCAGCAATGTTCCATCAATAATCCACTGCTGAATCTGGTTCAACGCGTTTTTCCTTGGCAGATTGACGAACAGGTCTCGAATGGTTTGCAGGTATTGGCATGGGAATCCGCCTTTCTACTCATTCATCTTGTATGAATATAGTATACATCAAAATATACAAGAACGAAATATGCAATATATCATGCATTTTTTTACGTAGGATGTTTGTAATCCATGCATAGCAATAGGAGGATTGAGTTTATCCGTCTTATATACTAATTCTCAATTCTGTCGATATGACAAGTGATGATAAAACAATTAGGACTGTCTAAACCTAGAGAAAACAATCCCTCACATACCTGTTAGAGTACATGAGGGATTGTTTTTTATGGTTATTATTAGAAACCGACAATCCTTACGAAAATAGTTAAAAACGGGCATTATGAAATTGATTCATTCATTAAAATAATTCACTAACCCTTGTACAATTCCGTCAGCCACATTGTTTTGATAGGCATTTGTCCGTGTTGTTGCCAGATCGCCAGGATTCGTGATAAACCCTAATTCAACCAGTACGGAAGGATCACTGTTTTCGCGGAGTACATGATAATCACTTTGGATGATGCTGCGGCTGTACAGTGAAATATTCTGACCTAGTGCGGATTGAATGGCGGTTGCCAGCCGACGGTCCTTTCCACCGGCGTAGAAGTGTGTGCTAACACCGTTTATCCCCATAATTGGATTTGCATTATAGTGAAGACTGATGAATGCATGTGTATTATTGGCATTATTCAGTCGAACTCTTTCCTCCAGTGTAAGGAAATAGTCGCTGTCACGTGTTAAAATGACCGTTGCACCAGCAGCGCGTAATTTTTGGACTACATTATCAACGGTGTTCATGATAATATCCTTTTCAAATACACCACCGATACCGACTGCACCAGGATCTTTTCCGCCGTGTCCGGGGTCCAATACAATGTTGTAGCCCGAAAGCGAACCATTGGCAGCATTGGTATTATGCGGCTGCGAATCGTTACTGCTGCTGGAATCCATGTTGGTTTCAGTCGTATTATTTCCACTGTTGTAATCTGTCATCCCTCCGGCAATCCAACCGGTGGATCCATCATCAAGTACTATTTTATTCCAATTGTTTGCTGTTTGTACTAAGCTGTATGTATCTCCTGTGGAAGTATGGTCGATGATTTCATGATTTGTTCCGGGACCGGTACGAATTCTGACCTCGGTTGCCGTAACAGTGATTTCTTCAAGTGATGCACTGGAAACCGGTGCTGCTGACCTGTTGCTTGTCTGGGCATCAGCCGGGTACAAAAATGGTGATGCTACCCATGCTTCTTGTCCACCGAAATAGGTTTGCACCCACCCAAAGGCCTCCTGAAAAACGACAACTCTATCACCATTATCTAATTGTCCAATAACTTGCGCACTGTGTGATGGTGATGATCGCACATTCAGATTGTTCGCTCCTACTTCATAGGTCTTGCCGCTGTCAGCGTGTACAGCCGGTATAAAAGCGAAGAATAATAACACCAAACTGATACCAGCTGTTGTTAAACGCTTGTTCATGTAGACACCTCCTTCATTTTATATTATAAGATATTTATCCTTATGACCAGATACTAAACAGGGATTCTACAAATTTTGCACAAAAAGAACTATGTGAAAATAGGAAAATGGTTGGTGTTCCCCTTTCCGGTAAAAGGATGACACCAATTGCCGTTTAGATTCCGGCATCGTTGCAGGAATTTAGGCGGGAAAATAGAATCAAAGCTCTAAGATACTTTTATGAAATCATGTCAGTTTAACACACCGGCCTGAAAACGGGGAAGCTCATTAACGTTAGTAGGATTCTGACTACACGTTCGCAGTCCATTTCTTTCTTACAACCAATACCCTGAGGAGAGAGCATATGACACAAAATTGCCATTGTTATACTTCACGGTGCTGGAACACCAAAAGAAAATTTTGCGAAAGAAATGATTAGCAAAATTTCCGAAGGCTTCGGTAAAAGCTAAAAAAGAAAATCCAGAAGAGAAATTAGTGTTTCAGTCTGTATTTTGGTCTTCGATATTTGAAAACGAGGAGAAAAAACTGTGGGAAAGGGTACAAAAAGGAGGGGATTTGGACTATAATTTTTGCGCCGCTTTGCCGTTGAGTTTCTTGCCGATGCTGTAGCGTATCAGCCCGCATCAGTAGCTGACCATAACTATGACAAAGTACACGCTCTCTTAGCTCAGTGCTTGAGCAGCCTTCAGGCAAAAGCTGGATCATATGCTCCTTTATGTGTGATTAGTCATAGCCTTGGCTCCGTAGTTGCCAGTAATTATTTTTATGACTTGCAGGTGAAGCAAGAGAATATTGGGCCGAACACAAAACGATATACCGGCCACACACCTTTAGAAAAAGGGGAAACACTTTCCTTATTTTACAGTATGGGAAGTCCCCTGGCCCTGTGGTCTCTGCGATTTAATTATTTTGGTGCACCTATTAGCGTTCCATCTCCATCTATACAAAAGTATCACCCAGCCATCGACGGTGAATGGCTAAACTTCTATGATAAAGACGATATTCTTGCCTTCCCTTTGAAAAGATTAAATCATCATTACCAAAACGCCGTAACAAAAGATATAGAAGTGAACGTTGGAGGACTTTTAACGAACTGGAACCCCTTTTCCCATATTAAATACGATACCGATAATTCTGTTATCGATCCCATTGTTGACGGGTTGGTTAGAACGTGGCTTAACGTCAATGATTAAGATAAACAGGTTGAATGAATTTCATAAATACTTTTTTGCTTAATATACGAACTTATAACTGAAAATACACTTAATCATCCGTACTCTACCTTAGAAGATTGGAACGGAAGGCGGACGACTCCTCGAAAATACAGAGCAATTTTCTTCGTGCGATGTAACGCTGCCGCAGCCTTTCTTG
>BBCA01000007.1 GCA_001311805.1 Lentibacillus juripiscarius JCM 12147 | reverse complement strand
TAAAATCACATGGTTATTACCAAATGACAAAATTCGACAAAATTCGGGCGGTGACAGGCACCCCCACCGACCAGGCACCCCCACCGACAGGCACCCCCACCGCACCCACACCAAAAAGTGTCCCAGGGACCCCTGGGACACTTTTGTTGTATTACTTTTATTGTTCAACCGTTCATAGGCTGCCCGCATTCTTGCTTGTGCCTCTTTGTCATCGTGGTCGGCAAATTCCTCTGAGAATTCAACTGCTTTATTGTCTGTTTTGGCATATTCAGGAGTCTGTGCCAGTCGTTGTCTTCCTCTGCGATTCGTGCGGTGTTCATCTCGACCCATCAATAACCACTCCTTTTAAAGTGATTCACGCATAGTATGTCCGGGATAAATCAAATGATGAATGTATATTGTGTTGAAAAATAAGCCAGTTTATTTCCATACCCTGGATGTTTACGTTTATTCATTTGGTGGTATATAGAGGAATAGAGCAATTTTATTCGCAAATAATTATGGAGCAACCTTCATATACTAATGGTGTATAGGAAGGTGTAAAATATAAGGAGGTATTCAATGTCGTTGAATATTACCCAGAAGCTAATTAAGGATCATCTGATGGACGGTGAGATGACCCCTGGGAAAGAGATCGGCTTGAAGATCGACCAGACGCTAACCCAGGATGCTACCGGCACGCTTGTCATGCTTGAGCTGGAAGCCATGAACCTTGATCATGCGAAAACCGAGGCGTCTGCGCAATATGTCGACCACAACCTGATTCAAGAAGACAGTAAGAACCCTGATGACCACTTATTCCTGGAAAGTGCAGCACAGCGTTTCGGCGTGCATTACTCTAGACCAGGGAATGGTGTGAGCCACCCCGTACATATGCAGCGGTTGGCGAAGCCGGGAAAAACACTTCTCGGTTCTGACAGCCATACGTGTGCCAATGGTTGTATGGGGGATGCTTGCCATGGGCGCCGGCGGAATTGATGTAGCCATGGCGATTGCTGGTGAACCTTTTTACGTTAAGATGCCGGAAGTATGGGGGGTTAAACTTACCGGAAAGTTGCCGGACTGGGTAAGTGCAAAGGATGTTATTCTGGAGCTTCTCCGCAGGCATGACGTAAAGGGCGGTGTCGGCAAAGTTATCGAGTATTTCGGCCCTGGTGTGGAGAATTTAAGTGCAATGGACCGTCACGTCATCGCCAATATGGGTGCGGAACTGGGTGCAACTGGAACGGTATTCCCATCGGACAAAGAAATAAAACGCTTTTTGAAGACACAGGACCGGGAAGATGACTGGGTTGAGCTAACCGCTGATAAAGATGCGACCTATGATATTTTGGAAGAAATTGACCTTTCCGAACTTGAGCCGCTTATCGCAAAGCCTTCCAGCCCCGGAAATGTTGTTCCTGTCAGTGAGCTCGCTGGCACAACGATTTATCAGTCTTATATCGGATCGTCAGCAAACCCGGGTTTCCGTGACTTTGCCATCGCCGCAGAGATTGTGAAAGGGAAAAACATCGCGGATGGGGTTTCCTATGACATTAACCCAACGTCGAGACAAATGCTGACTGACTTAGTAAGTGAAAGTCATATTGCGAGCCTTTTGCGATCCGGCGCCCGCTTGCATCAGGCCGGGTGTAACGGCTGTATCGGCATGGGGCAGGCTCCAGCAACAGGCAGGAACAGCCTCCGTACAACTCCAAGGAACTTCCCTGGACGTTCGGGAACAAAAGAGGACAGTGTATTCCTGTGCAGCCCGGAAACAGCAGCTGCATCTGCACTGACAGGTGTGATTACCGACCCGCGCACATTGGAAGATGATTATCCGAAGATTAAAGAGCCAAAACATGCAGAAGCGAACATGGATTTGCTCGATGCACCACTTCCATATGACGAAGCAAAAATGTTGAATTGAAGAAAGGCCCGAACATCGCATCCATCCCGGCAATGGATGAAATGCCGGACCGTTTCGAACTGCCAATTTTGCTGAAAATGAATGATAACATATCTACTGACGAAATTCTTGCAGGTGGAGCAAGAGTTCTGCCATACCGGAGTAACCTGCCTGAAATCAGCAAATTCACATTCGAAATTATTGATGACACGTATTACAAACGTGGAAAAGAAACGGTTGAAAAAGGTGGCCACGCGATAGTAGGCGGTTATAACTACGGTCAGGGATCAAGCCGTGAACATGCCGCGCTTGCCCCGAGGTATTTAGGCTTACGCGTAGCTCTTGTGAAAGACTTTGCCCGAATCCACTGGCAAAACCTTGTTAACTTCGGTGTATTGCCGTTAACTTTTGTTAATGAAGATGACTATGAGAAACTTTCCTCCGGTGATGTGCTTGTACTGGATGATATACGGAATAAAATTCAGCAGGGGAATGAATTTTTCATTAGCGTAAAAGATAAGGATGAACAGATTAAAGTCAAGCACAGCCTGTCTGAGCGCCAGGTTGACATTATGCTTAAAGGCGGTATTATCAACTGGGCAAAAGACCGGCAATAACAAGGAGGGTGTATAGTGGATCGAGGTTACACGTGCAAGGCCTGTGAAGGAACAGGGATGCTGTCGGACGATGAGGGCTGGCAATACCGTTGCAGTGTTTGTGATGGGGATGGGTCGTACGATATAGAGGATATCCACAGGTCAGCCCGAATTATGTCTGTTGATGAAATGAATCGGCTCCTCGATTAAAAAGGGAAGTCAGCCTGTTTGCCCGAGTGCAAACAGGCTTATTTAATAGTGCTGCTTTTTTCTGACAGCAAAAAAATGGAACCAGCAAAGAGCTGGTTCCATTTCTGCTTCAAGTTTAATGTGGCATGGTACCCTGGATTGGTGCATAGCTTTGCTGGAATGCCTGCATGTCCTGCTGCTGCAATTGTGGTACCTGATAATATTGATTTTGTTTTGATAAAGGAATACTTCATAGGCCATTTCAACCAGGTTCGGGACACTGTCTGCGAGAACACGGCGCAGCACCGGGTTGGACATTTCCAGAGATGACATTGTAAATGCTGATGCAGCTGATTTCATGGAGCCCATCATAAAGCCGGAAATGGTTTGGTCGTTTAACTCATTAGCCGACTGCATCGGTGTAGTTGGCTGAGCTGGAGGCTGCATACCATATACAACATCATTGCTTTGATCCATTTTATAGGATTTAGTATCAACTGCCGGATCCTGTCCGGTTTGAAACGTATCCAGGATAGTGTTGTACAGTTGGCTGCAGAATGCCCGGTGTTTTTGGGACATTGATAGCAGTTCCGGATCTTGGATATGCTGTTCGAAAATGACACACTGATTAATCCCGCTCACCAGGGATGACAATGCCTCATGTGCATCAAACATATCATGTCCGCCATAGTGCTGCTGCGGTGGCAATTGTGTCGTGTTCGTGAAATTTTGCTGCTGGTTTTGCATCAACATAACCTCCTAAAAGTATTCGATATTAGTTTTAGCAGGGGCTGACTGATTATGTGCGCAACTCCTGCAATGTTTTTGCCAAATTTTTAAGGGACGTTTCTTCATTAAACAATGTTGAACAGGTATAATTTATAAATAAGAAAAGATTTTTCAACAAAGAAACTGACACAAAAGGGGTTGCTGAAATTTGCCTGAAACTGAAAATAATATCGAAGTATGGGAGGATCTTGTCAGCATCAGGGACTTGGCTATAAGCCTCATCATTTGCAGTGGGACATCACTTGGCGGATACTTGCTTGCACCTGGTGGACAAGAGCCGCTTATCTTCGGCCTGGTTGGTGCGGTGGCAGGTTTTATCGTTAGTGCCATCCTTGTAAAGCCCAAACGAAAATTCAAGTATATAGATGAGGGATAAAGAACGATGGATATTGGATTAATTTTGCAAATGGGTGTAGCGGCTGTGCTTGGTGCAGCATTGTATACAATCATCGGTATCGCTCCTGGTACGGATGAAACCGCTGTTCTAGCTCCGGTCACATTGTTGCTTGTTATCTCTGGGCTAGAGCCTATTATCATTTTGACATTTTTTTTATTGCGGCTATAATAGCCAAAAGCTGACTGATTCCATACCGGTTGCCATCGCGGGAATCCCCGGCGGTGTTATGTCCGCTCCAATGGTGGACCATGCGATGGTACTGAAAAGTATGGGAAACCGGATATAAGTATACGAAAAATGGCATCAGGTTCGGTTATTGGCACCATCGTTTCAGTTCCGCTCAGCCTGCTTTTGGCATCGGCATTAGTACCGCTTGCGGATGTGATTGAACAGTACTCCAGTCAGATATTTTTCTTAGGTGCTGTTTTCCTGGCATTAATGGCGAAAAATCGCTGGTTCGCATTATTGTCGATTGTACCGTTTGCTTTTATTATACAGGGGTTGCGCCATTTGTATTGGGAAGTTGGTGTTGTTCCCCGAGATACGACTGTTTTTACGTCATTTTTTCTAGGAATCACGATCGGGCCAGTGATCCTGAAATTATTTGAACTGACGAATGGTAAAGTAAGACGGAGCTTGCCGCGTTATGGTATAAAAGAAATTAAAATGGCAAAGACCAAGCCAGAAAAAGGATTCCCGAACCCATTTCGAATATTGGACAAGCGTGAGACGATCTCCAGCGCTGTCAGCTCGGTTTTCGGGGTTCTGACATTTTTCATGAGTCCAGTGGGGATGACAATATTTCTTGGGGAGACAATTGCAAGCAGAATCAAGGATCCGGTCAAGCGTGCTGCCAGGGCGATATCAAGTATGGACGGACTTACCAATGCGGCGTATCTTTCCGGCACACTGGTCCCGCTGATAGCTATTGGTTATCCGCTGTCTCCAACCGCATTGGGTCCAGGGCATGCATTGTTTAATGCGCCGCCGGTTTTACGTATGAGCATAATTTGCACCATATATTGTCGATGAATGATTTTGTCATTGCTACAGTAATTGGCGCTGCAGTCGCCATCATTATCACTTTTTACATTACGGTTAAGTTTGCACAGCCGATTTGTGCATTTGTTTTCCGGTACATTCCCCACGAGGCGATGCTTGGACTCTTTTTCGGTCTTGTCGTAATGCTTGCGTATATGGATGCAGGCGTGCTCAATATTGTTGGTGTACTGGTGATTGGCCTTGTAGCAGGCTTTTTGCATAGAAAAGGTGTTAATTATGGTGTGCAGTTTATGACACTGTATGCTGCTCCATGGCTAGTTTCACTGCTGTTTTAATCGGAATAGTGGTCAGTGCTGGCTTTTAATATGAAACATTTCCCACTTGCTGTCCGTATGATTAGGAACAGTAGTGGAAGCGAGGGATGCTTGTGAAGAAAACGGTTTGTTTTTTGCTGACAGTGGTGATTTTGTGGCTTTTTACAGCATGCAGTGATGATGCCGGAGACAACGATAAAGAGACTGCCGATGTTTCCGGAAAGTGGACGGGATCTATTGATGTACCCGGTCAGTCACTCGATATTATTGTACAATTTCAAAAGAAGGAAGAGTGGGCTGGAACAATCAGCATTCCGGTACAGGGTATCAGTGATTATCCGTTTTCCTCTGTCACGGTGAATGGGCAGGATGTGTCTTTTTTATGGAAGTCCAGGGACAGCAGCTAGCGTTCGACGGTAAATGGTCGGACGGTACCATTAAAGGGGATTTCAGTCAGAGCGGTCAGTCCTTTCCATTTCAGCTAACCAAAGGCGACCTTGTTCAAGAGGGTGACGGAAACTTTTTAAGTGTCAAGACGAATGAAGGATCACTCTACGGTGAGCTGGAAACGCCAGAGGGTGACGGTCCATTTCCGGTAATGCTCATTATCCCAGGATCGGGGCCGACTGACCGTAATGGCAATTCTGGCGGCATTCAAGGCAAAAATAATAGCCTGAAAATGCTGGCGGAAGACTTGGCTAAGAGCGGTATCGCCAGTTTGCGCTATGATAAACGCGGTGTTGGGAAAAACTTGGAGGCAGCAATTCCGGAAAAGGAACTGCGGTTTGACCAATTTGTTGATGATGCAGCAGCATGGACCGAACTACTCTCAGAAGATGACTCTTTTAGCAAAGTCGGTATTATCGGTCACAGCCAAGCTCGCTAGTCGGAATGCTGGCTGCGCAGAATGGAAATGCCGATGCATTCATTTCGCTTGCAGGTGCCGGCCGCTCGATTGATAATGTGTTGTACGAACAATTGAAAGCACAGTTATCAGACGATTCGCTTAAGAATGCGAAAGACATTTTAGAGAAGCTTAAACAGGGCGAAAAGGTCCAGCAAATAAACAAGGAATTGCAGGGGCTGTTCCGGCCGTCCGTGCAGGCCTTTATGGCTTCGTGGATGGACTATGACCCAAGGAAGGAAATAGCCGAACTGGATATACCGGTACTGCTGGTTGGTGGCGGCCGCGATTTACAGGTTCCGGTCAGTGAGGCAGAGTTGCTTCAGGAATCTCGCCCGAATGCGGAAATGCTCATCCTTGAAAAAATGAACCACGTGCTTAAAGAGGCACCGGAAGATGAGCAGGGAAACAGAGAGACATACGGTAACCCGGAATTGCCTTTGGCGGATGGCTTGATGGAAGGAATTATGGCATTTTTAACCGAAAATGACTTTTAAAAGGTTTATCGGCGGTTTTCACACTGTCACTGAAAGATAGCAAAGGGGGAGGGTGACCAAATGGAAAATAAAGAACCGGTACAGCTTGATGAGCGCATCCATTTAATCGATGGTTTTGATTTGGGCGCGTCGGAGCGGACGGGGACATATGTGATTGATGAGGACGACTTGACATTGATAGAAACAGGGCCGAGTCCGTCGGTTAGTCATATTAAAAAGGGCTGGATGACCTGGGTTTCACGTTGGAACAGGTGAAATATATTATTGTTACCCATGTGCATCTTGATCATGCCGGTGGCGCCGGGTTGCTATTGAAAGAATGTCCAAATGCAACAGTAGTGGTTCACCCGAGGGGAGCAAGGCACTTGGTGAATCCGAAAAAACTGGCTGCAGGTGCGAGGGCTGTATATGGCGACAGTTTCAGCGATTTATTCGACCCAATTGTTCCGGTGCCGGAAGAACGATTGCTTGTAAAAGAGGATGGCAAAACCCTGTCAATTGGGGAGAACTGTACACTTGAATTTTTAGATACACCAGGCCATGCCAAGCATCACTTCAGTATTTACGACCCGGTGAGCAATGGTTTATTTACCGGTGATACGGTGGGAATCCGCTACCAGCAGCTGATTCGTGAGGGCATTAACTTCTTTGTGCCTTCCACTTCACCGAATCATTTTGACCCGGATGCTATGAAGACATCCATTAATCGAATCCGGAAATTAGGCGTGGACCGGATTTATTTCGGGCATTTTGGCATGACAGAAATGGTGAATGAAGCACTTGTTCAGGTTTCCGAATGGCTGGATATTTTGTGGAGATTGGAGAGAACACCATTTCAGAAGGGAAAGGCTCTGATGTGCTGGCTGCCAGGCTGCTGGATCGAGTGAAGGAACAGCTGTCGTTTCTTGGTGTACCTGAAAGCCATGATGTCTATGTACTGATTAATTTGGATATGCAGGTAAGCGCACTCGGGATTATTGATTATTTTAATAAATTGGAGCAATAACGAGGGACTGGGATAGGCCATCATCCTGGAAAAGTCGGGACAAGGGACCTGTCCCCCTTCCCATCGCGTAATAAAGGAGGGCGGTGTTCCTCAGCATTTTACTCCGGGGAATTACCATGCAAATGAAAATCTTAACAATTGTGATACAAGTTGCGTTCTTATACATTTTTATTTTGCCGGCAGTCTGTTGCAGAGTCTTCTGCATTTGCCTATTCCGGGAAGTATAGTTGGATTATTGCTTCTATTTGCTGCACTGCTGTTGAAAATATGTCCTACTCAGTGGGTTGAAACGGGCTCCGTCTTTTTATTGGACTATTTGCCACTGTTATTTGTTCCCGCCACTGCTGGTGTGATGAATTATTTTAACCTTTTCGCCGGCCGGACTGTTTGGCTTTTTGTCATTACCATCATCAGTACTCTGCTTGTCATGATTTTTGCTGGACACACGAGTCGTTTTTTTGGCAAGGGACAGGGGAAAGCGAAAGGAGAAAGCGGATTGTCAAAAGCACTTATCGGAATCGTCTTCGTAAGCCTAACCGTTTTCATTTATCGATTCATGACTCGGGTATATCACCGATTTAATCTGCCGTTCCTTATTCCTGCCTTAACATCGACATTTGCCGTTGTACTCCTGCTTTTGCTAGTGGGAGTTCCATATGACACGTATATGATTGGCGGACAGTGGATTGATGCTCTCCTTGGTCCAGCTATCGTGGCGCTTGCATATCCTTTATACAATCAGCGGTATCTCTTGGTTAAAAATCTATTTCCGATTTTGGGTGGGGTGTTTGTCGGATCCCTGACAGGCATTTCCAGCGGCCTTTTATTGGCGGAGCTGCTCGGTTTCAGGGAAGAACTGCTTTTTTCACTTTTGCCTAAATCGGTAACAACCCCTGTTGCCATGCAAATCGCTGATGGACTGGGCGGTCTGCCGTCACTTGCTGTCCTGTTTGTTATGACGGCAGGATTTACTGGCGTAGTCGTCGGGCCTTCTATTCTTCGTTTGTTCAGGGTAGATGATTCTTTAGCAAAAGGGATGGCTTTCGGAAGTGCGTCCCATGTCATTGGAACGTCAAAGGCTGTTGAATATGGTGACTATACAACTTCGGTGAGTTCGGTTGCGATGACGCTAAGTGCCATTGCTTGTTCCATTTTTGGACCGCTGATTGTGTTGTTGTTCTATGCTTGATAGGAAAGAGAAGTGGTTGGGACAAAAATCATTTTATTAAAGAGGTTGTTCAAAAAGTCCGGTGAAAATGACACTTCGGTAGGGGACCTTCGACTAAATACCGGCACGTCCTGTGTCGAACGTCGAAGTCACCACATCCTGTGGAAGCTCGTTAGCTTGCTTTTCCCGTTGCTTAAAAAAAGAAGACCACTAATGCTCGCGTGCGATATGGATTGTAGGGGAGCATTCGTTCAGCCCAATCATAATCATCTGTCCAGTCTGGGTTTGCGGATGTGAAACGATGGCTGATTCAAGTCTGTGAATAATGATATCCTCTACACCTATTACATATGCAAGGAATCAACCAGAATAGGGAAGAATCAACCGGAATGTAGCAAGATTCAACCAGAATGCAGGAAGAATCAACCGGAATGTGGCAAGAATCAACCGAAATGCGGGAAGAATCAACCGGAATGTGGCAAGAATCAACCGAAATGAGGAAATATCAACCGGTAAAGGCCTGTTATACAAAAACAGCACACCAAATTTGGGCATGGTGTACTGTTTCAGATTGCGCCAGTTTCTATTTCCCATCCTCTGTCCGCATGAACGTCAGTATGGCAAAGAACACAAAGCTGAGGAGCAAGATGGAGCCTCCGACAATAAAGAAGACGGTCACGAACCCATCAGCCAGGTCAAATGGCCGCAAGTAATAGAGCCACATACCGACGGTCAGACCGATTGCTCCAATAATCGCCGACCAGACATGAAAGGTGGCAACCATTGTTTTGGCTGGGGTAAAAATTTTGTAGTAGACTGCCCATGCAAACAGTGTCAGCCAGCCGACAACCAGAATATGCGCGTGCACTGTTTTGAATGCAAGGCTGCCCGCACCGGCCATGTGCGATCCGAGAAAAGCACCAATAACGCAAATATAGCCGAGAATCGCAGCAAGATTTTACTATAATGTCCCAATTCCATAATCCCCTTTCGTAAAGTTCCGCTGACATCGTAGCGTATAATACAAGTATAGGGCAAGTTTATGAACTGGAGGTGAACGGCATATGACAAATTGGTAAAGGTTAAAGAAGCGCGCTCGATTGCTGTTTATACTTGCCGGTAAGCAGCTTTTCCACTTGCGACGCTGCATCTTCTGTACTGGAAGCATGAATAACGGCTGTCTTTTCTTTTGGGTATTGTTCGGCCGTATGCTCATACCTTGGGTCATAATAATAATCAAGCAGCAGCTGGACAGTCTGTTTATAACTTCCTGCATTCAAGCTATCATCGATTTGTTTGGCAATCGGGGTATGGATGCGTTTCCGGATGCGCCGATATGCCTCAAGAAAGGCATCAGGCTGGATCCATGGTTTGTAGTCGTCTAAAATGTTCTGGATACGCTCTTCCTTAGGCAAGTGTATGAATAGTTGTGTACTTTGTTCCTTCTTATCGTAAAGAAAGTCCGGGATGCTTACTTTGCCGATTCGCCTGCTTTCCCCTTCCATTAAAACAAATGGCGCATCCTGATACTGGTACATGGCATGGACAAGCTGTGCGTCAAATTTTTTCTGGTTGCTTGGTTCCAGTCCGATATGGCCGAAAATCGACCCTCTATGACTGGCCATGCCTTCAAGGTCGATGATAGGATAACCTTTCTCTGACAGCTGGTGCAGGATTTTCGTTTTGCCTGTCCCGGTGTTACCGTTTAAAACAACGATATTAGGTGAAAATGAAGCCTTTTCCAGTTCGCTCACAACCCACCGGCGATAGGAGCGGATACCGCCCTGGAGTCGATGGACGTCTACCCCCATCAGGTCAGCGACGGTTGCGGCAGTCCGGCTGCGCATGCCGCCGCGCCAGCAGAAGACAGCTTTCGGTGTGTCAATCTGCTGGAATTTTGCGATGAAATCAGGCAGTTTTTGCGGACATAATTTCCAGTCCCCGCTGTTTGGCGGCTTCTTTTTCCTACTTGTTTGTAAAGGGTGCCGACTTCTGCGCGCTCGTCATCGGTAAACACTGGGATATTGACGCTGCCAGGAATGGTTGCTTCCTTGAATTCTTTAGGTGAGCGAACGTCAATAGCTGTTAGTTCCCCTTTCTTTTGCTTTTCAAAAAATCATCAAGCGTGATATCTTGAAACATCGATGCATCACTCCCTGGTTATTCAACCGTGATATGTCCATTATTGCCATCAGCAACAGCGCCTATAATGCTCGCTTCAGCGCCTTTTTCCTGCAGGTCTGCCACTAGTGCCTCGGCATCGTTCGTGTCAACGGAAATCAGGAGGCCCCCGGAGGTAACGGCATCACACAGTATCCATTTGTCTAGCTGGCTGGTGTTTTGTGGGAAGGTAACGATATCGCGAATATGGTCGTAGTTATTTTTCGTTCCACCTGGTACAGATCCAGCTTCGGCCAGTTCTTTTACTCGTGGAAGAACGGGTACCGAATTGGAGTCAATGCGGACTTCCACGCTGCTGCCTGCCGCAATTTCGGACGCATGGCCAAGCAGTCCAAACCCGGTGACATCGGTCGAGGCATGTACATGGTAATTTTTCATCGTTTCAGCGGCTGTCTTGTTCAATGTTGTCATTACCCCTGTCACACGGTTTATTTCCTCGTCCGACAGCAGTCCATTTTTCAGGGATGTTGTCATGATTCCGACCCCAATCGGTTTTGTCAGAATAAGCTTATCGCCCGGTTTGGCACCGGTGTTCGTCAGTACATTGTCGGGATGGACAGTTCCGGTGACGGCAAGTCCAAATTTCGGTTCTTGGTCATCAATTGAATGTCCGCCAACTAGCGAAACACCTGCCTCGGCCAATTTATCACCGGCACCGCGCAGAACATCAGCTAAAATATCTTCTGCCAGCGTCGAAATTGGGTATGCAACAATGTTCAATGCAGTAATTGGTGTGCCGCCCATTGCATATACGTCGCTTATGGCATTGGCAGCAGCCACTTGTCCGAATGCATACGGGTCATCAACAATTGGCGTAAAAAGTCGACAGTCTGAACAAGGGCAAGGTCATCTGTTAATTTGTAGACACCTGCATCATCACTTGTGTCCAGGCCGACAAGCAAATTAGGGTTAGGTACCGTCTGTGGAAGCGAACGAAGTACATTTTCCAGGTCAGCCGGTCCAATTTTACAGCCGCATCCGCCTTTTGACGACAAAGAGGTTAATTTTATATCCGCAGTCATGAATTAATCATCCTTCCGTTCATTTAAGTTTATATCTATTTTATCACAGACTAAATAGGTATGCTTTTTAACGGCACTATATCTAAAAGCGGCCAAAATTTTCCCCCCCTTGTTGACACTTAAGTGTATTAACCGTATAATACAGTATATAAGATGTATTAGGCACTTAATACACATTGTTTGAAAGGCTGTGGCCGGAGGGACTTGGCGGCTGAGCCAGGTGCTTTTTTGATCATAGTGTATTAACCTTTTAATACACTTGCTGACAGACATCTGAGGGAAATAGGAGCTGGGCATATGAGTGTGAATTTTAATAAACGGGATCCGGTCTACGTGCAGGTTATCCGCCATTTTAAGGAACAGATTGCAACCGGCATATTGGAGCCGGGGCAAGAGATTCCCTCTAGAAGGGAGCTGGCGAACCGGCTGAAAATAAATCCGAACACTGCACAGCGGGCTTACAAGGAAATGGAGGAAGCGGGCTTGATTTATACTGAGCGGAATTTGCCAAGCAAGATTACAAAAGACGAGGCAATCTTGCGTCAGGTAAGGGAAGAATTGATCGACGAAGCGGTGGATTCGTTTGTCCATTCCATCCGGTCCATTCAAGTACCAATTGATGACGTGGTGGACCGGGTGAAGAAAAATTTGAATCGGAAGAGGATCAATAAGGGGGTACAGGCATGATTGAAGTGAAAGACATTAAGAAAAATTTGGGCGCAAAAACGTGCTAAAGGGTGTGTCCTTTACCGCTGAAAAAGGAGAAATCACTTGTATCATTGGTATCAACGGTGTTGGTAAAACGACGATATTGAATGCGATTATGAACCTGACACCGATCAATGGCGGACAGATTCTAATGAACGGTGAAACCATTAACAAAACAGCTATGAAAAAATTACATTCATTCCGGATGCAATTACGATGTTGCCAAGTATGACGATAGCGGAGGCGATGCAGTTCATGGATGATTTTTATGACAGCTGGAATCAGGACCGTGCAACGGAGATATTGTCTTTTTTCAAGCTGAGTAAAAACGAGAAAATAAATAATTTATCGAAAGGGAACCGAGCCAAAGTGAATTTGCTGCTGGGGCTGGCGCTTGATGTGGACTATTTGCTGATGGATGAGCCATTTTCTGGAATTGACATTTTTCAGCCGGGAGCAAATTGCGGAAGTGTTTACCAGTCATCTAGTGGAAGACCGGGGTGTCATTATTACGACGCATGAAATTGGCGATATTGAGCATTTGCTTGATAAAGTGGTGCTTCTGGATGAAGGGGAAGTTTTAACGGAATTCAATAGTGAAGAAGTGCGGGAAACGGAAGGAAAATCGGTTGTGGATGTGATGAGAGAGGTGTATCAGAAATGAATCGTTTAACAAAATTGGTAAACTTTGAATTAAGCCGGTTTATGAAAATCTACCTTGTGCTGATTGCTATGACGGTCATCATACAGGTTACAGGTGTTATTGTGAAGGCAAATAAGTATATGTCAGAGGCCAATACAGCGATTTATGAGGATATGCTGTCACGGGCACAATTTATTGAACAAAACGGTCAGATATCGTTTATGGCGATTGCACGGAGCTTATGGTTCATGGCACCAATTGCAATATGTGCAGCAGCATTAATCTTCTATGTTTTTATGATTTGGTACCGTGACTGGTTCGGGAAAAATACGTTCATATACCGGCTGTTGATGCTTCCGACAGCCCGGCTGAATGTTTACTTGGCAAAATTGATATCTATTTTTGCCATGGTGCTGGGACTTGTTTCCGTTCAGCTGATTATCTTGCCGCTGGAAAACAGTGTATTGAAGTGGCTGGTGCCAACAGATTTCAGATCGGATATGACAGTTGGTCAGATTATTAATTGGGACTACTTGACAATGCTGGTTCCGCAAACCTTCACGGAGTTTATTCTATATTATGGTGCTGGATTCATGGCGTTAACGATTGTGTTTACAGCGATATTGTTCGAGCGCAGTTTTAAATGGAAGGGGATCATCGCGGGAATCGGCTATGTTGCGATTTCTGTCGTAATCTTTATCTTACCTGTTTTGTCCATGGGTGACTATTTCTATCCACTTGAGATACTTGGACTGGAGGTTGTAATGGGGTTAATCGTGACCACCATGTCTATTTGGGTCGGTAACTTCTTATTGAAGCGAAAAATAACGGTGTAAAGGAGATGCAAAATGAAACGGTATTGGAGATTAATTGCGATTGTAACGGTTGTCGTTCTGACCGTCGGGACGTTTTATATACAGTCAACATTGTCAGCAAGCAGTTACCCGGAAGTTGTATTTGAAAAAATGAGTGGTAATGAAGAAGAGTTGGAGCCAGTCGTATTAAACGGTCATTATAGTACCAGTTCCAGAGGTATGGGTGAAGGTGTTCGTGTTACAGCGGAAGGATCGAACTATACCGGTGAGCAATCATTTTTTGAGCGGCTCCAGCGGGGATTCTACAGCCAGGGAATAAAACAGCTACAGGATAAATATCGTGGTTTCATGCGCGGGAAAGGCGGTAATATTGCATCGTACTTTGAAACAGAAAATACCCTAGCATATGCAGAAGTAATTAATCAGTTTATAGGCAGCTCTGCAAGTGACATGGAATTTGATATTGCCGTTTTGGATAAAGAAAGTGATGAGACAACATCATTTACAGTACCTGTACCCAACAGGGCCATGTACAACCATGCTTACATTGAAGATGTACAAATGGTTGATGGTAATTTGAAGGTCATTTCGCAAATGTATCCAAAGAATGGCAGGGGCGCAAAATATGTCTATAGTTTTGATATCTCGAAACAGGAAATCAACGGTGAAGAAAAAATTGCAGCTGTTGAAAACCAGAATGAAAATACACGCGTCAAAATCAGGATATTATCAAGTTCGGATATAAAAGCTGCCCATAACTGTGTCATATACGAAAAGACGGAGGAGCCAATTATACGTGATCCTGAAAGAAACCAGACTTCCGTTACGGAAAAACCAGCCAATAAAGGTGAAAAGGAGTATGTCGTCTATAACCTGGAAACGGGTGAGAAGAAATCGATGAAGCTTCCTGAGGAGTTAGCAGGTGCAGATGCCATCATGTATAAAAACGCAACCCTTTATTTGCAGAACGAGAATCAATTGACGTTGTACAATGTAAAAACGGAAGAGGTTGGGAGCCAAACAGAGCTGCCATCCCAGGACACTGCCAAGCAGAGGGAAGCGCATTCGGTATTGAAAATAGCGAATGGAACAATGTATGTGCTTGCGACGCCAGTTGGTATGGATCAGGAAAACCCTCAAACGATAACGATAATCGATACAAAATCCGGTGATGTATTGTACAAAGGAAAAATCATGACCAAAAACCTCTCAATGAAGGTAAATCATTGTACTTTTCTGGTATGCAAATCAAATAAAGGAAGGCCCGCTTCTTACCAGGAGCGGGTTTTTCCTTATTGGGCAATATTTTTATAAATCCTGTCCAATTTTTCCTCGAATCTATCCATATGAACAATTCTGGCCTCCCGGATGTATTCCTTCCCGTCAACAAACACTAAAATGACCGGCACTGTAAATATGGAAAAGTGGCCGGCAACTTCTTCCATATGATCTGCATTGATATGACCCAGCTGGATTTCCGGATAGTGGTCCATCAGTTCCTGCACTTGAGGCATCAGGCCGTGGCAGACACTGCAATTGTGCGGGAAACAAACAGCAATGCAAGCTGATTACTCCGTATGAATTGATCAACTTCTGTAATGGAGTGGATTTCCGAAAATGTACGCATGTGTATTGCCTCCTCTGATGATAAGAGTACCGAATTGAAGATGATCTGTAAATTGTATCGTTTTAAAATTTTAGGCATAACTTAAAAAGAGGGTTATTAGGATAAAAAATCCTTTTTCAGTTTTACGGAAAAAGGGAAAGCCGGTGATCAGCCGTCTTTCCCAAGGGTAAATTCATGGGCTGAATCTCAACAAGACTTGTTTCGATTACTATATATTTATGCAAAGATACATTATTTGAATCGGCATATCTACCAAGAAACGTGCACATTCTTCTGCAAGCGGTGGACTGCTTGCTTATTTTCCCGGAAACTGGATGTTTATATACTCATCGGAACTATGGAATAGATTGCAGTCTATTCTTTTCTTCTAAAGCTTTCTCATGCAGAACGGAGGGTGTATGTTGAAAGATATAACCGCTATTCTCTTCCAGTATTCAGACCAGGCAGCATTGCATAAAGCATTATCTTCATTAAATAAGGTTAGCTCCAGATTAAAATCTGTAATTGTTTTTCAGGATAAGAACATGCCTTTTAAATTGCAAGAATCTGGCTGGTTTGAAATAGTTTGGTATACTGACCTTGGAGATCGTTTGAACAAGAAAATCAAAACCATAGACACCCCCTATGTATTACTTCTTCACGGCACCGATTATATTTCGCCATCGGCAACTGCTGAAACTATCCAGCTTCCACAGCAAAAGGAAGTTTTGGGAACCTTCTATCATAACCGGGCCACTACGATCCATCAGCCGTTATTGGTTCGCACGCCATATCTTAAAGAGCATCCGGTGTTATCAGCTTCCCAGCTGCCATTTAAGGAGGCTCTCCTGCCTTCCTGGCTGGCAAAAGCAGACCCTTCTCTTACAACGTTTAGTGAGGGGCTTGTGAAGCAAGCAAAAAAAAACAGCTCCAGGAATACAATCGAAAAGCAAACGTTTCTTCAAAAATACCAGCTGGAAGAAACGAATATACAGGATCCAAGCTTTACCATTATGATTGCAAACTATAATATGGAAGCATATGTGGAAACAGCTGTTGCCTCATGCCTTCTGCAGACGGAACAGCCCGACGAACTGCTCATTATGGATGACGGATCAACGGACAAATCCTTTGAGCTGCTTCAGCAATGGCGTGATGGACAGCAGGTGAAGGTATTCAACAAGCAGAATGGGGGAAAGGCAAGGGCTTTGAATGAATTACTGCCGCTTGTTCATTCAGACTTTATCTTGGAATTGGATGCAGATGATTGGCTTGACCCGGATGCCATTTCCGTTATAAAAACATATCTGGCAGAATCACCCGAGGACGTTTCGGTGCTGTACGGCAATTTACGAAAGTGGAAGCAATTGTCAGAGGACGTTCTCTTTAAAGGTGTTGCCAAGGGAAATGCCATTAAGGGAAAAGGTGACCTTTTGGCTTATCGTTTTCCCCTGGGGCCAAGAATATACCGCACATCTTCATTAAGAAGAGAAGGGGGATTTCCGGTCATCACCTTTGAAAATGGGATGTTTTATGAAGATGTCAGTGTATTGAACCGATTATTAAAAAAACACCGTTTCCTGTATGAGGATTTTACGGTGTACAATGTTCGGGAACATAAAGAGAGTATTACGAATAATGCCCCGAACTGGAATGACTTTTTAAAAACACTGGAATAAACTGAAAAGAACAATGGATTTTTTCATCCATTGTTCTCCAACGTCGTATTGTTGTAATGATATAGTCTTGTTTTTGAAAGGATAGAGTCGGGGATATTGGAAGTGCCAGAATTCTTTCAGCTACCTTTTCAGCAATCGGAAAATCACCTTGCTTATAATGAAGGTAATCAAATACCGGCTGTAAATGCAAGGGAATGGGATAGTAAATAGCTGAGTCAATTCCATTACTTTCAAGGTCTAATGCCAGTTCATCCCTTTTATCCGACTCAATGCAATATTGGTGAAAAGTGTGTTCCCTGCTGCTTGCAATTGGTGGCGTTTTTACAAGGTCCTTCAGGTTTTCCGTATAAATGTTGGCGGCTTCTTTTCGTTTTGTGCAGGAAAATATCCAGATAGTATAGTTTCACTAGCAAAATAGCCGCTTGGATTTCATCGAGCCGGCTGTTCATACCAATCAGTGAATGGTGATATTTTTCACTGCTCCCGTGGTTGCGCAGTTGGAATATCTTTTCATAAAGTTTCCGATCATTCGCCGTTACAAGACCAGCATCTCCAAATGCCCCAAGGTTTTTCGATGGAAAGAAGGAGAAACAGCCGATGTCGCCGATTGATCCAACGCGCTTTCCGTCATACTCTGTTCCAATGGCTTGGCAGGCATCTTCTATGACAAACAGGTTATGCTCTCTTGCGATTTTCATAATGGTGTTCATATTAGTGGCTTTGCCATACAAATGAACAACGATGATTGCTTTTGTGTTCTGGGTTATTACTTCCTCTATTTTGGAAGGGTCTATATTATAGGTTTCTTCTTCAATATCGACAAAAACTGGTCTAGCTCCTGTTTTCGCTATCGTTCCTGCTGTGGCGAAAAAGGTAAACGGGGTTGTAATAACGTCATCGCCTGGTCCGATATCCAGTGCTTCCAGTGACAGCTGCAGGGCATCGGTGCCACTTGCGACTCCAATACTGTAGGAAGCCCCTACGTATTGCGCTGTCAATTTTCCAGTTTTTCACCCTTTTCCCCTAATATATAGTCTCCGCTATCCAATACTTCTGTAACCGCCTCTAGTACAGGCTCCCTAATCAGCGCTAATTCTTCTTGCAAATCAACCATTGGTATGCTGCTGAAATGATTACCCGGCATTCTTACAGACCTCCTTCATTTCCTATTCCTTCATACGCGATGCCCGGCTGGGATATTTCGTTTTTATTGAATTTATTGCGGCCGTCAAGAATAAGCTGGCATCTTGGAAATTGGCTGAAGTCAATCATACTGTATTCCTGATGAAAAGCCTGCAGGATAATGGCATCCATTTCAGAACAGCGCGTATCGTCCAAGGATAATGGGGTGGCTCCGTACTGTCGGATTTCACGGTCAGAAAATAGCGGGTCATTTACAAAGGGCTGTGCACCTTTGTCCCTCATCTGGCTGATTAAGAGCAGGGCAGTCGATTTTGTCGGTTCTTTCACATTTCCTCTATAAGATAATCCCAGAATGAGAATATTTTTTCCTTCTATTGAACCTGCTTGTTTTTCGACTTTTGAAATGGCATAAGCAGCCATGTTATCGTTTATTTCCCTTGATAAAGTAGTCAGGCCATCACTCAGTCCCTTATTTATGAAAAAGTAGGGATAGATGGGAATGCAATGACCTCCCACACCAATGCCGGGAGAATGCAAATTGGAGTAGGGCTGACTATTACTGGCACTGATTACTTCCGCCATATTGACGCCTTTTTCTTCTGCAAACACTGCAAGCTCGTTAGCAAGCGCAATGTTTACGTCGCGGTACACACATTCTGCAACCTTTGAAAATTCAGCTGTTTCGAGTGAGCTTACTTTAATCAAATCACAGCCAAGTGCCTGTTTATAAAAATCACTTGCCAGCTTGAGACTTTCCTTATTAATTCCGCCAACGACCTTTGGATAGTTTTTTAAATTGTGGATAATCTGGCTGGAATAAACCCTTTCTGGACTATTGGCAAGATAGAAATCTTCTCCTGGTTTTAGCCCTGAAACTTCTTCTATTTTTTTGCCAAATCTATGCTCTGTATCGCCGGGTGGCAAGGTTGTTTCAATGATAACTAACGAGTCTTTCTTTATGCCTTTGGCTATATCTTCAATTGCCAGGTCCATATATTGGTAGTCAGTATTGTCTTGTTCGTCTACTAGCACTGGTACAATCACAATGATTATATCCGACTTAGCTACCGCCTCCACAGTATCCGCTGTGGCTGACAATGTTTTATCTTTGTGGGCTTTCAAAACTAAATGATTTAATCCTGGCTCATTTTGAATATGGGATTCCCCACGATTTACTGATGCAACGACATCTTTATTTATGTCAGCCCCGGTAACGTTATAACGGTTATTGGCAAAAACAGCAGCTAAAGTCAGTCCCAATTTACCAAGACCGACAACTGCTACATTTGAATACGATTGGCTTTGAATTGTCATGATGATCCTGAACCTCATTTCTGCGGTGAAAGATGCTTACTGAATAGTTTATGAGAATAAGGGTGAAGGCGACTGGACTTTTCACTATGTTTGTTCTCTTACGGTGAATGCCTATAAATTTTGTAAATGTCAATATAGCGATCTGCTACGATTGGGGCGTGGTGATACTTTTCAATGTACTTCTTCCTTTTATGCCAAACTCCTGCCATTTCTCCGGATTTTGCAGGAGGTTCTTTAATACAGTTGTGATGGTGTCGGGATTGGCATTTACGATAGGCAGGTCGGGTGGATATTTTGATACTAAATCCTCTCTAATATAGCAAATAACAGGTTTCCCACAGGCCATTGCTTCTGAACTGATATAGCCGCTGGCACCTATTCGCAGCTGGTCAATAACAATATCTGCCTGACTAAGAAGATTTTTAGCCTCGTCGTTGGATACCCCCTCAATTAATTTAAACTGAAACGTAAAGCCAGAACGCTTCAACTCGTTTACTGCATTTAGAATGAATTCTGTTCCTTTGATAGTTCGTGACGTAGGGGCGTGCACAACGAGAGGAGTTTTGTTGCTGGGGACTGGATAGTGGGCTGTATACTGATTAGCGTCAATCGTGTGCGGGATAACGTGGACATGTTTATAAGAATTGTTAATATAGGCTTCCAGTTCATAATCCTGTACAATTGCATGATCGATATAGGTTGCTAACGCGGATACATTTTTGCTTATTTTTTCGTCAGTCCATTCGGGTTTCACCTTGACGTAAGGATTATTTTTTTAGCCATGGATGGACGCCGGATATCTGACCCATGATGATGAACAACCATCTTTTTACCGGCGCGTTTCAGCATTTTCAGATCACTTTTGTCGGCGAAAATGTTTCCCCAAAATGAAAATGAAAAATATCATAGTTCAGCATCGATTCCTTTAAAAATTGCTTTCGTTTTTTTCTCTGCTCCTGACTTGAAAGTGTGTTCGTCTGCAGGCAGATATCGGGTTTGAAATGAAAAGGGTGTTCATTAAAGTGACAGGATACAGATTGAATTCCTTTTGACTGGAGTGCTTTGGACAATTCAATCATTGGAGATCCGTACGGTATGTGAAGTACTCTCAAGGTAACCATCCTTTCAATACTTTGGATTTACATGTCTTTAATCAATTGGTCATAAATGGCAAAGATTTTTCCTTCCATGTGTTCCCAGCTATACGTTGTTTCCATAGCCTCTCGTGCATGTATACTCTTTTTCCGGATTTTGTTTCTGTTGGATTCCATATGGACGAGGGCTTGAACATAATCCTCAGTGGTGGCTTGTAACTTTTTAACGACATAGCCACAGTCATGTGCCTCAATCAATTTTTCCATATCTGTGCATTGATTAACGATCACAGGGACCCCATTATTCAGGTAGCTGAAAAATTTGTTTGGCATAGCAAAGCGGTTATTCAAGGAATTGGCAGCATCCAGATCAATCCACCCTAAATCAGCATCCTTCATGACCTCTGGAATGGATTCATAATCTACCCAGCCAGTATAGTAAACTTTATCTTTTAGGTGAGGTGGAATTTTTGGAACGTATTCTTTTTCGAAGTTCTTGCCTCCGCCGATAATGTTGAGTTTCAACTTAAATTTTTATTGCATCTGTCCAGTACACTCATCAGCTGCTGGAAGTTTCCCCGCTTTTGGCTTATAACCCCTTCATATACAAGGGTGAGTTCTGGATTGTCCGCTTTTTGGACTCATAGTTAGCTGCTAATGGAGGGGAATTGTAGATCACTTGTACAGGGAGTTGTGGATCAATGGTACGGTACCATTCTTTAATGGAATCAGATACTGTAATGACGTAATCTAATTCCTTTATCATGTGTTTGACCATTTGTTCTTTCGTACGATACGTTTTGCGGGGTTGTTTCATCAGTGGGTCAGGTTCCAATTCATGACTGTCGTAGATTAATTTGCATTGTTTTCCGCTTGCAGCTAAAGCCCGTTTAATACCGATACCGGAATAGGCTGAAATAATTCGTGTGCATGATAAATATCAGCCTCCTGTTCTATGCCTATCTGTGTCAGTGGATCATTAAAACGGGAATGGCCGCCGGAACGAAGGTTATGATAAAGTTCATTTAAATATTTCTCCATATTTATCTGACCATATGTAATCACGTTTATACCCTCGTAAGTAAATGCCTCATCCAGAAATCTTTCTGTAAAGCTGCTCCCATCCGTATCAAATAGATAACCATCCTTTCTGGGAACAATCATTGTTACATGATAGCCTTGCTTCAATAGACTTTTGGCCTCTTTTTTAAAAATCCTTGCGTCCAGAAACGGATGCTCAGAAACTAAAAAGCAAACATGTTTCCCCATCAGTAACCTCCCGTAAAGCGAAGACAAAGCCCAAAATTTTTCCACTAGTGCTAACGTATTAACGATTTTCTATATTTATTCATACAATTAAAAGCAAGTGAATAGCAGCATTACAGGAAGGAGACAAAGATGGAATTAAATCTAAAAGGAAAAAAGGTACTGGTAACCGGTGGATCGAGAGGAATAGGGAAGGCAATTGCGAAGGCATTTCTCGGTGAGGGTGCTGTAGTTGGGATTGTGGCCAGAAGCACTGATGAATTGTTGCAAACAAAGGAAGAATTAGGAGTACAACAAATTTATCAGAAAGACCTTTTAAAACAGGAAGACAGAGAACAGTTAGTCCGTGAATTTGTTAACGATTTTAATACCATTGATGTACTGGTGAATAGTGCAGGGGCAAATCACGGGAATGCAGTCCTTAATACGCCTGCTGGTAAATTTAACGAAGCAATGGAATTGAATTTCATAGCAGCTGTTCAATTGAGTCAATTAGCGAGCCAGCACATGATCGATAATGGAGATGGCGTCATTATTAATATAGCATCCATCTACGGCAAAGAAGCTGGTGGGTCTCCTTCATATAACGCTTCAAAGGCCGCGCTTATTAGTTTTACAAAATCTTTTAGTTCTGAGGTGATTAAAAACACGTCCGTGTCGCTGGAATTGCTCCCGGGGCGGTTTATCATCCCAATAAAGAATGGGAACGGAGGCTGGAACGCGACCCTGATTATTTAAAAAACTATGCCCGTGACAAAATACCGGCTGGCAGGCTTGGGACACCGGAAGAGGTCGCTGATACTGCTGTTTTCTTAGCATCGGATAGGGCTTCATGGATTGTAGGGTCCACAATTACAGTTGATGGCGGACAATCTAGACTTAATTATTAAATAGCAGAAAGGGAATGAAAAATTGGAACGGAAACCTGTAAAAAATCGTAATGTTTTAGTTGTAGGTGGCGCCGGTTTATTGGGAGTCATTTAACAGATAAACTATTAACAGAGGGAGCAAACCAGATTATCATTATGGATAATCTCTTTATTGGAACAAAGGAGAATGTAGAGCAGGCATTAAACAACGGTGCAATTCTTCATATAGATGATGCAGAGAATCAGGAGGCACTAAGTTATATCATTGAAAAGCATGACATCGACATTGTTTTCAACTGTGCTACAAAGCCACTGAATTATTCCTTTATCAACCCCTCTAATACGTTTCTGACAAATGTTGTAGTTTTAAAGAATTTGTTGGAACTTCAGCTGAAAGGGCAATTCCAATCATTATGTCATTTTTCTTCATCAGAAGCATATGGGTCATCTAAGTACGAGCCCATGGACGAAGGGCACCCGCTTGATCCGCAGACACCTTATGCAGCTGGGAAAGCTGCGGCTGACTTAATGCTACGGTCATATGTGAAAATGTTTGATTTGGATGCCTTTATTGTTCGTCCTTTTAATAATTATGGACCGCGGCAGAATTATGAAGGGCCGATGGCGGGAGTTATCCCACTTACCATAAAAAGTATTGGAAGGAGATGTTCCAGAGATTCATGGGGACGGTGAGCAGACAAGGGATTATATTTATGTGGAAGATACGGTGGATATTGCATTAAAAACGTTTCCAATCATCTCCCCTGGCGAAAGTGTTAATATTTCAACAGGCCAGCAATTATCGATTAAATATGTTGTTGATACGATTGTACATGTTATGAATTATAACGGAAACATTACCAGAAAGCCACAACGAACCGCAGATGTACAGAGTCATCGGGCATCGACAGAAAAATTACAGACACTAATTGGCCAGTATGATAAGACGCCTTTTAAAAAGGGGATAACAGATACAGTAAGCTGGGTGAAAACTGAAAAAGAAAGGAAAGAAACATGAAGGTATTAACAGTTGTCGGCGCAAGACCTCAATTTGTCAAGGCATGCATGTTATCAAAGGCGTTAAGATCAAACAATGAAACAGATGAAATAATCGTTCATACAGGCCAGCATTACGATGACAACATGTCTGCGGTTTTCTTTGAACAGTTAAACATTCCGGAGCCTGATTATTACTTGGGTATCGGGTCTGGAACTCATGGGGAACAAACCGGTAATATGCTGCCCGCGTGGAGAAGGTAATGATATCTGTCAATCCGGATGCAGTATTGGTCTATGGTGATACCAATTCCACGCTCGCTGGCAGTCTGGCTGCATCAAAACTGCACATACCAATAGCTCATATTGAATCCGGGCTGCGCAGTTTTAACAGGAGAATGCCTGAGGAGATCAACCGGATTGTCTCCGATCACCTGTCAAACTGGCTTTTTGCCCCTCTCAGGCTGCAATTGAAAACTTAAAAAAGGAAGGAATTAATAAGCAGGTTTATCTGACAGGGGATATTATGTATGACGCAGTTCTTTATTTTAAATCTCATGCCAGTCAGCAATCCACCATTTAAAGGAATTAGGTCTTTCAGAAAGTAATTATTACCTGTCAACCATTCATCGAGCAGAAAACATCGAGAACCCCGAACGCCTAAAATCCATTCTTGAAGCTTTCCAACAATTAAACAAGCAGGTAGTTTTTCCATTGCATCCTGGAACGAAAAATAAAATAAATGAATTTGGATTAAATGATTTAATCACTGCCTCTCATATTAAACTGGCAGATCCGTTAAACTATTTTGATATGTTAGCACTAGCCTCTAATGCAAATGTCATTCTTACAGATTCAGGAGGTTTGCAGAAAGAAGCATATATGCTCCAGGTTCCTTGTGTTACTCTCAGGGATGAAACGGAATGGTCGGAAACGGTGGAAACGGGGTGGAACCACTTAGCAGGCGCGAATAGAGAGGAAATAGCGGATCAAGTCATGGAGTGTCATGCACCTGACGAATCGCCGCCGATTTTTGGGGATGGCAATGCTGCACAGCAAATAGCCAGGATATTAGTGAATGATTAAGTTAAGCGGAAACGGCAATAGGCTGAGATGGGATTTCACCCGTCTCAGCCTATTTTTCTTGCTTAATTCATTAGCATACCTTTCCTTTTAAATACCCGTTCCACCTTTTCAGTGTTTCGTTCATTTTCGGATCTTTTTCAATCGAATACAAAGCTGCCAGCAAATGAATATGACCAATATGGTACCTCCAGTTTGCAACATTCGGATAGCCTCCGTCTGTTGTATAATGTGTCAGGTCATATGCTGTACGGTTTCCCAAATCGTATAGTGGAAGCATTCTTTTTAATGAGACGATTCCCCTGTCATACAGCCACTTTGCCTCGCTATTGTGTGTTACTTTGAATAAATCATATAATCCAATTAATGAAAACATAAAACCATTTAAAATGTAACTTGGTGGATTTGTTGGACATTCTTCATAAAATAAATAGTTGTTTTCAAATTTAGTAAGCACACCATTTTTAGTCGAGGGGGTTTTGAAAAGCGTTTTTAGCCTTTAAAGCGCATGAACTATACTTCCTGTCCTTTGTCAGAAAAGAGGCCCGGGAGAGAACCGACATCGCCATGCCTAAACCAATAGCTGAATACCAGGGGGCTTTTAGTTTATTAAGTCTGTCCGGGTAGAAGTCATGGTCAAATTGATATGCCCACCCGCCACGGGAATCCTGCTGATCTATAAACCAATCAGCCGTTTTCAGGAATTTGCTTTTATGAGACCCGTCATTGTTTTTTAAATAAAGGCTGTAATGCTGCAATCCATATTGAGCGATGGTGGCTGGGTTAAAGTAAGCACCGTGTGGATACACTGTTTTGGGAATTCCTTCGCGAGTGAACGTCACATTCCAGTTTTCAACCTTATTTTTGTCATAATGCAGGTAATTCCCTGTACTGTCATAATGGTTAATATCCCATACGTTTGCGGTTGTTACGTTCAGGTTTAACGTTTTGCTCTTTATCGTTCCATCGTTTTTCCATATTGTACCCTTTTTCTAATAAAGAAATAGGTATGAATAACTCATTGCCTATTTTTTTACCATTTTGTTCAAACTCATCATGCAATGTTACTTTAATAGTATGAATTGATTCAGATTCCAAGGATTACACCCCCCCTATAGTAGCGATTGATAAATTGCAAGCAATCGTTTCTCCATGTTTTCCCACGAATAGAGTTTTTCCATTATATTACGGGCATTTTTGCTCATTTGCTGTAATTTGCTCTTATCCTTGTGCAATGAAAGCAGCGCGTCTGCATAATCTCTAGATGTTGCGTTCTTTTTTTTCAATTACATAGCCGCACTGGTGTCTGTTAATGAATTCCTTCATTTCTTTAGAATTATTGACCATTACGGGTATGCCATTATTTAGATAACTGAAAAATTTATTTGGCAATGAATAATCACGGTTAAGAGAAAACGCTGTATCCTCTAAGTCAATCCAGCCAATATCGACATCCGTCATATACATAGGAATGGTATGATAATTGACCCATCCGGTTAATGTTATACGAGATTGAAGGTGTTCAGGTATAGGAGTGGAATTGCCGAACCGGTTTCCCCCGATAATTTTAAAATGAAAATCGACGTTCTTTGAGCAAATGTCTGAAATGCCGATAACCTTTTCCCAGCCGCTTTTTTGTCATCTATGTTTCCTTCATAGCCGACGGTCAGCCTATCCGAATTAAAATCCTTGGATTCATAGTTTTTGCAAGTGGGGGAGAGTTATAGATTACATCAACAGGGAGTTGCGGCCGGTGAGATAAATACCAGGATTTAATGGAATCAGAAACAGTAATAACATGATCGACTTCCTTAAGCATTGTTAGCAGTTTTTGTTTCAGATTGGTCCTTCTCTCCTGAGAGTACTTCGGGTCTAGTGGATCGGGTGTCAGTTCATGGCTGTCGTAGATTAATTTGACGTCTTTTCCTTTTCTTTTTTCATCAGCCGTTTGATGCCTATTCCAGCAAAAAGCGAAAGGTATTCATGCGCATGGTATATATCAGCATTTTCTCTGATAGCAAGTTGGGTCAGCTGGTTATTAAATCCATGGTTTTCCCAGCTATTTTCATCGCTCAAGACATTACTCAATGCCTTTTGGCTGCTTTCGGAATGGTATGTGACTATCTTAATTCCCTCATAGGTAAAAATCTTGCTCTGGAAGCGCTTCGTATAAGGGGTCCCATCAATATCAAATAATTTACCATTTTTTCTCGGAACAATCATGGAGACATGGTAGCCTTTTTTCTGTAAGCTTTTAGCCTCTTTTTTAAAAATCCTTGCATCTGTAAATGGATGATGAGCAACAACCATGCAGACCTTTTTTGGCATATGATTCACCTTTCCTGTAGCTATCTAGCGGTTAAATTTCGTTGCAGGGACGCCAGCAGCTGTCACATTATTTTCTATATCCCTCGTAACGGCAGCGCCGGCGCCAATAATGCTGTTGCGTCCAATGGTCACACCAGGCAGCAGTGATGCGTTATTGCCGATTTTGCTCCCATTTTAATAAGCGGGCCGTTCAAGGTGAAGCTTTTAGCCCCCATATACTTATCATTGGACATGGACACACATGGGCCGATAAAGACATTGTCCTCCATTGTCGTATCACCTGTAATATAGGCCAGCGTCTGAATGGTGCAGAACTTTCCAATCTTGCTATTTAACTCAACAATAGCCGCTCTTCCAACCACTGATTTATCATCAATCAAAACATTTTCCCGAATGCTTGCGTGATCGCCAATAAATACATTTCTGCCAATTTTGGTCCCGGAGTAGACGGAGGCCAGATGCCCGACTTTGGTGCCGGACTGGATAATTAACTGTCTGTCCTCATTATCGGATTTTCGCATGCGCTGATTGACAGCTGGTCTGATTCCCAAAACACAGTTATTGCCAATGGTGACATCATCACCAATCCATGTACCCCGCAGAATCACCGTGTTATGACCGATAGAAACATTATTCCCAATGACAACATCGTCTTCAATGACAGTATGATTTCCGAGTTGTGCAGTTTCAGGAATAGAAGACAAGTGATTTCCTCCTTTTACTGATCAACTATCGTTTTGATCCGTGTGACAAGCTCATCGGCTCGTTGCTGAATGGTATGTCTTGTGTGGATAAAACGATATCCCTGATCGGTGATTTTTTGTCTGTCTACTTGGTTTACTAAATAATATGCCGCTTTTTCTTGAAAGTTGTGTTCGTTTATCGGAACAAAATGAAAATTGGGGATAAAGCCTAAATCCTCCAGTTCCTTGAAGCTAGATGCCAGCAGGAGTGTTCGGCAGGCAAGTGCTTCAAAGTACTTGATGACAGGGTAGTATAGTATAGATGGGCTGGTGAAAAAGATCTTGGCCCGGTTTAGTTCCTGGGCATATGTTTGGCCAATAAAATACTGGCTTTCCTCTTTATCTGTAAAATCCCGATAACCAGGATGACGGTGATAAACAAAATCGGCATCATTATGATAGGCATTCAGAATCCTTTGCCGCAACGGATAAATGTCATTAACTGCTCCCATCATTAATAGATCGATGTCTTTTTCCATTTTATAGTCGTTATATATGTCGGGGTGGACAAAATGGGGAAGCCACTCCATTTTTCTTTCAAATTCGGGATAAGTTGCTAAAAACTGATCCCGGACGGCAGTGAACACATAAGGAATTGGTTTTTCTCGATAAAGTTTTTTCGAAGTTTAGTAAGACGGTGGACATCGTTAACAAATAGACCTGCGGGGATATCAATGTGAGCGAGTCCTTTAATCATCGGGGATATTCGATGGTTCATGTCATTTAACAGCAAAATAAAATCCGGGCGAGCCCCAAGCTGTTTTAAAATATAGCTGATATGCCCTGGTTTGCGCCATACGGTCAGATGTACCCGCTTGGCCAGCTCCTGTTCCAGATAATAAAATTTTATTCAGATGTCTGGACGTATCTTCGGCAATAAATAGGATATGCATCAAAACTCACCTCTTTGTCTAAAAGTGTCGCAGGACAAAGGCCAAGATTGGCTTTCATTGGTATGATAGTCTACTTCGTTCCTAATCCGGAGACATAGAATGAACTAGTAATTTATTAAAGAGTGAGGAGATATTCTATGAAAGTCGGTGTGATTGGAACGGGGAACATGGGAGAAAATCATGTTCGCACGTATTTATCCATGAATGATCAATGCCAGCTTACTGGTGTATACGATAATGACGAACAAAAGGCGTCAGGTTGCTGAGAAATATAACGTTCAACAGTTTCAATCAATCGATGACCTTCTCCAATCAGTCGAGGCAGTGAGTATTGCTGTACCAACTGAATTTCATTATGAGATTGGCTTGGCCTGTATCAGAAATAATGTGCATATGTTAATGGAAAAACCAATAACAAGTACGGTTGCGCAGGCTGACGATTTGATTGATAAAGCCTCAAAAGCAGGTGTTAAACTTCAAGTGGGTCATATTGAGCTTTACAATCCATTCATTCAAATGCTTTTACATTTACTTGCAGATGAATCAATTGTTGGCGTTACCTTTCATCGAATCAGCCCGTCAGGTTCTGGAATCAAAGACGTTGATGTTGTCAAAGATTTAATGATTCATGATATTTATATTCTAAACAAGATGCTAAAGGATGATGGCTCTGAGTTTTGTGCGCTTGGAGAGGTTATAGACGGCACACCTAAACACGCCGTTGCATTTAAAAGATCTTCACAAGGAATTACAGCACAGCTAACGGCAAGCTTTATGTCAAAAAGAAAGGTTAGGAACATGCAAATCCTCACAAAAGATGCTTTTATGGAAGCGGACTTACTGAGTAATACCATCAAAATGACAGGTTCTTTTATTGAAGAGACTAGTAACAATCCAGTACCAGTAACTAAGACGATTCAGTTTGAGGAGTCAATAAAGCCATTACATCCTCAATTGCTGGACTTTATCAGCAGCATTAAATCAGATAAAGATCCCTCCATTACCGGAGAAGACGGCCGCGAAGTACTAATTACTGCTAATCAGATCACGGATGCCATTATTGATCATAATGAGTTATTTTATTAATATCTGTATGCCGGTAAGGTAATGAATATTTTTAAATAAGGTAAATCGGAATAAAAATAGCAGGGAAATGTGCAATAACATTTCCCTGCTATTTATTTTGTTAGTGAGGTGTTGGTAATGAGAGCCACCCAATCAGTCTAGGTACGGTTGAAAGGTAGCTCATTGGGATTATGAATGCCCGAACTGTCCAGGTAACGGTTGAAAGGTCACTCATTGGTGTTATGATGCCCGAATTGTGCCGGGTAACGGTTGAAAGGTCACTCATCCGTGTTATGAATGCCCGAACCGTGCCGGATAACGGTTGAAAGGTCACTCATTATGAGCGCCCGAATCTGGCCGGATAACAAGTGAAAAGTCCTTCACTAGGGATATGAGTGCCTCCTTGTATGTTTACGCTGCTGATTGCATTGATTTTCCTATTAGGTAAACTGTTCCATTCTGGTAGTAGCAATCATTTGGAAGTCAGTCTAGAATAATACCCCGGCCTTTTTTGGTCCGGGGTATTCTATGCCATATATTCAGGCGGAAGTGATTTGAAACTTGAGTGTTATGCTGCTGCGGGGAAACGGACGAAGTTGATGGCGTCAATGGATAGATACAGATTTGTATTTTCTCCATAGCCGCTATTAACTTCTATAACAAGAACCAAGTCCGTTGTTACGGTTGAGAGAATTCCTTCGATCAAGTTGTTATCGGTTGCTACTTCAACCTGTGAACCGACACGATTGGCCATTTCAGCTGCAAACGTATCCTGAAACATTTGAATTCCTCCTTTATAATTCACTGACCAGTTCAATTTTCGGAATACGAACAAGTGCCTGCGATCCATCGGCCTCAATCAAGACGATATAGTCATTTTTTACGGCAAGCAATGTCCCGGATACCGGGCCAAAAGGAGTGGTAACCTCTACTTGTTCGTTGACTAAATTCATTAATACTTCTCTAACTGTTGAAGGCCCTTGGGGTGGTGCAGGTTCAGTTGGTGTATCTGTTCCGCTTCCTGTACCGACGTCAACATTTACTCCTGCATTAAAGTCAAAACGTGGCAGATCAACGGAGAGATTACTATTTACACTGCTGGTATCATTAATCAAATTTTGGGATAACTGATTGACCAGGTTCAATAGATTTCGCTGGCGATTTGTCAAATCAGCCATTTCCTAATCATTCCTTTCTTTAGGGTTTTGAGTGGTCCCCCGGCAGGAACGTGCCAGGAAACCAAGTTTTACCTTCTTCCGGGGTGGGGGTGTTTTGGTGGTTCTAGTTAGGTTCTATGCTGCTTTGTTTGACTGCCTCCATCACCCCGGAGTTTTACATTACAGGATATCCAGACTGGCTACGATAGCAGCAAGAACTTGGAATAATAGCTGGATGTTAATTGCTATATCGGTATCTGTCGTGGTAATCTGAATATCTTTTGATTGTTCGACAATGGTTTTGGTGATTGGCTTGCCGTGTTCCTATTACTTGCTTAATGTCTTGCGTAATGCCTTTTGACTCACCATCACCTATGGCAATATTGATAACTGCTGCAATTGCAGCTTCAATACCAAGCTGCAAGGAAATAGCTGCTTGCCTGTCAGTGGTTGTTACATCGATGTTTTCGGAATCTTTAATGATAATCCATTCATTGGATACTTGCTGATTGGAAGCAACTTGTTCTGCTTCTTGGTTAGCAGTTGCGTCATTCGGCTCATTTTGATGGTCATGACAATGATCAAGTGCACGCCATCTCTTTGTTTCGGTTGTATGACTCACGGTTTCTCCAACTCCTTCCATTGGGATTTTATAAAATGTCGACCATGACAACTAATACCAGCAGCAGCTGCAGCAATACTTGAATATTGACTGCTAGATCCGTATCTCTCGTTGTTACGGTAGCGTCTTTGGTATTATAAATGAATATTTTTGTTTATTTATTTGATCGGCGTTAAAGGACTGGATAAGATCCTGTGATACTGCTTCACTTCGATCTGTATTTCCAATCGCAATATTCAGGACAAGTGTTATCGCTAACTGCAAACTTGCCTGAAGTGAAACCCCGACTTGTGTGTCTGTGGAATCAACGGTGATATTGCACGATTCCTTTACCCAGATCATTTCAGCCGATTCCTGGTCCATAAAGGAATACTGATCTCCATCTTGTGATACTGCTTCGTTGGTATTGTGGTCAGCCTCGATTATTTCGTATTGATGATGATCCCGAGCCATTTTTTCTCTGCAGCTGTGACATTCATTGGAGGTGGAAGGTACATTAGCTCCACAACTATGACAATGATGTTTCTTGTGTCTGTATTTATCCCTTAGATAAAAGTATTTACTTTTACCGCTATAGGGATTGAAAGCTTCGAAACTTCTGGATGCTGACATCTTAACACTCCTTTCTTTTGTTAATAGTACTCTATGGTCTTTCCTATTAATCAGATTGTACACATTGACTAGATTACCGTATTTTGGTGAAATTAAAGAAAACACCTATGAAATAGGTGTTTTCTTTAATAGACTCTTATTCATTTGTTGTATTCGTACCTTTTTCACCATTATTAAACTGATCCACTTGTACTTTTAAGTCCTCAACCATTTCTTTGAGCATTTGTTTTTGTTCGCTCGATATATTTTTGCCTATTTCATCAGGTTTGACATTGTGTTTTCGGAATACCTCATCAATCATGACGTTGACAACCTGATCAGGGATTGCCTGATGCTTGGATGAATTATTATCCATACTCCTCGTCACCCACTTTCTTCATGTTTTGGTTTATACTATGGTAAAGAGCATATTTTGACTGTATAGTTGTCTTAGTTTATGGGAGTGAAAATTTGTCGGGAAAAAGGTGGGGGACTGCTTGTAAGTCTTTAGAAAAATAAAAAGCACAGTCTAATAACTGTACCTGCTTGGATTTCTGAGTAAATTTTAAAACGGAGGAGGTGGGATTCGAACCCACGCGGCGCTTACACGCCCTAACGCATTTCGAGTGCGTCCCCTTCAGCCGGGCTTGGGTACTCCTCCAGATGGTGCTGGTGAGAGGACTCGAACCTCCGACCTGTTCATTACGAGTGAACCGCGCTACCAACTGTGCCACACCAGCATGAGGCATGCAATTTTTAATTCCACTTAAAAATAATAATACATTTTGTTTATGGATTCAATGGATTTGTTTCAAATTATTAATGTTAAATTTTTCAAAACATGTGCTGAAGCATAAAGCAATACTGGCAGCTCAGCCTGTCCAGGCAGTTCTTTATGCTTAAATTGATTTGCGCAGGGGAATGGTAGAAGTGGAGGTGATTTCATGACGGTGGAAGGTTATATAAGGATAATATTGGCCGTTATTGTGTTGGTTGTCATGTTGGTCATCCTTTTCCGTTTTCGTGGCGGAAAAAACACCAGAAGGAAAGGATCACTGGAAATAATGAGAAAGCGTTATGAAAAAGGTGAAATCACGAAAGAGGAATATGAAAATGCCAAAGAAAGGCAGGGAAAGCATTAGAAATATTGTCACTTGCCAAAGGTATTCCGGCAAGTGACAAAAATGATTATCTGCTTTCCTGAATCAGGTTTTTATTTCCTCTGTTTCTCCCTTATGAAACAGGTCAACAATCCTGCTTCCAATAATCACACCATCACAATGGGAAGCCAGCTCACGTGCCTGTTCTGGAGTAGATACACCAAAACCAGCGAGGACAGGTGTATCTGTCATTTGTTTGAGGTTCTCTAAATAGGCTTTAACGGTACTTTCATGGGTCGCTCTGGCGCCGGTTGTCCCCTTAACCGAAACGGCATAAAGAAATCCTTCTGTTCGCCTGGCGATTTCAGCTAGCCGATCATCCGGGCTAGTCATGGCAGCAAGGTGGATCGATGAAATCGAATGTTCCTGTAAGTAATCCATGATGACTGGCTCTTCCTCCAAGGGCAGATCAGGGATTATAACACCAGTTACACCCGCGTTAGCACTGTCGGTCGCAAATTTCTCCACACCATACGTGTAAATGGGATTAAAATAGGTCATCAGAATAACAGGAATCGACCGTTTTTCTTTAAAACTTGCTAATCTTTCCAGTACGCTTTTAAGTGTTGTTCCATTTTCCCTGGATCGTTTTCCGGCATTCTGAATGGTTGGGCCATCTGCAACAGGATCAGAAAAAGGGATGCCGAGTTCGACAGCCGCTGCCCCGCATTCCTGTAAAAAGGTGAGTCGTTCTTCAAGTATATCCAATCCACCATCGCCAGCCATAATGTATGGGACAATAATGTTTTCACCTGCTGCGCGTTTTGCCTGTAAAGCTTCCGCTAGTTTGTTATTACTCATTTGCATTCCCTCCCGAGTACATCCTGAACTGATTCAACGTCTTTATCGCCGCGGCAGATAAGCAAATAACCATGGATTCGATGGTAGCATTGCTTTCGCCAATTTGGCCGCATAAGCTACTGCGTGGGCGCTTTCTAAAGCCGGTATAATTCCTTCTGTACGTGATAGCAGTTTGAATGCGTCGATTGCTTCCTGATCTGTTACCGATGTATAGGTGACACGATTTATGTCGTGTAAGTGGCTGTGCTCAGGGCCGACACCGGGATAATCGAGACCTGCCGAAATGGAGGTGGCTTCTTCAATCTGGCCATGTTCATCCTGTAGCAAATGGGTCATAGTTCCGTGCAGGCACCTGTGCTTCCGGCAGTCAGGGTGGCGGCATGCTGATTTGTTTCGACACCGCTTCCACCTGCTTCCACGCCATAAAGCGTGACATGCTCATCCTGGATAAATGGGTGGAACATCCCCATAGCGTTACTGCCGCCGCCAACAGAGGCGACAACAGCATCTGGCAGTTCACCTGTTTTCTCCTGGTACTGTCTCTTCGTTTCCTTACCAATTACGGATTGAAAATCACGCACAATTTTCGGAAACGGGTGTGGTCCCACAACCGAACCGATAATATAATGGGTATCGGTCACATTGCTAACCCAATAACGCAGTGCTTCGTTGACCGCATCTTTTAATGTTCCGCTTCCATGTTCTACACTACGCACTTCTGCACCGAGCAATTCCATCCGGAAAACATTCAATTTTTGCCGGCGGATATCTTCTTCCCCCATGAACACAATACACTCAAGTCCGAGCAGTGCACAACCGTAGCAGTCGCAACACCGTGCTGGCCTGCACCAGTCTCGGCGACGACTTTCTTTTTACCCATTCGGCAAGTAAGCAAGGCTTGGCCAATGGTATTGTTGATTTTATGGGCGCCGGTATGGTTCAGATCCTCCCGTTTAAGATAAATGGAAGGACCACCCAGATCTTTGGACAAGTTCGCTGCGTGAAAGAGCGGTGTTTCCCGTCCGACATAGGTTTCCAAATAATAGTTCAATTCTGATTGGAAGTCCGGGTCTTTCATTGCCGCTTCGTAATATTCCTCTAATTCCAGCAGTGCCGGCATCAGTAACTCCGGTACAAATCTGCCGCCAAAATTTCCATATCTTCCTTTTTATCGGGAAATGTGTAGGTTGTCATTTCAATCATCCTTTCATCTTTGCATTGGTAATAAATTGGCGTATCTTTTCTGGGTCTTTTTTTGCCATCGGTCTCCACACCACTTGATACATCGACACCGCCGGGATTCGTAATGGCGATCGCTGACTGGACATTGGCTGGGTTCAGCCCACCAGCCAATATAATTTGCTGCCGATGGGAGGTGTCTCTCAGCTGATTCCAGTCGAATGAAGTTCCATTACCCCCGCGATTGGGACCGGTTGAACTGTCGGTCAGGCAGTACGTGCATGGATAGGACTCCAATTCCGCGGTGCCTTCCCCGGTCATTGGAAAGGCCTTGATGACCGGGTAGGACAGCTGTTCGGCAAAGGCGGAGGATTCATCACCATGAAGCTGGATGTAGTCTAATCCGACTTTCCCTGCGATCTTTGCGATGGTATCGGTTGATTCGTTTACAAACACACCAACTTTTTTAACGGACGAAGGGAGGGCAGCACTTATTCCGGCTGCTTTTTCCGGTGTAATCTGCCGTTTGCTTGGTGCAAAAACAAAACCGATAAAGTCAGTGCCCGCTTGGATGGCCACTTGTGCACCTTCCATGGTAGTAATCCCACAAATTTTAACGAGCATTTGGGAATCCTCCTTCTTTCAAAGGAACTTTTAGTGAGCTGATCAGTGCAGTCACATCACTGGAACGCATTAATGTCTCCCCGACAAGGATGCCATGTGCACCATTTTTGCTCGCCTGAGAAGCGTCCTCACAAGTCTGCATGCCGCTTTCGCTGATCAGGACTGTGTCTGGGTCACTCACCATGGCTGCTAAGTGCCGGGTGGTGGACAGGTCGACCTTGAATGTTTTCAGGTCCCGGTTATTGATACCGATGATAGCCGCTCCTATATCGATCGCTGTTTCCATCTCACGTTCGTTGTGCACTTCACACAGTACCTCGAGTCCTTGGTCGGATGCATATTGATACAGATCTTTCAATTTGGCCGCGGACATGGCAGCAGCAATTAATAAAATAATCGATGCGCCTGCAGCCTTGGCACGATCAATCTGAACTTCATCCAGGAAAAAATCTTTGCAGAGAATTGGCAGATCCACCGCCTTCTGAACTGCCTGCAAATCATCCATCGATCCATTGAAAAAAGTTTCGTCTGTCAGAACAGATATGGCATCGGCTCCGCTTGCTTCATACAACTTCGCCTGTTTCACGGGGTCAACCATCATAGCTATTTTCCCTTTGGAGGGGGAGGACCGTTTGATTTCTGCGATGACATTCATATGCTCTGCGTTGCGGAAAGACTGCACCGCTTTAACCGCAGGCTTTGATTCATTCATGCTATTATTGAACGACTGTTCTTTCAGCAGTGCAATTTCTTTTTCTTTTTCACGGAGAATCCGGTCTAAAATAGTCATGTTATATCACCTCACTTGATACCTTTTTGCTGTAATCGGTCAGCCGCTCGAGTTTTTCCATGGCGGCTCCGCTGTCAATGCTTTCTTCAGCTACTCTGATGCCATCCCGAATGGATTCAGCAGTGCCATTCGCGAACAGTCCAAGTCCTGCATTGAAAAGGACGGTATCGCGGTGGGCGCCGTGTTTTCCGCTCAAGACGTCCACTAAGATGCGGGCATTGTCTTTGGCATTGCCGCCTTTGATTGCATCATTGTCATATACCGGTAAATTCACTTCATCCGGGTTAAGTGTAAAGGAGGTGACGCTGCCTTCCTCAAGCAGCGCGATATGGTTCTCACCTGCGAGAGAACCTTCGTCCATATGTCCCGCACCATTGATAACAAGTGCCCGCTTTCGTCCCAGCTGGTGCAATGTTTGTGCAAGCAGTGGGAGTATATCTCGCCGATAGACCCCAAGTAGCTGGGTGTCAAGGGCGACCGGATTTGTAAGAGGTCCAATCAGATTGAATATGGTCGGGATACCTATGTTTTTTCGGACGCTCATAAACCGCTTCATGGCGGGGTGTACATTTGGCGCAAACAGAAATGCAATATTGTTTTCCGTAAGCATCTTCTCGACATGTTCTTTAGTGAAGGATAAGGAAACGCCCAAGTGCTCCAGCACATCCGCGCTTCCCGTTCGACTTGAGATGCTGCGGTTGCCGTGTTTGGCGACAGTGGCTCCTGCGCCGGCCAGGACAAATGCGGCTGTTGTGCTGATATTGAAACTGTGGGAACCATCACCACCTGTGCCGCAATTATCCATAGCGGAATTGGTATGTCGGTTGTCTGGGCGGATTGTGAACGAATAATTTCGGCAAGGCCGGCGATTTCCTCAGGTGTTTCTCCTTTGACCCGTAAAGCAGTCAGGAATGAGGCGAGTTCACTTTCGGTAGTCTGCTCGGAAAAAGATGTTGCCGCCGCTTGTTTCATTTCTTCCAATGTCAGGCTTTCCCGGTTCATCAGTTTTTCAAGATAACTTTTCATAATAAGACTCCTTTCCGATTTCTTCTAAAAAGTTATGAATCATTTTTCTGCCAGTGGCTGTGCCTATAGACTCAGGATGAAACTGTATTCCATAGACAGGGTATTGCCGGTGTTTAATGGCCATTATTTCGTTATCCTCAAGCGATGAAGCAACAACTTTTAGTTCATTCGGCAGTGTTGTCCGGTCAATTACCAGCGAGTGATACCGCATGACGTCAAGCGGTTGCGGGAGGTAACTGAATAGCCCGTGTCCATTGTGTGTAATCAATGATGTTTTACCATGTTTAATGGTCTTTGCTTCCGTGATTGAGGCGCCCAATGCACTGGCAATAATCTGGTGACCCAGGCAAATTCCAAGAATCGGAATTGTTTTGTGAAAGGACTTAACAATCTCCGGACAGATACCAGCTTTCTCCGGCGTTCCGGGACCGGGTGACAGGATGATTGCCTCTGGGTTTAATTCCGAAATACGATTAATAGTAAGTTCGTCATTTCGGATAACTTTCACCTCAATTCCTTTGCTTGCAACGTACTGATAGATGTTGTACGTAAATGAATCATAATTATCGATGAGTAACATCATCATTTGTCACCTCCATTAATGATTTTGCTTTGTGCAATGTTTCGTTGTATTCCGCCTCTGGATCTGAATCGTATACAACACCTGCACCTGCTTGTAAGTAGGCATGATTATTCTTCACAACGAGCGATCGAATGGTCAGTGCAATGTTCAAGTCGTAATTGAAATTGATATAGCCAACACCGCCACCATAGGCACCACGCTTTACACCTTCTAATTCATTAATGATTTGCATGGCACGATTTTGGTGCACCAGAAACGGTTCCAGCAGGCAAACAGGCGATTAACGCGTCAATACTCGAAAATTGATTATCTAATTTGCCGTGTACTTCAGACACCATGTGCATCACGTGCTGATATTTTTCTACTTCCATATAAGCTGGAACTGAAACACTATTAACTTCACATACACGACCAAGGTCATTTCGGCTTAAATCAACTAACATTCGGTGTTCTGAAATTTCCTTTTCATCTGCAAGAAGTTCACTGGCGAATGCTTCATCTGCACCTTTTGTTTTACCACGAGGGCGTGTACCAGCAATCGGATTTGCGATAATGTCCTGACCCGTCGTTTTAAGCAGGCTTTCCGGCGATGCACCTAACAGTAAATAGTCGTCAAAGTCGATATAAAACATATAGGGGGATGGATTTTCCTTCCGCAGTTTCCGATAAAAATCAAAAGGATCACTTGTTAATGAAGCTTGCATACGCTGCGATAAAACAACCTGGTAGATATCACCCTGCTTAATATGTTCTTTTGCTATTTCCACATTTCGCATAAAGTGCTGTTTATCCATTTCTGGCTTGAATTGAATACTTTCGTCCATTGCCGGATCTTCTGTTGGAATGGAATTTAATGCCTTTTTCATATCTGCTAGCCGTTCGTCTAATATATGTTCAGGCTGTTGGTCCAGGTTTGTTGCAACAAGGTAAACCGATTCATCACGATGGTCAAAAACAATGATATTTTTATAAAGCATGAAATGAACATCAGGCATGCCTATATCATCAGGTAACTCATCACCAATCGTTTCATAGGAACGGATAGCATCGTATCCAATATACCCTACAGCTCCTCCAAAAGAAGGAAAAGGGAGGTCGAAGTCTAATTTAGGAAACTCTTCTTGTAAGACCGATAAAACAGGTTCGCTTCGTTTTTCTACAGTTACTTTTTCACGGCTTAAAATGGTTGTTACATCTTGGCTGCCGACGAATTCCTGGTAGGGGTTAGCCCCGATAAAGGAATACTTACCTTTTCCGCATGTTGAAACGAACTTTCCAGTAAAAACTTTTTCGTACCTTGAAGGTTTTTGTATATTCCAATGGGTGTCAGTGTGTCAGCGTTTTGTTTGATGTACTTGAAGGGCAGTGTTTTTGTTTTCATTAGTTAAAGACTCCTTTCACATAAAGCGGTTGTTCACACATAAGTAAAGGCTGTTTTCGTAAACATTGTCGTTATCTGGCCCGCAACCCGTATACACGTGCTCGTCGTGTTGCAAGCTTTTTCGGTGAAGCTAACACTCCTCGCAACTCGTAGCTTACTCGGTGGAAGTTTCGCTCGTCGCTTTCCGCGGGCTCGCGCCAAGCCTCCTCGTTCGCAAAAACCGCTCACTGTGGGGTCTTGGTCTGTCTCGCTGTCCCGCTGGAGTCTACGTGTATACGGGCTTCTTTGTGCGAAGCTTTAATTAAAACTTATTCAAAAAGCAACACTCTTGTAGAAAACAGCCCCAATAATCCTCTAAAAACACATGGGGAATGTGTTTTTAGAGGACGATTGTGACCGCGGTGCCACCTCTTTTGGAGATAACGATATACCTCCATCTCGTTCAGATACGGGAATGCAAAGCGATGTTGCCAGGTGCGCTTTTCATCCGATATCTTATCCGTATAACGGCGGATCTCCGTGTTTCCGTACTGTCATTCAGGAAACCTCTCGCAAGTCCATTCAGCAATTATCCGCGTACCGGCTTCTCACCGCCGCCGGCTCTCTGGAACGCTTCAAGAAAGCTTACTTCTCTTGCTCAGCGATTTTATGTATTCGGTTGTTGATCATGAAAATAAAAGGGCTCCCCATCCTTCTAAAAGGACAGGAAACCCGTGGTGCCACCTTTGTTAGCTGTATAACAGCTCACTCCGACCATACGAAACATGGATATGTTTCATATGCGACCCGTGTAACGATGGGATCACGTCGCCGGAGCCTACTGCAAAAATCGGTTCGGTCCGGAAGCTCGGAAGTCCATTCGCCTGCCTTATCCACCGGTTCACACCAGCCACCGGCTCTCTTCTGAATAACAACAGGTTACTTCTCTTCGTCAACGCTTCATTTTTAAAAATGTTTGATAACTATCATAAGCGTGTTTTTACCATTTGTCAAGATACTTTTGTATAGAAGGTTTTATCGAATCCACGGCCAAGCCGGCATTTTAGCTGCGTGAATTAATTTTTCCTGTATTAAACAAGCCTTTATATGCTATTTTAGATATATACATTTGCAAAGGGGTTCTGAGAATGCCGAAAAACGGTTGGAATTATTTTGGCGGGAAATCTGCTGAACATGAAGTTTCACTGCAATCGGCGAAAAACATAGTCGATGCGATTGATAAAGATAAATATGATGTTGTTCTGATTGGGATTGATAAGCAGGGGAAGTGGCATATAAACGACCAGTCCTCGTATTTGATCAATGCCGAAGACCCGAAATCTATCCGGCTGAACAAATCGGACGAGATGGTTGCTATGGTACCCGGACAGAAAGACCATCAGCTGATTCGCGCTGCAGATGCCGGTGTGATGAATCAGCTTGATGCTGTGTTTCCGATCGTTCATGGAACACTGGGCGAGGATGGCAGTCTGCAGGGCATGATGCGCCTTGCTAATCTCCCATTTGTTGGTACAGGTGTATTGGGGTCAGCGGTCTGCATGGATAAAGATATTGCCAAACGGCTGCTCCAGGCTGCCGGGCTGAATGTTGCAAAAGGACTCACTTATTCACGAGCGGAAAAGCAGCATATTGATTTCGATAAGGCCAAGGCGGAATTAGGTGTGCCGATGTTCATTAAACCTGCAAACCAGGGGTCTTCCGTTGGTGTAAGCAAGGTATCCATACGGGAAGCGTTTGAGAAGGCTATTTCTGAAGCATTTCAATATGATCAGAAAGTGGTGATTGAAGAAGCATTGAGCGGGCGAGAAATTGAATGTGCGGTGCTGGGCAATGAAGACCCGCAAGCATCGTTACCAGGGGAAATATTGCCGCGTACAGAATTTTACTCATATGAATCCAAATATATTGACGAATCCGGTGCCAGACTTGAAATGCCGGCTGATCTGTCAGATGAAGCGACAGAGAAAGTACGAAAGGCGGCGGTAGATGCATTTCGGATCCTTGAATGTGAAGGGCTTGCCCGGGTAGACTTCTTCCTGACAGAAGATGGAGACGTATATGTGAATGAAGTCAACACACTGCCCGGGTTTACACGCATCAGCATGTATCCGAAACTGTGGGAGCTTAGCGGTGTAACGTATCCGGAACTAATCGACCGACTGATTGAGTTGGCAATCGACCGGCATCAGCGCAGTAGTACATTAAAAAGTGCCGTTTGGGATGACTAAATACGTAATGGTGAGAGGCTGCTCCTGGTGAGAACAGCCTCTTTTCTATAACGTCAGAACGTATAAATTATGGATGACCTTATAAGCGAAACCTCGGCATTCGCTAAAAGGCTAGGCCTGAGTTTTTCTAATGAGATAAGAAAGTATAAAATTTAGGTCATTACATACCTGATATTACAGAGCTAGACACGTCCAGCTCCAGCGCCCAGCGACTAGTGCGACTTCCTTCACCTCCTTACGATAAGTCAATATCGATTCGCTTACGCTCATCGTGTTTCCTTTATCTCATACGGCTCAGTCCAGTCCATACGTCGCTAACCGGGCGCTTGCGCTTTTGTTCTGGTTACCCATGAAATGTCGTGAATTTATCTGCAGCTGGTATGCGTTCTTTTTGGCGGGTGCCTGGTCAAAGTAGCCGAGGTGCAGGAAACCGACGATTTTTTCATCTTCCCCGATGTTGAGAATGTCTTTAACATTTGGATCATAAATATGGGGGTTGGTTTTCCAGACGACGCCAAGTTTATGTTCCCAGGCAAGCAGCCAGAAGTTTTGAATCATGCATGCGGCCGCCCCGAAGTTTTCGTCCCATTGCTTTTGACTGGCGGGTTCCTCCATGACAACAATCAGAAATGCATTTGGCTCACGGAGATACGCTCGGCGATTTTCCTGCCGTTCCTCTGGGTACGTGGCGGCAACTTTGTCAGCAAAGCTTTCCTTTTGCTCCGGGCCAACGAATATAAACCGCCATGGCTGACGAATACCATGTGTGGGTGCCCAGACTGCATCTTCCAGCAGTTTTTTTTTATAGTTTCCTCGGTAACCGGTTTATCGCTATAGCCCTTTTTGACAGCGCGCCGATCGCGGATGGTTTGCTGCAGTGCTGTGGGCAGCTTTATTTTCTCCAAATCGTCACCCTCCTGAATTTATATAGTACATATGCTTTAAATTGATAGCCATTTTCAATTAGATTGTAGCCCATAAAACAGGAAAAGGCAAAAATTGCTTGTTCATTGAAATTGTGCTTGATTTGTGAAAAGAATCACGCAATAATGGAAGGTACATACATAGAGAAATAAATAGGTGAACACATGTATTTTGTGAATGATTTCACAAAAGGAGGAAGAAAAATGAAAGCGTTTCTAAGGCGGAAGGGGATTTCACTGTCAGTACGGGAGTATGTGGTCACGGCGCTAAGCTATATGGCACTGGGTTTATTCTCGTCACTAATTATTGGATTGATCATTCAAACGGTCGGGGAGCAGGCTGTGGAACTTGGATTTCAGCGGCTGGACTTTTTGATTGAGATGGGCAGCTATGCAATGGGAACGAAGATCATGGGTGGTGCCATTGGTGTTGCGATTGCCTATGGTTTAAAGGCTCCACCGCTTGTTTTGTTTTCGGCACTATTCGCTGGGGCGTTTGGTGCGGAATTGGGTGGACCGGCAGGGAGTTACGTAACAGCTCTATTTGCAACAGAATTTGGTAAAGCTGTTTATAAAACGACGCGTGTCGATATAATCGTCACACCGTTTGTCACGATACTGGCCGGGTTTACGGTCGGTACGTTTATAGGGCCGCCAATCAATACGTTCATGGTATGGTTTGGCGAAATTATCAACTGGTCTACCGCACAGCAGCCGTTTATCATGGGGATTTTGGTCGCAGTGCTGATGGGGTGGGCTTTGACGGCTCCTATATCCAGTCTGGCCATCGCCATTATGCTTTCCATTGACGGGCTGGCTGCTGGAGCGGCAACGGTGGGGTGTGCTGCGCAAATGGTTGGGTTTGCAGCAGCCAGTTACCGTGAAAATGGGGTTGGCGGACTGCTGGCACAAGGGATTGGAACGTCGATGCTGCAAATTGGTAACGTGCTGCGGAATCCAATCATCATTATCCCGCCGACTGTTGCTGGAGCAGTTCTTGCCCCTTTTGCAATCGTCTGGCTTCAGCTTAAAAACAATGACCTTGGTGCCGGAATGGGTACGAGCGGTCTTGTGGGGCAGATTATGACATTTGAATCCATGGGCTTTTCTTGGGACATTTTTTTGGGCCATGGTGGTGCTGCATGTCGCTGCCCCGGCGATTATCAGTCTAGTGATAGCGGAATGGTTTCGGAAAAAAGGCTGGATCAAACCGGGTGACATGCTGATCGATTATGAGTGAAGTTGACTTTAGGTACAGTTCCCTGGGGCGCGGCGGCAAATATTTTTTTGTTATACTGAAAACAAATTTGGAATAAACATGGAAAGGATGATGGACGGATGGACCAATTTATGGAGCGAGCAGTGGAATTGGCTGCCGACAACGTTCGTAATGGCGGCGAACCGTTTGGTGCAGTGTTGGTGAAAAACGGTAACAAGGTGACAGAAGGAGTAAATGAGCTGCATAAACGCTTCGATATTACAGCACATGCTGAAATTCAAGCGATGCGAAAAGCGCAGAAAATGATGCATTCCCATGTGCTGAAAGGTTACACGATGTATGCCAGCGGTGAGCCGTGCCCGATGTGTCTGACGGCGATGTATTATGCCGGAATTGATCAAATCTATTATTGCGCTTCATCGGAGGATGCTGTTGATGCCGGATTGGGAAAAGCAGAGACTGTTTACGAAGAGCTGAAAAAACCAAAAAGTGAGCGCCGGATGGAATTGATCCATATGCCTCTGCAGAATGGACAGGAAGATCCTATGCAATTATGGAAAGAGCATACCGATTAAAGGGAGAACGTAAAGGAGCATCCTGATGAACAGATTCATGCAAACGGCATTGCAGCAGACGGGTGATAATTCATCTGTCAAGCAGGCGAAACGGGTGGCGGGCGGATCCATCAATGAAAGTTATTTTGTGGAAACAGAAGAACAGCAATATTTTATAAAATATCATACAGATCCCCCGGCACGTTTCTTTGAACTGGAAGCCAAGGGCCTGGACCTGATCAGACAGACGGATTCCATCGCTGTACCAGAGGTTTATGCATATTCGGATGAAAAAGATGCCGCATTTCTCGTCATGGAATGGGTCGAAGGAGAACGTGCCCACAATACACAATGGAAACTGGGAGACCGTATTGCCCACATGCATCAGGCGTTTGGTGATAATCATGGATTTGCATATGATACATTCATCGGTACACTGCCGCAGCCAAACGGTTTATTTTCCAACTGGCTGGATTATTACCGGGAACGGCGGCTGAAAGCACAGTTGACGTTAGGAGTTGACCGGGGCTGTATAACCGGGAAACGGCGCGAACGGCTGGAACGATTGCTAATGAACCTGGAGAAATGGGTTCCGGCGAATGTGGAGCCTTCCTATTTGCATGGAGATCTGTGGGGTGGCAATTGGCTTGCCGGGTCAGGCGGGGACCCATATGTCATTGATCCTTCATTCCTGTACGGGGACCGGCACTTTGAATTGGCTTTCACCGAATTGTTCGGCGGCTATTCCGGCGATTTCTACAGGGCGTATTGGGACCGGTTTCCGCTATCACCGGATTATGCGGATGTTAAACCACTATATCAGTTATATTATTTACTCGTTCATCTGAATATCTTCGGTGAGGCATATGGATCTTCTGTTGATGCGATTTTGAAAAGGTATTGTGGTTGACCGGGGTGACACAATTTTGTCATAAAGGGAGCTGGAATTGTGCTGCATGTCACAAATGCTCCCTGCCATTAATCGTGTATGATGGGGGTACATGATGGGATTGGTGGGGTGAACGATGACATTTTATGAGCTGCTTGTCTTTATACACGTCTTTTCGGCAATATTAGGAATGGGGCCCGGCTTTGTGATGATTTACATAGTGACGAAAGCGGAGACCATGACTGAACTGCGGCATGCGTATGTTATTCGGAACCGCCTGCATATTTTTGTGATGGTTGGCGGAACATTACTATTGATTTCGGGACTGTGGATGGGCTTTTTAAACCCATATCTCTTTGAAAAAGGCTGGTATGTGACAAGTCTGACACTGTATCTCATCGCACTGGGGTTGGGGCCTGCCATGCTGTCACCAAAGTCTAAGCCGGTGAAGAAGCTGCTTAACGAGCACCAGGGAGATGACATACCATCCGTCTATTATACACTTTCCAGGAAACTATTTTTCTATGAACGACTGGAAAATATACTGTTTTTAATTATTATTGCGCTAATGATTTTGAAGCCATTCTAATTGCCTGCCACGAGCAATATAAAAAGAAAAGTGGGGACATCGCCGTATGGATGTCCCCGCTGTTTGTGTTTTAAAGAGTTTTTTCAATGCGCCCGCCTGTGTTAAGTTTCTCCCAAATATTCTTCCAGTGTAATCCCCTGTTCCATGATTGCTGCTGCGGCTTTTTTCCCTACGTACCGTAAATGCCATGGTTCATACTGGTATTTCGTAATTGCTCGTTTTCCTTCCGGGTAACGAATGATGAATCCGTATTCGGCGGCGTGTTTCTTAATCCATTTGCCTTCATCTGTCTGACCGAATTCTATGATTAACTGATAATCCACGTCCGGCTGGTGATATCCATTGTCAGGCCGGTCTGGTGCTCACTTTCTCCCGGTCTTGCACTGAATTTATTGGCTGCCTCTTCACCATTCTTTCGAACATTGGAGGCGAAAATCGCGTCCTGTCTTTCAAAGGACCGGTAGCCTGATTGGGCAAACAGTTCAAGTCCGGCGCTATCGGCGGCTTTGAACATATCCTCCAGTGCGCTGGCGGCCACTTCCCTCATTTGTTTTTCGGTAAAAACTCTTCAAACGGAAAGCGTACATCCGGTACGGTAAGGTTACGAGGGACAAATTCACTTGGCAGTCGGTTTTCTTTATTAACAAGTGCCAGGATGTCATGCGGGTTGTCAATAGTTTCCGGGCTGTTGTCCGGTTTATCGAGAACCGATCCGGCCTTTACTGCTGTACCTTCCTTTAGTATCTTCTGCAGTGCTTTTCGGGTTGCTTCATTATACACACCGGTAGCAGTCAGTGATTCCTGCTGCAGCTGAAAATCGGTAATTGCCCATGTTGTAGCATCATTATAAGTTCCATTCGTACTAATGGAGTATCCGGCTTTCTGTAGTGCTTCCTGCAAGGCTGTGACTTCTCGGCCCTGATCCGTTTTTGGAGTTCGTTTTGCGGCAGTTGAATACTGTCATCTTCCGGGGCCTCTTTTTGCTGATTTTCTTTTTGTCTGCTGGTACATGTTCTGCCGTTTCTTGGCTTTCCGGGTTATCGTTGCTGCAGGCTGTGGCCGCAAGTGTGAAGGAAAGCAGCATAAAAACAGCGGTCAGGCTTTTTGGAACATCCTTTTCTCTCCCTGTTGTCTTTTAACTTTTTCTAAACTCCATCTTAACACTGCACAATTGCACTGGTCTATGCCAAATCATGCCTGCTGGTCGATAGACATGCTTCAGCCTCTAGCAACGGTGTTTGGTCGTTCATTACCTCGATGATTGACCGAATGATGGTTCTATCGCTATGTTTGGTCGTTCATCACCCCGATGAGTGACCAAAAGACGGCTCTATCACTGTGTTCAGTCGTTCATCACTCCAATGAGTGACCGAATAACGGTTCTTCCTCTGTGTTAAGGAATTCATCACCTTAATACAGTTTGATATTAAAAAAACGCTTGGATAAATGATATCTCTCCAAGCGTTTTTTGTTTACTAAATCAATATACTATTTGTTGCTGCACCTTAATTCTTTGCCTCTGCTTCAAACAGCCGGCAAATTTCAATGATGACATTTGCTGCTTTTTCCATATTGTCGCTGAAATATACTCATATTTTCCATGGTAATTTTCGCCGCCAGTAAAAATGTTCGGTGTTGGCAGTCCTTTATAAGAAAGCTGTGATCCATCTGTGCCGCCGCGGACCGGTTTTATTTCCGGGTTAATTTGAACGTTTTCCATCGCCTGGTAAGCTATATCGACGATGCCTTTAACAGGTTCAATTTTTTCACGCATGTTGTAGTATTGATCCTTTAGATCAATTTCGGCGGTGCCTTCCCCGTATGCCGCATTGATTTCATAGGTGAACTTGCTCATCGTTTCTTTACGCGCCTCGAAATTATCTTTGTCAAAGTCACGGATGATATAGGTCAACTGCGTCTTTTCAACATCTCCATTGACGGATATCAGGTGATAAAAACCTCATATTTTTCTGTATGTTCGGGTGCCTCTTGTGCAGGCAGTTTACTAATAAATTCAGCAGCGATTTTTCCGGAATTGACCATTTTGTCTTTGGCAGTGCCAGGGTGAACACTGTTGCCGTTAATCGTTACTTTGGCGGCGGCAGCGTTGAAACTTTCGTACTGCAATTCGCCTAATGGACCGCCATCCACGGTGTAGGCGTATTTGGCCTGGAACCGGTCTACATCGAACTTATGTGGGCCGCGGCCGATTTCTTCATCAGGAGTGAAGGCTATCCGAATGGTTCCGTGTTTGATCTCAGGGTGATTGATTAAGTAGTCCATTGCGGTCATAATTTCCGCAATGCCTGCCTTGTCATCCGCCCCAAGCAGTGTTGTTCCGTCTGTTGTGATCAATGTATGGCCTTTATATTCAGGCAGTTCCGGGAATTCTTCGGCCGATAATACGACACCCTTTTCTTCGTTTAGTACGATGTCTTCCCCGTCGTAATTTTCCACAATCTGCGGGTTTACATGTTTGCCAGTAAAATCAGTTGCTGTATCAAGGTGGGCGAGAAAGCCGATAACTGGGACATCTTTTTCGGTATTGGCTGGCAGTGTAGCCATCAGGTAGCCATTATCATCGACAGATACATCATGCATACCGATGGATTTCAGTTCATCGGCGAGCTGTTTGGCCAGTTCAATTTGGCCGGGTGTGGACGGGGTTTTTTCGCTGGACTCGTCGGACTGGGTATCGACAGTAACATAATTAGTGAATCGTTCAATCAATTTCTTTTTCATATTATTCAGCTCCTTTCTTTCTATATTATCACTTTATTTTACAGAAGGGGAAGGATAAGCAGGGGTCTGTTCACAGACTATTCCATCGGTTAAAATAAAGGAAAAGAAATTTCTGATAGGAAACGAACAAATGAAATGGGAGGCGTTACAATGTCAGTAGCAGTGAGTCCGGCATGGCTGAGGGAGCGGCTGGAGGATTATCCTGAGCAGACGGCAGTTGTTGATACACGTTTAAGCTGAGCGATGAAGATGCTGGAAGGAAAGCATATTTGGAAGGCCACATACCACAAGCCGTTTATCTGGATCTGAATAAAGACATGTCCGCGAAACCGGCTAAACATGGCGGCAGTCACCCACTACCCGATATGGAGATGTTTGCAGCAAAAATCGGCAACATCGGCATTGGCCATGATACAACCATTGTTATTTATGATCAGCAGAATGACATGTTCGCCGCACGCTTGTGGTGGCTTTTGTATTATGCAGGCCATGAACATGTTTACTTGCTTGATGGGGGCTTGGATGCCTGGGTGGAACAGGGGTATGAAGTGACAACAGAAATACCGAAACTGGAAGCAGTGAACTTCATACCGCAGTATCGGGAGCACGAGAAAGTGGATATCGAGGAAGTGAAGGAGAAACTTAAGAACAAGTCAGCAACGTTAATTGACTCGCGCTCGAAGGAAAGATATCTCGGAAAAACCGAGCCGCTGTATGCTAAAGCAGGTCACATCCCTGGTGCGAGACATTTTTCTGGAAAGGTGTTTTCAACGAGAATGGAAAATGGAAGAATACGGAAGAGTTGGCGAAGCACTTCGGATCACTTGATAAGGATGATGAAATTATTGTCTCCTGTGGGTCGGGTGTATCCGCCTGTCCGAATGTCCTGGCATTGAAATCGGCTGGGTTCCGAAATGTGAAGCTTTATCCGGGCAGTTTCAGTGACTGGATTTCTTATGAAGAAAATGAAGTGGAGTTGGCGGAAGAATGACGAATGGCCTCAAACGCTGTGACTGGGTGACGGATGAACAGATTTATATTGATTACCATGATGACGAGTGGGGGAGGCCGGTTCACGATGACAGATTGCTATTCGAGATGCTGACGCTCGAAGGTGCCCAAGCTGGCTTGAGCTGGATTACCATTCTGAAACGCCGGCACAACTATGGGGAAGCATTTGACTATTTTGATCCGGTGAAAATCAGAGCGTATGACGAGCATAAAATCAGTGAACTGCTGCAGGATGCCGGCATCATAAGGAATAAACGCAAAATTGAGTCCGTCATCAAAAACGCACATGCTTTTTGAAAATACAGAAGGAGTTTGGCAGTTTTGATGCATACATTTGGCAATTTGTCGGCGGGGAACCAATGTTGAATGACTGGGATACACACGCTGATGTGCCGTCGTTTACGAAGGAATCAGAGCTGATGAGCGAGGATTTAAAAAAAGCGCGGATTCAGCTTTGTCGGACCAACGATTTGTTATGCATTTATGCAGGCAACCGGATGGTGAATGATCATACTAAGGGTTGTTTTCTTTATCATGGAAAATAAGAATAGGTGGTACAACAATGAATTAATAGTACGGGATAGAGGTGTGCGGTGTGTTGGCGGATTAGATATGCATGATGTTAATATAATCGTCAATTTAAAGAGGGCTGACAATCCTGGAGGAAGATTTGCCGGAGTTTAATAGGCGGTTATCTGCTTTTTATGAATAAATGATTATACTAAAATCGATACATTTATTTACGAAAAAATGTATCTTTGGAATTGATTATTGAAGATAGGATCCTAAGTAAGATATTCTTTTAATGCCTTGAAGTACATCCTTCCTTTCTAGTAGAATACGACATTGTGCGCGATTTGGAAAGGAAGAAGATAATGATATCTCAAAGTGTGTTTTTGGAAAAAGAAGAAGCAAAAAGTAAAGATGAATTGAAAACGGAGCTTGATACGCTGGAACTGCAACTCTTCCGTATGCAGGATAACATGAAAAAGATTGCCAGGAATGCAGAGATTATCGGCATTGATCAGACCAGACATGACGAGTGGGTTATCATTTACGCATATAGGGATGAGGAAATGTGCCAAATCATGCTGCATAATTGTTCAAGACCATACCGTGGTGATTGGCATTCGACCATAGAAGCGGAATATAAAGATAACCAAAACTTGCATATTGCTGCTATTAAAGGCGAAGAAAATAAAGGGTATGGATCGGTACTAATGAAACATTTAAAAGAAGTGGCACATGAAGATAATGTGCAGAATATTACAGGTGACATTGTTCAGCGCGATTTCGATCATGTCGAGCGGTTGGAACATTTTTACAGTAAGCATTATTTTGACGTGAAAATTGACCATCAGGCACAATGTGGTGAAATTATTTGGAATGGTGCATAAAGCGGGCTATTTCCCTCCAAGTGCGTGTTCAAAGGAGGATAAAAAGGACCGAGAAGTTCAAGGCGGCGCAGCTTTGAGTAGCGGAATATATGCAAATTAATACATGAGCACAAGGAATGCTCCCCTGAATACACATCGCACGCAGGAAAAGTGGTTTTCTTTTCCAAGGAACGGAAAGGCAAGCCAACGATGAAATTCGAAGTGTCATTTTTACCGGACTTTTTGAACATCCTCTTAAATAGGAAATAGCCCCTTTCTTTAGTTGAGCTGCGGTGTTTTCCGATGGTTTGTTGCTTGTTCATATGCATAGGCCAGTTCAATCAGCCTTGCTTCGGTAAAAGCAACCCCTGTTAATGTGATGCCAACTGGTTTCCCTGCTGACGTATAGCCTGCCGGAACAGTTATAGAAGGGTAACCCGCTTTTGCAGCGATTCCCGCCCCGTAATTATTTATGAAAATGAGCGCATCCAAGTTATGTTCGTTTATCGCTTTATCAATGCCTTCTTCCTGTGACTGCTCCAAATCACTTAATCGGGCTTGAATATATTCAGCTTCGGTCTGGTTTCCGCTTTTTTGTCGGACTGCTCGAGAATTGTCTGTCCGTAGTTCAACGCCTCGTTCTTGTGATTTTTATTAAACTGGATAACATCTTGCAATGATTGGACTGGGAGATTTGTTGATGCATCCTTTAAATAGGCATTGACTCCGCTTTTGAATTCGTGCAGCATGACGTTTATATCGTTTACATCCACGGGCAACTTAACCGGGTCCGTTATGGCTGCCCCGAGCTTTTCCATATCCGCTAAAGCATCCTCTATGATGGCAATTTCTTCGTCATCCGCTCCTTGCAGGTAGTCGCGTGACATACCCAATCTGGCGTTTTTTAATCCATTTATATTAAGTGACTGGGAAAAGTTCTTTGTCGTTTTGTTTATCAAAGTAGCTGGATCGTTTTTATCGGAACCAGTAAGCGCATCCAGCAGAATGGCCGCATCTTCCACGGTAAGTGTCATAGGCCCGGCGGTATCCTGGCTATTGGAAATCGGGATGATACCTGTGCGGCTCAGCAGGCCAACAGTTGGTTTGATGCCGACAATGGAATTGCTGCTTGCAGGGCTCAGGATGGATCCGCTCGTTTCCGTACCAAGTGCTCCGGCAGCAAAACCAGCGGCAATACCGGCACCCGACCCGGCACTGGAACCTCCTGTGTCGAATTTGCCTGGTCCATAGGGATTTCTTACTTGTCCGCCTAACGAACTGTATCCATTCGGCATTCCCACGGTCATAAAGTTCGCCCACTCAGTTAGGTTGGCTTTCCCGAGGGTAACTGCTCCGGCCTCACGTAGTTTCCGGACAATAAAAGCGTCTTCTTTTGCATAGTTATTTTCCATAGCCAGCGAGCCCGCCGTCGTATGCATTTTATCCCCGGTGTCAATATTGTCTTTTACCAGGATAGGAATACCATGAAGCGGGCTACGTGGGCCTGTTTGGTTTCTTTCTGTATCTAGGGATTCCGCGATATGCAATGCATCCGGGTTCAATTCCAGCACTGCGTTGATTTGTTCATTATGGCTGGCAATTTGTTTCAGGTACTGTTTTGTTAGTTCTTTTGCTGACAAATTGCCGTATTCCATTTTTTGTTGTAATTCTGGGATAGTCATTTCATTTATTGCCATAGTAGTCCTCCTCATAGGTTATCTTTTGAAATATTCGACTTTTGTTGTTGAAGTTCCTTTTAAATTGAAAAATTTTTGGAGATTGTATTCTATTACTATAATCGAAGGATGCAGTCAAAAGGTGATATGAAAAGGTAACATTTTTTCTTTAGGTAGACGACACTTTTTTCTTGTTCGCAATCGATTGTAGGTGTAGGAGGACAGCTCTAGCTATTTCAAATAGTAGCCCTTAATCGGTAAAAGTTACCGGGACATTTGCCTTTTCTGCAGGAATTAATGTTGTATCATTTGCCAGTAAGCTGGTGTAATCTTTTTCAGGCGTTCGGCGGCCATGTAATAGACGCTATGTTGCTCTTTAGAGTATCTTGTTTCCTTTGAATTCCTAAGTCCAACAGCTAACACATAGAAGTATTTAGGGGCTTTGTCATAGTGATATACAAACCGCATATCCGGTTTTCCTGAGGGTTGGGGTTGTTTTTAGAAAAAAATTTGTATTCCCGCCAACCTATTAAATCATGTCTCAGACTCCATCCTGGACGAAGTGGATTTCGCTTAGCCTTGTGGATAGCAGTGAGAAACGTATCGTAAAATGCATTAAAGTCTTCTACATGTTCCGCAATAATTGGAAGGTCCATAACAATTATTTCCTGATGCCAAAATTCCTTAATGATTTTCATTGGTTGTTCCTGTTTATTTTAGCTTTAATATCATCATAACTGACACTATTCCCGTTACCTTCTTGAGGGGGCATATCTGGTTGATAAGAACCTGTATTGGGTATTTCCCTCATGTTTTTTTCACGTCTATCCCTAAATGTAGGATCAACAGCATGCATTTCTTTTTCTGTTTTAAATTGCCCTTTTGGAATTTGGTATCCTTTTCGCTGTATTTTACCCGGGCTCTCATCAATTTTGTATTCAATTTTTTCTTCTGCAATCCATTTATAGACTGTCTGTTTATTAACGTCAAACAATTCCGCGACATCTTTCACTGTATAATGTTCCGGGGCATTCGTGTTTTCGGATAAACTGACACGTGCTACTGAATTTAGTTCAAAAATAAGTTTTTGAATATATGGGTCAGTCAAATCAGTTTTCTTTTTTCGTTTCTTCGGCAAGTTTAAGGATAATATCATGTGCGATTTCGGTTGAGTTAGTCAATTCCATTCACCTCCACATCTTTATTATAACATATTATTAAACTTACTAAACTTTTTATAATTATTATATCCTGTATTGTGAAGGAAATCTTTCTTCGCGAGGAAAAAGCAGCAATTACAGCAAATATTTTTTCAGCATATATATTGTGATAAACTAATTTTTACCATAGCAAGAAAGGAAGTTTTGCTCATGCAATATGTAACATTAAACAACGGACTGGAAATGCCGCAGCTCGGTTTGGTGTTTGGCAGGTACCGGATGAGGAAGCGGAACCGGCTGTTGCGAAAGCACTTGAAACAGGCTATCGCGCGATTGATACGGCCAAAGTATATGAGAATGAGCATGGTGTTGGCAGAGCAATTGCCAAGAGTGGGATCGCCCGTGATGAGCTGTTTATTACGACAAAGGTCTGGAACAGTGATCAGGGATATGACGAGACATTGAAGGCTTTCGATGCGAGTCTGGAGCGCCTTGGTCTTGAATATGTTGATTTATATTTAATCCATTGGCCGACACCGGAATTTGATGATTATGTGGAAACATATAAGGCGATGGAAAAACTGTATAATGATGGCCGTGTCAAGGCAATCGGCGTTTGTAACTTTAACATCGAACATCTCCAGCGTCTGTTGGATGAATGTGATGTTGTGCCGGTGTTGAATCAGGTAGAATGCCATCCATATTTTCAGCAGCATGAGCTGAAGAAGTTTTGCCAGGACCATAACATTTATCTGGAAGCATGGAGCCCGTTAATGAACGGCAAAGAAGTGCTGGAGAATGATACGGTTCGTGCAATTGCCGAAAAGCATGGCAAAACATCGGCGCAAGTTATTATTCGCTGGCACCTGCAGTCGGAGTCGATTGTTATTCCGAAATCAGTGACTCCATCCCGTATTGAAGAAAACTTCGATGTATTTGATTTTGAATTAAGTGATGACGATATGGATAAATTGGCGGGATTGGATCGCGGCCAGCGCAATGGTCCGGAGCCGAGTGAAATGAATAAACGGTAAATGCTGTCCCGGGTGCGGAGTCAATCTGCATCCGGTTTTTAAAATAATCGGTGTCTTCAACTGTTGAAAAATTTCAACCAAATACACGCTTCACGACGTCTGCAAACTCTCGAAAATAATCTGGAATCTTATCTTCCGCTAATCCGCTATACATATTTTCAGCAATGGATTGGTTGTACCATTTTGTTGTTCGAAACCTGCATTAAAATGGAGCCACAGCTTATCGCCCTGACGCTTTAATTCTTTTTCCATCGATAGCAGATTGTCCAATTTGTCGGCAACAATCAGATATTTGATTTCTTTTTCGGCCTGTTTGACAGTATCGATTGTGTGCTGTTTGCGTTCGTCCCAGGATTTTGATTTATCTTCCGTGTGGGCGGAAACGAGCTGAGCAACCTTTGATCCAAATCTCCCTTCTATATCCTCGATTTCATACGATGTATCTTCTACAACATCATGTAAATAACCGGCACAGACTAACGCTTCGCTGAATCCCGACGTTTCCAGCTGTTTTGCGACACGGATAGGGTGGGTAATATATGGCGTGCCGGAACTTTTGCGTGTCTGGCCTTCATGGGCTTGTTCGGCAAAGGCTTTTGCTGCTTGTTTCATCTGCTTCCCTCCATGGGCGATGTTATTAGAGCAAGTGTAGCACTACGGCAGCCATTGCTCAACTGCACTAAATTTTGGATTAGTGGAATCAGATTTCTTTTCATTCAGTTGCGGAATAAGTAAACTAGATGTATAGATGCAATTTTTATCTTAATCGTTACATAAGCGTAAAAACTTGATATGATAAAAGTAATGACAATGGAGATAGGATGAATAACTATGGGTGAAGGAATTAACAAGCGCAAAACAGAACATATCCGGCTTTGTTTAAATGATAATGTGGAAGGTGTAAACAAATCAACAGGGCTTGAAGGGATAGCCTTCATACATAACGCATTGCCGGAGATTAATTTTGCGGATATCAGTCTGGATACTGATTTCCTGGACAAGCCGATCAAAGCACCGTTTTTGGTAAGTTCAATGACTGGCGGATCAGAACTGGCGTCGAAAATCAACCAAAATTTAGCAAAGGCTGCAGAAGAAAAAGGCTGGGCTGTCGCACTCGGTTCACGCGGGCGCTTTTGGAAAGCGACGCACATCAGGAGTCTTTTTTAATACGAAAGCATGCGCCGTCGGTTCCTCTTATTGCTAATTTGGGTGCTGTCCAGCTGAATTATGGTTATGGTGCTGAAGAGTGTCAGCGGATTGTTGAAATGACCGGCGCTGATTCGATTGTGCTGCACTTTAACCCACTTCAGGAAGCCGTGCAGGATGAGGGCGATTTGAATTTCGAGAACCTCCTTCCGAAAATTGAGAAGGTATGTTCCGCGCTGGACGTTCCCGTTGGTGCGAAGGAAGTTGGATTTGGAATCGACGGAACTATTGCAAAATTACACGATGCTGGCATCTTCTATATTGATGTCGCAGGCGCCGGCGGAACATCATGGAGTCAGGTGGAAAAACTTCGCTCCAACGATCCGCTGAAAAAGGCTGCTGCCGAGGCGTTCAATAACTGGGGAATCCCGACGAAAGACTGCATTGTGTCGGTGAGAAGTGCGTTGGAAGATGTTCCGGTTGTATCCAGCGGCGGTATGAAAACCGGCGTCGATGCAGCGAAAGCATTGACCATTGGCGCTGATGTGATCGGATTTGCCCGCAAATTACTTCAAGCCGCGACTGAATCTGATGAGGCGGTAAAGGAAACAATGGAACAGATTGAACTTGAATTGAAAATGACCATGTTCGGTATTGGTGCAAAAACACTTGATGATTTAAAAAACACAAAGCGCGTATCCATTATGGGAAAATCATTGCTTGAGGACTGAAAATGCGGGACTGCTCACAATTTGTGGGCAGTTTTTGGTGCGTTATTGAGGAAACGCTAAAGTTTCATGCAGAAACGCTAAAGTTCACAATAAAAACGCTAAAGTTCACATACAAAAACGCTAAAGTTCACATTCAAAATGCTAAAGTTCACAATTTCAGCCAGCATTTTTCCCACAAAGTCCCATCCGACAGCCCGAAATTCATGGTTTATAATCCTGAAACCTCCAAATCCTAAAAGGAAAAAGGAGGTTTTTACATGGATGAAGAAATGCATGAATCAGAGGACAGTAAAATTATTCCGATGACGTCGATTACAAATGGTACAGGCGAAGAAGTTGCGAATGATGTGTTTTACTTCACGAATCAGATTGCGAACATCGGGTTCATTGGTTATCCGGATAAGGGGGATTGGATGCTGGTGGACGCAGGTCTGCCTAAATCGGCTGATGAAATACTCGAAAAGGCAGAGGAACGTTTCGGGAAACAGAACCCCCCGTCAGCGATTATTTTGACACACGGGCATTTTGACCATGTGGGCGGACTAGTCGAACTTGTACAGAAGTGGGATGTTCCGGTGTACGCCCATACAAAGGAAATTCCATATTTAACCGGTGAAAAGAGCTATCCGGAACCTGATCCTGGCGTGGAAGGCGGTATGTTAGCCAAAATATCCAAAATGTACCCAAATAAACCAATTAACCTAGGGAATGCTGTAAAACCTCTGCCTGATGATAACAGTGTTCCCGGGATGGATGATTGGGAATGGATCCACACACCTGGACATTCGCCGGGGCATGTTTCATTTTACCGTGAACGTGACGGCATGCTGCTTTCTGGTGATGCATTCATTACCGTCAGGCAGGATTCGTTCTACAATGTGCTGATGCAAACCAGTGAAGTGAATGGTCCGCCAAGGTATTTGACCACTGACTGGGAAAGTGCCAGGGAATCTGTTGAGAAACTGGCTGCACTAAAGCCTGAAACAGTGGTACCGGGGCACGGAACTTCGATGAGCGGAGAGGATTTACAAGAAGGTTTGCAGCAGCTTGCCAAGACGTTGACCAAACAGCAAAACCGGATTATGGACGTTACGTCGATGGTCCAAAATACCACTGATAAGTAATTGGGAAATCGGCATTACGCCGATTTCTTTAACGTTGGGCACCGGTTAATGCGAATAGGATGAAGGGAGGCTGATCAAGCAGTATTTGAACGATGACCGGGAAACGATTGCACGGATTTTGATTTTCAGCATAAAATCAAAATCACTGGATCCAAGCAATGTTTTAGTAATCTGGACCCTGGAAAGACTATAAGTAACTGACTGGTATGAAGTAGGTAGTTGAACGGACTAAAAATATTGTGTTTGAAAACAATAGAATGTTAAAGAGGGATTTGTATGTTTGGAATCATAGGAGTTATGGCAGCTGCCATGCTGTTATTTATGTTTAGAGACGGTAAGAAATACGAAACGGTCTACAGTGGCAGTGAATCAAATTTAAGTGAGGCAAATGAATATTATTGGCTTCTAAAAGGAAATAAAATACCATTTAAATATCAAATCCCATATAATTGGAGTAATTTTTATCAATTTGGATACAAGGAAAGTCCGGTATACATAAAAGTAAGTGAAAATGATGTGGACAAGGCGAAAAAGTAATGATGAATTATCGAATAGAGAAAATGAAAATGGAAAGAAATATCGAAACAGAGAGAAGTAAATGGTAGCGACAGCCGGCGTCGGACAGCATCAGAGTCAGTTTCATGCAGGACATGGAAGGGTTTTGAGCACATACATGAATTAGCTGGCCTGTGACAAATTACTTCATCGTTGCGGTTTTTGAAGTAATCGGTAGTTATTGGTATTACTCCTGAACGGCAGACAATCAAGCGCATCTTTTCTTATAAAAAGTTATTCTGTGCTAAAATAAATAACAGGAAAAGAGGTGTTATGATGAATATAGAGGTATGGTCCGATTTTGTTTGCCCGTTTTGTTACATCGGAAAGCGCAGACTGGAATTAGCGCTGGAACAATTCCCGAATAAAGAGGATGTAACAGTGGCGTACAAAAGTTATGAACTGGATCCGAATGCCGAGGAGAATCCCGGTAAATCGATTCATGAGCTCCTGGCAGCCAAATATGGCATGAGTGTCGAGAAGGCCAAGAAATCAAACGAAGAAATGGGAAAGCAGGCGGCAGAGCTCGGTTTGATTTACCATTTTGATTCGATGAAACATACGAATACATTTGATGCACATCGTGTTGCACAATATGCAAAGGATAAAGGCAAGGGAAACCAAGTCACTGAACGGCTGTTGAAGGCTTATTTTACAGACTCTGAACTTATAAGTAATCATGATACACTGGCAAGACTTGCTGGCGAGGCGGGCCTGAATCAGGAAGACGTACGCGCAATGCTTGAGACAGACGATTATAAAAGACATGTCCGTGCCGATGAACAGGAGGCCGGACAGTTGGGTGTCGAGGGTGTACCATTTTTGTTTTCAATAACAAATATGGAGTATCCGGTGCACAGCCGCAGGAAGTGTTTTTAGAGGTGCTTGAAAAAGTATGGGAAGAGGAGCGATCAGAGCCTGCCCTGCAATCATTGACGCCTAAGAAGTCAAAAACAACATACTGTACAGATGAAGGCTGTGAAGTCGTGGAAGAAGACTAAACACCTTTTGTGAAAGCCCTGGTAAGCGTGGAATGCGTTTACCGGGGCTTTTTTATGTCAAAGGTGTCGGCTTCACCTGTACAAGCTCACTTTCAAGACTGGAAATTCCACATGACATAAAAATGCAATAATTTTTTTTGAGGAATATATTGCAGTTATCCCAAATTCTGTTATAATAAATGACAGAACGTAATTGATAATGATTTTCATTATTAATTAGATTGAGTAAAAAGAGATAACCATTCTAATTTGCATTCGAGGGTTACATATGAAAATTTGGCATCTGGCGACTGTCGGACTATTGTTATCGTTTACTTCCATTTTATAGGTGTTTCAGATGTTGCGCCGTGGGACATTCTCAGCTTGTCGGATGAACAGTTGGAGATCATCATGATTAGCCGGGTGCCCAGGCTCGCCAGTATAGTGATTGCTGGCATGAGCATGAGTATCTGCGGGCTTATTATGCAGCAGCTTAGCCGAAACAAGTTCGTTTCACCGACAACATCGGGGACACTGGATTCGGCAAGATTGGGCATTTTTGGTAGCCTTGATGGTTTTTACTTCCGCCAGCCCGCTGCAAAAGATGGCTATTTCGGTTGTTTGCCTTGCTGGGAACGGTCATCTTTATGAAAATCCTCGAGAAAATAAAATTCAAGGATGCCGTCTTCATTCCATTGGTTGGGCTGATGTTCGGGAATATCATCAGTTCTGTTGCAACCTTTCTGGCGTACAAGAACGATTTAATCCAGAACATGTCCTCCTTTATGCAAGGAGACTTTTCGATGGTCATGAGTGGGAATTATGAGCTCATGTATATCAGCATCCCACTGCTCATTATCGCCTACTTGTTTGCCAACAAGTTTACGATTGCAGGAATGGGGGAGGATTTTGCCAAAAACCTTGGACTGAAATACCAGCAGGTGGTCAATTTTGGGCTGATTATCGTTGCGCTGGTGACTGCATCGGTTGTTTTATCGGTGGGGATGATTCCATTCCTTGGGCTGATCATTCCAAACATTGTCACCATCTATCAGGGTGACCATTTAAAGAAAAGCTTGCTGCATACAGCACTTCTGGGAGCTATATTCGTATTGGCCTGCGATATTATTGGAAGGGTTATCATTTATCCGTACGAAATTCCGATCAGTCTGACAGTAGGTGTCATAGGAAGTGCAATATTTATTTACTTGCTGCTGAGGAGAAAGAAATATGGGCTATAAGAAAAAGACAATCACCCTTGCAATAATCGCAGCAATTTTTGTCCTGATTTACATTTTTATGATTTGAGCGGCAACATTGGCTATATACTTCCGCGACGCTTATGAAGGTGGCTGCCATTATTCTGACCGCTTCAGCGATTGCGTTTTCAACAACCGTATTTATGACCATTACCAATAATCGCATTTTGACACCGAATATATTAGGACTTGATTCACTTTATCTTTTGCTGCAGACGTTCATTATCTTTGTATTTGGATCACGCTCGCTGGTCATGATGAGCAGCAGCATCAACTATTTTCTGTCCATCGGGGTCATGGTCATTTTTCACTGGTGCTCTATCGCTTTCTGTTTAAAGGGGAGAATAACAATATTTATTTCCTCTTGCTGATAGGAATGATTCTAGGGACATTTTTTGGAAGCTTTACAGACTTCATGCAAGTTTTGATTGATCCCAATGAGTTTATGGTTGCCCGTGACCGGATGTTTGCAAGCATCAATAATGTGAATAAGGATCTTGTCTACTTGTCATTCGGGTTAATGGTGCTTGTAACGCTCTATTTCATTCGGTTCTACAAGTATCTTGATGTGCTGGGTCTTGGGAAAGATCATGCCATCAATCTGGGAGTACCCTATGATTATGTGGTGAAACGGCTTTTGATTGTTGTGGCGGTATTGATATCGATTGCAACAGCACTGGTCGGCCCGATTACGTTTCTCGGTTTGCTCGTTGTCAATGTCGCCTATGAATTTTTAAAAACATACCGTCATTTTTATATAATTATCGGTTCCATCTTGATCAGCATTATCGCACTGCTTGGAGGCCAATTCGTCGTTGAAGAAGTGTTTACTTTCCAGACAACGATTAGCGTAATCATCAACTTTGCCGGTGGTATTTACTTTATTTATCTTTTATTAAAGGAGAATAAATCATGGTAGATCTGAAAAGTGTGTTTAAGCGGTATAATCAGAAGAATGTCGTGGAGGATGTCTCGGTGTCAATCGAAAAAGGCACGATTACGTCATTTATCGGTCCGAATGGGGCGGGGAAGAGTACTTTAATTTCGATGATCAGCAGGCTTATTTCGCGCGATGATGGGGATATTACCATTGATGGAGAGGATATCACCCAGAAAAAGAACAAAGAATTGGCTAAAAAGATATCAATTCTAAAACAATCCAATGCGATTAATTTGCGGCTGACTATCAGGGAGCTTGTATCTTTCGGCCGCTTTCCGTACTCCCAGGGCAGACTGACGGATGAGGACTGGGAAAAGGTGGATGAGGCAATTGATTACATGGAGCTCCGCGACATCCAGGATAAATTTTTGAATGAGCTATCTGGTGGTCAGCGCCAGCGCGCCCATATTGCCATGGTCATTGCCCAGGACACGGAGTATATTCTGCTTGACGAGCCATTGAATAATCTTGACATGCGGCATTCAGTGCAAATTATGAAAACATTGCGGAAACTGGTTAATGAACTGGGCAAGACCATACTTATTGTCATCCATGATATTAATTTTGCTTCATGCTATTCCGACCAGATTGTTGCGCTAAAGGACGGGAAAATCGTTAAACAGGGCCCGACATGCAATGTGATTGATGAATGTGTTCTGAAAGATATATACGACATGGATATTGAAATTAAACATATTAACAATAACCGGATTTGCGTTTATTTCGCATAAAAGAGGAGGAAAAAACATTGAGGAAATTATTATTAATTACTGTTTTAAGCGGACTGATGGTGTTTGTGGCGGCATGCGGGTCGTCATCTGATTCCAGCGAAGAGGATAAAGGCAATGCTTCTGGTGAGGCAGAAAAGGTGACGGTGAACCATGAACTGGGGGAAACCGATGTACCGAAAACCCGGAGAAAGTAGTCGTTTTTGACTTTGGCACACTGGATACCCTTGATAAATTGGGAGTTAATGTTACCGGGGTTCCAAAGGGCAGTATACCAGATTACCTGGAGAAATATAAAAGTGATAAATATGCGAACGCCGGCAGTTTGAAAGAACCTGATTTCGATAAGCTGGCACAAATTAATCCTGATCTGATCATTATCTCCGGCCGGCAAGCTTCTTTATATGATCAATTAAAGGAAATTGCACCGACCGTCCATCTCGGCGTCGATACAACGAGATATATGGATTCATTCAAAGAAAATCTTAATAAAATCGGCACCATTTTCGGTAAACAGGATGAAATTGATAAAGAACTGGAAGCTATTGAAAAATCCATTGCCGACCTCAAAGAGAAAGCCGAAGCCAGCAATAAGGAAGCACTGATTATACTTGCCAACGATGATAAGATAAGTGCGTACGGGCCTAATTCACGGTTTGGCATCATTCACGATGTGTTCGGTGTTCCTGCAGTTGATAAAAATATAGAGGTATCCACACATGGCATGAACGTTTCGTTTGAGTATGTGGTTGAACAGAATCCGGAAATGCTTTATGTGATCGACCGGGGTGCTGTAGTCGGAAGTGAATCATCCGCGAAACAAGTTGTTGAAAATGATCTTACCAAGAAAACAAAGGCGTACAAGAATGATAATATCGTCTATTTGAACCCGGATTATTGGTACCTTTCGGGTGGGGGACTCGTTTCCGTACAGGAAATGGTTAATGAAATTGATGAGAGTCTGAGCGAATAAAGTTTTAGGGACCGGTCCCCATTTGGGCCGGTCCTCTTCACGTGAATGAAAATACGGCAAATGATAGTAAAATAGGCGATAAATTGTAAAGAAGATGTAAAAGGTTGCGGAAATGCCGGTATGATAAGGGATAAAGGCTAACTAACCGAATGTAATAAAACTTGCGATACCCCCATAAAATATGTTTGAATTAAAGAACAACGATAGGAAATGAGGGACTACCATTTATGATGAGAAAATTACTGATGACACTAATGGCGCTCGGAATAGCTTTAGTACTGGCAGCGTGCGGCGGTGATGATGAATCGAGCGATAAGGATAATGGCGGCGGTAGTGATAAAATGGACAGGCTTCTGAACAGCAGAAGAAGATGCCTGAGCCTGACCTGAAAGATGTGCCAGATGTTGTCGCAAAAGTGAATGGCGAAGAAATCAAGAAAAAGAATTCAAATCAACGTATCAAAGCCTGTTCCAGCGTATGGCGATGCAATCACAGCTGACCGGTCAAAAGCTTGATCAGGACAAGCTGAAAAAGCAGACAGCAGAGGGCATGGTCGGTAATCAGCTGCTTATTCAAGAGGCAAATGATCGTGACTATAGTGCATCGGACAAAGATGTGGACGAGACACTGAACGATATGGCCAAACAAAATGGGCTTGAGTCCAAAGACAAATTGCTGAGTAAGTTAGAAGAGCAAGGCATGAAGGAAAAAGAAGTTGTTTCTCAGATTAAGACACAAGTCAAAGTGGAGAAGCTGATTTCTGAAGAATCAGGGGACACGGAACCGACGGAGGAAGAATTGCAAAAAGCATATGACCAGTGGAAGTCTCAGCAGGAGAAAGCGAAAGAGGGTAACAAAGGTGAAAAGGAAGACGGAGAAGAAAAGAAAATAGCCTCATTTGACGAGAAAAAATCAGATTTGAAGTCACAGTTAAAAACCCAAAAGAAAATAAAGCACGGCAGACGCTTGTTGAGAAACTCCGTAAAGATGCCGATGTCACCATTAATTTATAGCAGAAAAAACCAGGGTCCATTACGGATCCTGGTTTTTTTCTGCTTGTTTTGCAGCAGAACCTGGAGCGATTCATGCAACAATGATCGAATCGATTGCAGCCAGCAATCGCTCCATCTGTTCCTCCGTACCAATCGTAATGCGCACGTAATTGGCAGTTGCGGCGTTTTGAAAATGCCTGATTAAGATTTTTGCTGTTTCAATTTCTGATAAAGTGTTTCTGCTTCTACCTTATAGTGGGAGGCGAAGATAAAGTTAGCGGCGGATGGCAGTACGCAGAATCCGCGTTTTTTCATTTCGGGAATCAGCCACTCCCTTGTATTGATGATTTGTCCTGTTGTCTCCTGGAAATAATCTTCATCCTGAATGGCAGCAGTTCCGCCAGCGATAGCCAGTTGGTCAATCGTATATGAGTTGAATGAGTCCTTGATGCGATGGAGCGCCTCCATCAGGTGTGGCTGCCCGATGGCAAAACCGAGCCGCAGACCGGCCAGTGACCTTGATTTGGACATGGTCTGTACAATCAATAGGTTAGGATAATCCTTGACCAGTGATACGGCAGAACCAGGAGCGAAGTCGACATAGGCCTCATCGATGATAACCACTTGCTTCGGATTATTTGCCGCAATCTCCTCTACCGACTTCAAATCGAGATATAAACCTGTTGGTGCATTCGGATTGGCAATAATCACCCCGCCCTCTGACTGGAAAAAGGACGCAACAGGAATCGTAAAGTCCCGATTAAGCGGAACATCATCATACGGGATATGAAAAAGTTTGGCATAGACCGGGTAAAAGCTGTATGTTACCGATGGAAACCGGATGCGGGCATCTTGTTCAAAAAAGGCCATGAACGAAAAGGCTAGTACTTCATCAGACCCATTACCGATAAAAACATGGTCCTTATCAAGCTGATAATAACGGCCGATTTCTTCCCGAAGCGCGTCAGCACCGGGGGCAGGGTAAAGATGTAATTTCTGTGTCAATTCGTTCTGAATGGCGTCGATAACCTTTGGTGAAGGTCCGTACGGGTTTTCATTGGTATTCAGCTTGATAATGTCCGGGTCATTCAGTTGTTCGCCGGGTACGTAAGGTTCTGTCCGTTTAACTGCCTCGCTCCAGAATTTACACATGTCGGACGTCTTCCTTTGCTGTATGGCGTTTGGCAAGTTCCTGTCTGATCTCGGAAATGGAGATATCCATCAGTTCCATCAGAACGAGTGTGTGGTAACTTAAATCGGCTATTTCCCATATCATTTCGTCACGGCTGTTATTTTTGGCACCGATGATCACTTCACTCGTTTCCTCTCCTATCTTTTTAAGGATTTTATCCATGCCTTCCGAAAATAAATAGGTGGTATAAGAGCCTTCCTCTGCATCAGCACGGCGTTTTTGATAAGGGCTGCCAGTTCGTTGAGCGTCATTTGGCCGGTCGGATCAGCTTCTTTCAACGTATGATGAAAGCAAGTTGGCTCACCAGTATGACAGGCTGGCCCGAGTGGATGCACTTTTATCAAAAGGGCATCCTGATCACAGTCATACCGGATTTCATGGATCTTTTGCCTGTTGCCGGATGTTTCCCCTTTATGCCACACCTTCCTGCGTTTGCGGCTGTAAAACCATGTTTCACCGGTTTCCAGTGTTATTTCCAGCGACTCCCTGTTCATATAGGCATGGGTAAGCACATTACCTGTTTCCATATCCTGTATGATGGCGGGGATAAGACCTTGTTCGTCAAAGGTCAGTTCGTTCAGCTGTTCGTCCCACATGTCATTACCTCCTGACGGTGATTCCGTTTTGATCAAGATAGTTTTTAGCTCAGGTATTTGAATCTCATTGTAATGGAAGACAGAGGCTGCAAGGGCTGCATCGGCATTTGCTTCGGTCAGTACATCGGCTACATGGGAATTTGATCCGGCACCACCACTTGCGATGACGGGGATGTTGACATTTTGTTTGATTGTTTTTGTCAGTTCAAGGCTATAGCCGGTTTTATCCCCATCGGTATCTATTGCATTGACTACTATTTCACCGGCACCAAGACGTTCTCCCTCTTTGACCCATTCAACAGCATCCATCCCCGTATCATCCCTGCCGCCGCTAATGACAATATGCCAGTTTCCTGGTCCGGCCTTTTTAGCATCAATTGCCAGAACAATGCATTGGCTGCCGAACTGCACAGCGGCTTCCTGAATGAAATCAGGGTTTTTAACGGCTGCACTATTGATGGATACTTTATCTGCGCCGGCATGGAGCGCCTGCTCGATATCCCGGATACTGCGGATGCCGCCGCCGACAGTGAATGGAATCGTAATTTCTGCTGCTATTTTTCTGACAATGTCAAGAAATAGCAGGCGGTTTTCATTGGATGCCGTAATGTCGTAAAAGACAAGTTCATCGGCGCCGGATTCATTGTATTGTCTCGCCAGGTCAATCGGGTCCGCAACATCTTGTATATTTTTAAACTTATGCCCTTTGACAACGCGTCCTTTATTAACGTCCAAGCATGGGATAATTCGTTTTGCCCTCATTCATGTTTCCTCCCGTATGTTTGTAAATGATAGTGTGCCGTCATACAATGCTTTGCCAATGATGGCACCGTAAAGATCCATCTCTTTGAGCCGGTTCACATCTTCCAGGCTGGAGATGCCGCCTGAGGCAATGACTTGGATGTTTGTTGCACAATTAATGGCGTTCAGCTCTTCAAAGTTGGGGCCTTTCAGCATGCCGTCTTTCAAAATATCCGTGTAAATGATGGTACTGACCCCAATTGTTTCAAGCTCTTTCATCAAATCGATTGCTTTAACATCACTTGTTTCGGTCCAACCATCTGTTGCGATGAAGCCATTACGTGCATCGATGGACACAGCAATGTTATCACCAAAGGAAGCAACTGCTTCTTTTAAGAAGTCCATATGATGAATAGCAGCTGTACCAATAATGACCCGATCAGCACCTGCAGACAGGTAAGTTTGTAACGTATCAATGGAACGAATGCCACCTCCAATTTGAACAGGGATCTGGATGGTTTGGACAATCTCCCGAATGGTTTCAGCATTGGCGGCAGTCCCGGTTTTGGCACCATCCAGGTCCACAACGTGCAAGTAATCGGCTTGCTGGTCCTCCCATTGTTTGGCAATAGAGGCTGGGGAGTCGCTATAAATTGTTTCTTGTCGGTAATCCCCTTGTGTGAGGCGGACACAATTCCCGCCTCTGATATCGATAGCTGGAAGTAAAATCATTTTTATTCCCTCTTTTCTACAAGGATCCTTTCGTTGATGGGATACCATCCACCCTCTCATTGATCGATACAGCTTGGTCAAGCGCCCGGCCTGCACCTTTGAAAATAGCCTCTATCATATGATGGGTGTTCGAGCCATAGGCCAGGTTAATGTGCAGTGTAATACCGGCGTGATTGACGAAGGCCTGGAAAAATTCTTCGGCCAGCTCTGTATCGAATGACCCGACTTTTTCCTTCAGTCCATCGACATGATAGACAAGGTATGGCCGCCCGCTAATATCGACTGAAACAGAGGCAAGTGCTTCATCCATCGGTGTCGTGACTGTAGCATAACGGGTAATGCCCGTTTTATCGCCGAGTGCTTGTTTGAACGCCTGCCCGAGGACAATGCCGGTATCTTCAACCGTATGATGCTGATCAACTTCCAGGTCGCCATCACACTGCACGCTCAAATCGAACAGTCCGTGTTTGGTCAGCAGTGTCAACATGTGGTCAAAGAAACCGATGCCTGTATGGATATTCGGTGTCCCGGAGCCATCCAGGCTGAACGCTGCAGTGATATTGGTTTCGGCTGTAGCACGTCTAATCGTCTGTTTTCGCATCGTTTTCATCCTTCCTGATCTGAATCGATTGAGCATGTGCGGTCAGCCCTTCTGCTTTGGCAAGAGAGGTGACGGTCTCTGAAACGTTTCTCAGAGCGTCTCTCTGATAATGAATAATGCTTGATTTTTTCATAAAATCATAGACACCAAGTGGTGATGAAAATGCTGCTGTACCGCTCGTTGGCAACGTATGGTTAGGACCGGCTGCATAGTCACCCAGTGGCTCAGGGGAATAATTGCCTAGAAAAATGGCCCCCGCATTCGTAATCGCCGCCAAGTTTTCGAACGGCTCCCGAATCATGAGCTGCAGATGCTCCGGTGCAATTAGATTAGCGATGTCCAGTGCTTCTGCAAGTGATTCCGTCACAATCATTCGCCCGTTCTGATCTAATGACTGGCGGATAATTTTTTACGCTCCAGCTTTTCTATCTGACGGGATATCTCTCCTTGTACTGCATCTGCTATATGACTGCTTGGTGTCACCAATAGCGGTCTGGCCTGTTCGTCATGTTCTGCCTGTGATAAAAGATCGGCAGCAGCAAAAGCTGGGTTTGCTGTTTCATCAGCGACAATGCAAATTTCGCTTGGGCCGGCAATCATATCGACAGCGACATCACCAAATACCCACTTTTTAGCCCGGCAACGTAGGTATTGCCGGGTCCAACAATTTTAAAAGCCTTTTTAATCGTTTCGGTGCCATAGGCTAATGCAGCAATGGCTTGTGCCCCCCCCGACTTTATAGACAGTGTCAGCGCCCGCCACTCTGGCAGCGGCAAGGACGTGCGGACTGATGTTTCCATGTTCATCTGGCGGCGTGGTAACGGTGATATCCTTAACACCCGCCAGTTTCGCCGGGATGATATTCATCAGTACAGAAGATGGGTAGGAGGCTTTACCCCCCCGGTATATACACACCGACACGTTCAATAGGGGATACCTTTTGTCCTAATGTCACGCCGAGGTCTGGATTCATGAACCAGGATTGCTCCATCTGGCCAGCATGAAAGGTTTCAATGTTTTTGCCTGCGGTCCGGAGTGCTGTATGAAATGAGTCGCTGACGGATGCTTCTGCTTCCTGAAATTCATCCTCAGTAACTTGCAGTGTACGAAGCCTAATGCCGTCCAATTCTTCCGTGAGCCGGAGAAGAGCGGTATCCCCATTTTTCTGGACGTCAGAGATGATGCGAAGAACCTTTTCGTCCAAAATGCCGTTGTTGGTCTGTCCGAATGATGATCCACTCGCCTGCCGGAATTGGCTGGCTGTCATTTTTTTCACGTTTGATCACTCCAACCCTTTTTTTAAAGTATCAATGAATCTGTGTACGCTGTCCGATTTAGTGGTGAAGCTGGCTTTGTTGACAATCAGGCGGGTGCTGATTGCTTCCATCTCTTCAAGTACAGTCAGTCCATTTTCGCGTAAGGTGTTGCCGGTTTCGACGATGTCCACAATGACGTCCGCGAGGCCAATGACAGGTGCAAGTTCAACCGATCCGTTTAGTTTGATGGTGTCGATGGGGATGCCTTTTCTATGAAAATGTTTTTGGCTGCGGCTGGATATTTGGATGCAACGGTTAATGTCCTGTCTGTATCCAGCCCGGTTCCTGTGAAGCCGGCAACTGCAAATTTGCACTGGCCAAACTGCAGGTCAAGCAGTTCGTAAACGTCAGGCTGTTCTTCCATAATGTTATCCTTCCCGACGATTCCCACGTCTGCTGCTCCATTTTCCACATATGTCGGGACATCAACGGCCTTGACAAAGATTAGCTTAATCAGACTGTCCTTATCATAGAAAACGAGTTTTCTTGAATCTTCTCTGAAATGATCGAAATGGAAGCCGGCCTTCTCCAGCAAATTGATAGAATTATTTGCTGTCCGGCCTTTTGCAAGTGCCAATGTAAGGTAATCCATTCAATTTCCCCTCATTTCTACTTCCAGCAGATTGTTTAGTTCATCTGCCGTCTGAAATTCCGTTTGTTTGCCCCGGTGATGCAGCAGAAATTGGTCTGCCGTTATAAAGGCAGTTCCGAGTGCAGGCGTTTCTAAATCAGTTCTTCGGCACCTATTCTCGGTGACTACACGGAAGCCGATATCCCGGAGTTTATTGGCGATAGCTAATGCATGTGTGATGCCGCTTGGGTCATAATAAATAATAACCTGGATGGCATTTTCCATTACCGGTGGCTGGCCGTCCTTACCCAGTGCATCCAACAAAAGATCGGCGAAGCAGCCGAAACCAATTGCCGGCATGCTTTTCCCAAACTGCTCTGTCAGGTGATTGTACCGTCCGCCCATTAGAACAGGTTTACTGGATCCGGCAACATATCCCTGAAAAATGATGCCCGAATAATAGTTCATATCATTTATCAGGCCAAGATCTAATACAACAGAATCGTAGGCGCCGTAAGCCCTTAAAACAGCAATAACATCCTTGAGTTCATTAATTGTCTTTCGCATACCGGCGTTGAGGGATATCGCTGATGCCTTGGCAATTACTTGTTCCGGGCTTCCATATAACATCGGGATTGTCTCGACAGCTTCTGCCAATTCCCCGTCAATTGGCAAATCGGCAAGGAAGGGTCTTATTTCAGTCAAGTTCTTGGACTGTATCAGTTCGTGCAACTGTTCAGCCTGACTTGGCGAGAGCGGCAGCTGGCTCAGCAATTCCTTAAAGAAAGCGGCATGGCTTAGGACAATTCTGTATTGGCTGAAATGAAGGTCCTTAAGAATATGAGCAGCCATGGCGACCAATTCGGCATCATTTTCATGTGTGTTTTCCCCGAAGCATTCGACGCCTGCCTGAGTCCGTTCTCTATGATGGTTCTTTTCATCGGTAAGCCGGTACACATCCTGGACATAAAATTGCCGCCGAGGACTTTTGTCACCCGATGCTGCCTGCTGTGCGATGGGGATGGTTACATCCGGACGAAGGACAAGAACCTCCCCGGACGGGTCTATGGTTTTAATCATGTCGTGTTTACGGACCGTCCCGGTAACCGAAGTATATAAATCGTAATCCTGAAAAGCGCTTGTGCTTGTTTCGACATATCCGTAAGTGCGGAAGCGTCTCTTCAGCAAAGGCAGGAGGCTGTTTTGCATTAGCTGCCTGGAGGTTATTCCATTGTTTTCAGTGTCAATTTGATAGGAAACCATGCGAAAACTCCATTCTGTCCGTGTCTTCATCACTTTACCACTTTATTTAATTAAAGTTATTTAGTATTCTAGTAATTAATCGATGAAAAGTCAACAGAAAATAATGACTCTTTAATATTTTTTACAACACTGCAAATGAGAACCATGGGTAAAAAAGTCAAATAAATTCCATAATCAATGAAGGCATAACTTTCCGGGGAATGCTATAATGAAAACAGCATTTATAACCCATGATAGCTGGTGGTACGATGAAGCAGCTGAAAAAATAGTTCTGATTATAGCCGGGTCGATTTCACTGGCTTTGGGAATGTTGGGCATTATTCTTCCGCTGGTGCCAACAACGCCGCTGCTGCTGCTGGCGGCTGCCTGTTATGTGAGAAGCTCGGATAATCTATACAATTGGCTCCTTTCGAATAAATATTTTGGCTCCTACATACAGAATTACCGTGATGGCAAAGGTATTCCTTTGAAGGCAAAAGTGATAGGGGTGTCTACACTATGGATAGCAATGGCATACAGCATTTTGTTTGTCGTTCCGCTATTGGCCGTAAAGATTCTGTTGTTCGGAATAGGCTCTTATTTCACATGGTTTATCCTTAAGCAAAAGACACTGCGAAAGGCTTAAGGAACGGGAGGTAACCAAGAAATCCCCGAACCCTATGCACCTGTCATGCTTCTGGTGAATAGTAATGCTACAGAGGATTATGAACTTGGACGATTGCGGATGAAATAAAAACAGGCAGAGTAACATAATCTCGCTTGGAAACGACGAATTTTTCAGCAGGGATTCGAACCGTTTTATGGAAGTGCGTGTTCAAAAAGGAGGATAAAAAGGACCGAGAATTTCGAGGCGGCGATGGTTTCGAGTAACGGAATGTATGCCTTTAGATACATGAGTAGCGGAGAAACGAGCCAACAAAGAAATTCGATGTGTCATTTTTACCGGACTTTTTGAACAACCTCTGGGAAGACAGGAAGTACAGCAAAGGATGGATGTTTGTGGTGACTGAGCAGACGTATGAACAATTAACAGCCATTACATCAGCTGAAAATATTAAAGCTGGTGAAAATTTAGAAGATCACACATATACACGGTTAGGCGGTAAGGCTGATTTTTATGTAACACCGGAAACGTATAGGGAAGTCCAGGATATCGTCAGACTTTCCATTAAAGAGAATATACCATTCACATTACTCGGGAATGGATCTAATCTGATTATCAAAGATGGCGGAATAAGAGGCATTGTGCTGAATTTGGGCCGCCTGGCAGATATCACAACAGATGGCACACGGATGGTTGCACAAAGTGGTGCCCGGATTATTGACGCTTCCCAGGAGGCGCTGTCTCATTCATTAACGGGACTTGAGTTTGCGTGCGGCATTCCAGGTTCTGTCGGCGGGGCGCTATTTATGAATGCGGGTGCGTACGGCGGAGAGATTAAGGATGTCCTGGTGAGCACGGTTGTCGTTGACCAGCATGGTAACTTGCTGACATTGTCCGCCGATGAACTCGATCTAGAGTACCGCTCCAGTAATATTCCGGAAAAGGGTTATATTGTGCTGGAAGCTACGTTCGCACTGGAAGAAGGGGAGTATGACGCTATTAAAGCGGTCATGGACGATCTCACATACAAACGGGAATCGAAACAGCCACTTGAGTATCCATCATGCGGCAGTGTGTTTAAAAGGCCTCCCGGGTACTTTGCCGGCAAATTGATTCAAGACAGCGATTTGCAGGGGCAGCAAGTTGGCGGAGCCGAGGTGTCATTAAAGCATGCGGGCTTTATTATTAATAAAGACGGTGCTACAGCAACGGAGTATATCGATTTAATCCATCATGTGCAGCGTACGGTTAAAGAAAAATTTGGTGTCAGCCTTGAACGGGAAGTGAAGATTATAGGAGAGGACCCGGCGGAGTAATGAGTTTCCTCTTCCCGTTTTACGGACTGGGACAAGAAGCCTCCCATATAAAAAACTGACTTGCTCTTAAGGAACAAGTCAGTTTTTGCTTCCTAGGACCGAAACCGGTGCAGGAAGCTTTGCAGTCGGTCATTGGTAGAGTTTTCAAGTACGTCTGCAGGGGGTCCTTCCTCGGCGATGACCCCATTGTCAAGGAACAGGACCCTGTCAGCTATGTCGCGGGCAAATTCCATTTCGTGTGTTACCAGTACCATTGCCATTTCGCCTTCTTTTGCTATATCCCGGATAACTTCCAGGACTTCTCCGACCAGTTCCGGGTCAAGTGCTGATGTTACTTCATCAAACAGCATAATCTTCGGCCGCATCACGAGTGCACGTGCCATCGCAACACGCTGCTTCTGTCCGCCGGAAAGCTGATTTGGATAGTTATCCAGCTTATCCCCAAGCCCGACTTTCTCCAGCATTTCTACGGATCGTTCTTTTGCTTCGGCTTTAGAAATTTTCTGGACGTGAACAGGTGCAGTCATACAGTTTTCCAGAATGGACATATGTGGGAACAAATTGAAATGCTGAAACACCATACCAATGTCGCCACGTACTTGCCTTAAATGTTTTTCATTGGCAGGTACAAGTTCACCGTTTTTCTCCATGTGCCATAAATTTTTACCATCTACTATAATACTGCCGGAAGTAGGCTGTTCAAGTGTCATCAGCATCCGGATAATCGTTGTCTTACCTGAACCACTTGGGCCGATGACAGCAACTTTTTCGGCTGGTTTAATATCCAGGTCAATACCGGTCAATACTTCGGTGTCACCAAATGATTTATGCACATCTTTGTAACTTACAATTGGTTCTGTCATTGTTGTGAAACAGCTCCTTTCTCTTCTTCTTTAACGGGTTTGCTTCCAGTTGGCTCCCCTTTTACAAAACGACGATTCATTCTGCGCTCGAGTCTATTAATGAGTATAGCAGATGGATAGCTCAACACAAGGAACAGAAGTGCAACAATCGTTAATGCTTCCAAATACCTGAAATTGGCTGCTCCATACGAGTTAGCCAGATTTAATATTCCGGCAACGCCAATTGTTGATGCAAGCGGAATTTCTTTAAACATAATAATCAAATAGTTTCCAAGCATCGGAATGGTTGGTGGTATGGCCTGTGGCAGAATGATTTTGGTCCACTTTTTCCTGGTTGAAAAATTAAGCGCTCGTGCTGCTTCCCATTGTCCTTTATCAACAGCTTCAATCCCAGAGCGATACACTTCACCGATATAGGTGCTGAAATGGACTCCAAGGCCAATAATCGCACTTGTAAACGGATCTAAAGCAAATCCAACGACTGGAACCATCGGCCATGCATAGAAAATGAAAAACAGCTGTACGAGCGGTGGCGTAGACCGGATGAATTCCATAATCCAGGAAAGCACCCATTTCAATGGTTTCAGCGGAATTCTATTAATAAACGTCCAGACGAACCCGAACAATAGAGCAAACAAATAGGTTGCAATGGTAAGTCCAAGTGTGATTCCGAGCCCCTCTGCCACAATTGGAAAAGCTTCAAAAAATACTTCCCATTTCCAATTATTCATTGACTAGCCACCCCTTTCTTGGATGCCTTTTCCATTCGCTTCGTCATCCATATTAGCGGCAGTGCCATAATGAAATAGAAAATGAGCACTAGCAGATAGACAGTTGGAGCTTGTGACAGATTGCTGCTGCGCAAAATATCACCGTAATAAAGAATATCGGTCATGCCTATCAGCGAGACCAATGATGTAGCTTTCAGCATTTGAATGAGGTAGTTGCCAAACTCTGGGAGCATCATGCGGACGGCCTGTGGAAAAATAACAATCCGCATCCGTTGAAATCGGGACATGTTCAAGGCCGTGGCTGCTTCTGTCTGTCCTTTTGCAACAGATATTATAGAACCACGTACAATTTCAGACATGTAGGCACCATAGTTCAGTGCAATGGCTAGTACACCTGCCCAGTAATCACTGCCGATGTCTATCCCGAATAGGATCGGCATTGCATAGTATAGCCAGAATAATTGTACAATGAGTGAAGTCCCACGGAAAATTTCTACATAAAAACCGTTAAATACTTTAGGATTGGATTTTTGGATAATCTTGAAAAACCCGCAATAAATGCCATTAAATAGCCGAGGATAATTGATCCAATCAACACTTTGATTGTGATTCCCATTCCTTGCATCAAGACGGGGAAAATCTCAGCAATTGCATTAATAGTGATCACTCCTTTATGATATCTCGTATGTTTGCTGCCAAATACGAATAGGGTCTGACCCCCTGGGTGAGGGAGCCGGACCCTATGGAGTCAATGCTTGCATATTCCAACAATTAGCTTACTTTAGTGTTTACCAAGCTTCGCCATTACAGATTTGTTCTGTTGTCAAATCTGCAGGCGGCGCATTTCCTTCTGCGCTGAACCCATTTTCTCCAGAAGTTCTGCTACTGTACCGTCGTCAATCAGTTTTTGCAGTTCTTCGTTGTATGCTTCACGCAGTTCGTCGTTATCCGGATGGAATGCCGCAGCACCGTAGCTTGGTATTCCCTCGATATCCGGCTGTTCAAAGTCTTCCACAAATTCAAGTTTATCGTTGCCGGCGGATTCCAATGCCATTTTGACGGTCATCTCCGTTCCGGTTGTTGCATCAGCACGACCTGACTCAACTGCGGAGAATGTGGCAGGGATGTCGGAAGCTTTCTGGATCTGGTCTTCACTCACACCTTCCTGTTGAACAAATCAACTTCTGTTGCACCGGACATAATCGACACGGTCGCATCTTTTTCCGCAATGTCTTTGTAGCTATGCAGATCCATCGGGTTACCTTTTTGAACAATCAGACCTTCCCCATAAGTCATTTCCGGTTCACCGAAGTCAACGTTTCACAACGGTCTGGCTTGATTGCCATCCCAGACGTGATAACGTCAAACTTGCCTGCCTTCACACCAGGAATTAGCTGACCATAGTCGGATAATTGACCTTCGACGTTATCGACACCGAGTTCAGCAAATACTGCGGTCGCAATATCGACTGCAGCCCCTTTTAATTCCCCGTCTTCCCCCTGATAGCCGTATGGTTCCTCATTCGCAAAACCAATGGTTACTGTTCCCGCTTCTTGCAGTTCGGCAAGTTTGCTGTCACCGCTGCTTCCTTCACTTCCATTATCACTTCCGCCGTCGCCGCTTGTTTCCTCTGAGCCGCCTGATCCACAAGCAGCCAGGAAAAGAAGCGCCAGTGCGAAAATGGATGCTGCTAATAACTTTTTCATCTCCTAAATGACCTCCCATTGTTTTTGATAAACGGACGTGACCACCAGTAATGCCGGCGTCAGGTTCTGTTTATCTAAGATTTCTTCCTGATCCGAATAACGGAATGGATGCTGTTCAATTGGTATGCAAAAAGATGCTTGTGCAGTACAACTTTTTTACTAGAAACCGAACAGAATTACAGTGGGGAAAGTATCTTTAAACTGTCATACTACAATGGTATAGGGTTTATAAATCCGATTCAACTTGCATATTTTTGGATAATTTGCAATATAACTTCAAAATAGTATAAGAATTGTGTAAAGCTTGTCTATATCAAAATATGCTTGGATATAACGTGTGTTACTTCTATATGCTCCAAAATTGCTGTTATTACGGAAAATTTTCTGGAAAATTCGGCTGAGAGATTTGATGTGTTACAATGCATATAGCAATTTGGTTAAATGGTATCTGGCCGTTATGAGGCTATTAGACTAGTTATCTTTCTTTATCGGAGGGGAATTAGATGACAGGATATATTGTTACTGGTGTTGTTATTATGCTGACTGTAATGGCATTGACTCTTATTGCGATATCAAAAGGATATGATTATAAACATACAGTGGATCCGTTGCCAGCGGATGATGAAGAAAAAAAGAATGTTGAGAGTAAGGAAGACCGTGCAATTTAGCACGGTCTTCTGTATGCTGAAATAATTAGTCAGGCTTCTCGTGTGATGGGCGTAAGCCTTCTTTTAGCTGTCTGATACTTAATCCGAAGTCCATCTGCAAGTGCGGGTAATTATGATCAAAATTGCGTATTGAAGTATTTCGTTCGGAATTATAAGATAGCCTAAAGAGGGGAGGAGTCAGCGTGTATGTACTGCTTGTCACTCTGATAGGCTATGTATTCGGGTGTTTCCATGGTTCACAGGCAGTCAGCAAATACAAAAAAGTCGATATAAAAAACAGCGGGGTAAACAATTCCGGTGCTTCTAATACGACGATATTATTAGGGTGGAAGTACGGAATTTTGGTTGCGATCATTGATATTTTCAAGGCGACTTTATCCATTGTATTGGTGCTGTACTTGCTAAACAGCCAGGGTATTACCGGTCAGATGCAGACATTATTAGTATACATTAATGCACTGTTTATCATTATTGGCCATAATTATCCGATTACCATGAAATTCAGCGGCGGCAAAGGAACAGCATCTTTGGTGGGAATTTTGCTGGCAATTGACTGGAAAGTCGCTGTTGTTGGTATTGGAATCTTGCTGCTGTTCACATTGGCGACCGATTATTTGGTTGTCGGCGTCTTCTTCATGTATATGTCGTTTTTTGACAACGACGTATTTTATTTTTCGGAGTCGAGCCGACCATGATTGTTGTGCTATTATCGGTAATGGGTATAATAAACATATAGAGAATTATAAACGTATTCTCAATAAGGAAGAAACCAAACTCTCAAGTATGTTTCGAAAAGAATCATAGATGGAGGAACTATGCTGGATATTATTATTTGGATTGTTATCGTTGCACTATTTATCGCAAGCTTTGCAGGCGTCATCTTCCCGATTATCCCGTCACCGCTTGTTCTGTGGGTCGGTTTTCTGTTGTATCACTTCGTCATCAATGCTGATGAGCTGACCGTGTGGTTTTGGATGGGGATGGCTGTGTTGACGGTTATCTTGATTGTTGCGGATGTCATCGCTAACAGTTACTTTGTCAAAAATATGGCGGGAGCAAATGGGGCGAACGCGGTGCAGCAGTGGCTGTTATTATTGGCTCATTTATCATACCGCCATTTGGTATTTTGATTATACCGTTTCTGACGGTGTTTGTAATTGAAACGATGCAACAGAAAACATCTAAGGAGGCGATACGGGCATCCATTGGGTCATTAATAGGATTTCTTGGAGGCGCCGTTGCCAAGGTCGTGATTCAGTTGGTCATGATTGTTTGGTTTTTGCAGCAATTTTATTTTAAGAGGTTGTTCAAAAAGTCCGGTTCATCCTCTTTTTGAACACGTACTTTAATGACAGAAAGGATTTTTATTATGAAGCTTCCAGCACGTGTGATGACAATTGCGGGGTCTGCGGCCGGGGGAAGTGCCGGTATTCAGGCAGACTTGAAAACATTTCAGGAATTGGACGTCTATGGAATGAGTGTGGTGACAGCGATTGTTGCCCGGCATCCTGAAACAGATAAACGTCCATCTGCAGACACTTGAAGCCATTGAGGCACAATTTGCAACGGCGACAAAGCAAGTCGGGGTCGATGCGCTTAAAACGGGCATGTTATTTTCCAAAGACATTATTGAAAAGACGGCAGAGCTGGTTTCCGGTACCAATGCGACAACAAAAGTAGTTGATCCGGTCATGGTGGGCAAACTTGATTCAAAACTGCTTGCCGATGATGCTATCGACGTCTTACGGGATAAGCTTTTGCCTTTGGCAGATGTTATCACGCCGAATGTGCCTGAGGCTTCCTATCTTTTAAACGGCCGGGAGCTGACCACAGTTGAGGATATGAAGCAGGCTGCTATTGATTTGCATGAACTCGGTCCAAATTATGTGCTTGTCAAAGGCGGCAGATTGAAAGGCGAAGCAATTGATGTGCTGTACGATGGTGAAACAATGACCGCATTTGAGGCACCCAGGATCGATACGGAAAATACGAGCGGGGCAGGCTGTACGTACTCAGCAGCAATTACATCCTACCTGACAAAAGGGCACACCGTTCCGGAGGCAGTGCGTCTGGCTAAGAGTTTTGTGACAACAGCCATCGAATATGGTTTTTCCTATAACGATATGGTCGGTCCGACGTATCATGCGGCTGAACGTATGAAAGGCGAAGCGCACACGATTAAAGTGGAGAAACTGGCGTAAGTACATGTTACACTAAAGGAAATGGCAAAGGGGAGTGGTGTTTCATGGGGAAGCGGGCGTTGCTTAATGTGGACTATACGATTGACTTTGTTGCAGATCAAGGGAAATTGACGTGTGGAAAACCGGGACAGGCTATTGAGGAGAGTATCATTTCCATCACGAAAGACTTTATTGCCGCAGGAGATTATGTCGTATTTGCCATTGATGCCCATGAGGAAGGGGATACGTACCATCCAGAGGCACAGCTTTTTCCGCCGCACAACATCATCGGAACAGAAGGGCAGGAACTGTACGGTGATTTGGCTTCTGTTTATGAACAGCATAAGGATGCGGTGAACGTTTATTATTTTGATAAGACACGCTATAGTGCGTTTGCCGGAACGGATTTGGAACTGAGGCTGCGCGAACGACAGATTGATGAAATTCATTTGGTCGGTGTCTGTACCGATATTTGTGTGCTGCACACCGCCATCGACGCGTATAACAAAGGATTTCGTATTGTTGTGCATCAGGGTGCCGTGGCCAGTTTCAATGCAGCCGGACATGAATGGGCACTCGGACACTTTAAAGATACACTCGGTGCAAAAGTTGTATAGGGAAAGGAAAGAGCCAGGCGGAATACTGCCTGGCTCTTTCCGTTTCGGGGCATTGTTTTCGATCCTGCCGTAAATAATAAGGGAAACGAATTTAAGAGGTGTTGTTATGGAAAAGTTCGAAATCAATTACAATAAAAGTTACCTCGACGGGAACTGGGTTGATGGGGATACCGGACATGACTATGATATTTTGAACCCTTATGATGATTCAGTTATAGCGACAGTTCAGCTCGCCTCACTTAAGCAGGTCAAAAATGCGTATGAAATCGCTGAGGCGCGGCAAAAGGAGTGGGCACATTCGTCTGTTGAGGAGCGAAAGGAAATTTTCCGGAAGGCTGCTGAGTTTATGCAAAATAACAAGGATGACATTATCAATATTGTCAGCAGGGAAACCGGTGGTACGTTATTAAAGGCCGAATTGGAATTGAATCTGACGATAGATGTGTTAAAAGAAACGTTTAATTATATGGATGTGGTGGATGAGGTAAAAGAAGTAAAAGCCAGTATCGAAGGCAAGCGGAATAAAATATACCGACAGCCATTGGGTGTAATCAGTTCCATCTCGCCGTTTAACTTTCCGATGAATTTGTCGATGCGTTCGATTGCACCGGCCATAGCATTGGGAAATACGGTTGTTCATAAGGCGGATTTACAGGTCGGGTTTACCGGAGGGGCCATTTTAGCACGGGCCTTTGATTATGCCGGGCTCCCGGAAGGTGTGTTTCAATCGGTATTTACCAGTATTGATGAAATTGGTGACGAGATGCTTGAAAATCCGGTTGTACAGCTGATTGCATTTACCGGATCAACGAACGTCGGAAAGCATATTGGCAAAAATTGCCGGGGAAAACCTTAAGCGTGTTGCCCTTGAACTTGGCGGAAATAATCCATTCGTTGTATTTGGCGATGCGGATGTTGATAAAGCAGTAGACGCGGCAATCTTCGGCAAGTTTATGCACCAGGGACAGATCTGTATGTGTGTAAACCGGATGATTGTTCATCGAGATATTTACGAAGAATTTAAGGATAAATTTGTCAAGCGTGCGGCTGAACTTCCGTGTGGTGACCAGACCGATCCCGATACAGTCATTGGTCCGCTCATTAATGAAGAACAGGCTGATAAAGTGATGGAGATTATCGAAAAAGCTGAGGAGAACGGTGTGAAAGCTGCATTAAAAGGGGAACGGAACGGCAAGCTTTTGACACCATATGTTTGTTGATGTTGATAACCAGGATGATATTGCCCAGACTGAATTGTTTTCGCCTGTCGCCTCCATTATTAAAGCAGATTCCGATGACCATGCGCTGGAATTGGCGAATGACACTATTTACGGGCTGACGTCGTCCATTTTTACATCTGATTTGGAAAAAGGGGAAGCAGCTGCGCTTAAAATTGACAGCGGCATGACACATGTTAATGATCAGACAGTTAATGATGCAGCCAATATTCCATTTGGTGGCAATAAGCAGAGTGGCATGGGGCGTTTCGGTAATCCATGGGTCATTGATGAATTTACAAAAATGAAATGGGTTTCAGTTCAGGAAGAATACCGTGACTTTCCTTTCTAGGACTTTTTGAAAACAACCCCTTTTCTAGGGCAAGTGCTTCGGCATTTGCCTTTTCCTTTTTCAATCATGTAAACTGTTCTTTCAAAGGATAAACGGGGGATTAAAATGCCGGAACTATTTAAAAGCTATACATTTGAAGATTATACGGTCAGAAAGGCGACGCCATATGATTCAGATACTGTCATCAGGATTTTACGCGATGCGGCCAAGTGGCTTATTGGTAAAGGGATTCATCAATGGGATTACTACTTGACGGATGAAGCGGCAGCGGAAATAAATGAAGCGGTTGAAACTGGAACAACCTATCTTGTGGTAGACCAGGACAATTGCGCAGTTGCTACATTTAATCTTTCCGCGGAACAAAGTGAGCTTGATACCAGTGTATGGGGTGATAGGAATGATAAGGCTCTCTACCTGCACAGGTTGGCAATCGACAAAACTATCGCCACCAGCAAATCGGGAAAAAGCTCTTGGAATGGATTCTTGCTAATAGTCAGTTAGATGGCGGCGTGCTCCGCTTGGATTGTGTTGCGGATAACCCCGCTCTTAACCAGTTTTATCTGGATGTGGGGTTCACGTTTAGCGGTCATGCGCGGGCGAGAGAAATTACATTTTCCAAATACGAAAAAGCCTTTTAGGGGTACAAGCATTTATAGGCTTAGGCTTGACTTTGCAGCGGCATCCGTATATATTTAGACATATAATATAGGAAACGTTGATGAGGATTAGTACTTTTTGTCGTTTTTTTCAAGAGAGGAAATGGCTGGTGAGAATTTCCAAAGACGCAAATGGAACCTGCCTCCTGAGTTCGCCGTCGGACGGGCTTTGCCGCCTTAAGACTGGCGCGGTGTTAAACCGTTATGATGGAAAGTGTGCAGCACGTACATGTTATTGCTGCAAACAAGGGTGGTACCACCAGACCTCGGTCCCTTTTTCAGGACGGAGGATTTTTATTTATATAACTTTTTTGAACAAAGGAGTGTTTTCATTGGGTAAAAACAATAAACAATTTGTTGAAAAAATCACCTCCATGGAAGATGATTTTGCACAATGGTATACAGACGTTGTCAAACAGGCTGAGCTGGTCGATTATGGTGATGTCCGCGGAACGATGATCATTAAGCCATATGGGTTCGCCATCTGGGAAAATATCCGTGATGAACTCGATCGACGTTTCAAGGAGACAGGTCACTCGAACGTCTATTTCCCATTGTTCATTCCGGAAAGCATGCTGCAAAAAGAAAAAGATCATATTGAAGGCTTTGCACCGGAAGTGGCCTGGGTAACGCGCGGCGGTGAAGAAGAACTGGAAGAACGGATTTGTGTTCGCCCGACATCTGAAGTGCTTTTCGGGGAATATTATGCAAAAAATATTCATTCGTATCGTGACTTGCCGAAACTGTATAACCAGTGGAGCAACGTAGTCCGTTGGGAAAAAACAACACGACCGTTTCTCCGTTCACTGGAGTTTCTGTGGCAGGAAGGGCATACCGCTCATGCGACACAAGCGGATGCGGAAAAAGAGACAGCACAAATGCTCGACATTTATGCTGAAATCTGTGAGCACTATCTGGCATTCCCTGTTTGCGCGGGAAGAAGACGGAGAAAGAAAAATTTGCCGGTGCAGAATATACATTGACAATCGAAAGTCTGATGCATGATGGCAAAGCATTGCAATCCGGCACATCACACTATTTTGGAACCGGGTTTGCCGAAGCGTTCGACATTCGCTATCTGGATAAAACGGGGAGCAGCAGCCGATTCATCAGACATCATGGGGCATGTCCACCCGGATCATGGGTGCGCTGATCATGGTGCACGGGGATAACCGCGGTTTAGTGGTTCCACCGAGAATTGCGCCGACACAGGCGATGATTGTGCCGGTTGCCCAGCATAAAGAAGGGGTGCTGGATAAAGCATACGACCTGCGCGACCAGCTGCAAAACTTAGTTCGTGTTGATATTGATGGCAGTGATAAGAAGCCAGGCTGGAAGTTTAACGAATATGAAATGCAAGGAATTCCTGTCCGGATTGAGATGGGACCGAAAGATATTGAAAATGAGCAGGTAGTTCTCGTCCGGCGGGATACCGGTGAGAAGGAGTTCGTACCATTAAGTGACCTGGAAAAACGGCTGCCGGCTCTGCTTGAAGAAGTACAGCAAAACCTTTATAACAGAGCCCAGGCGCATCTTGATGAGGCCACCTCAACGGCTGCTAATATGGACGAGTTCAAACAGGCATTGGATGAAAATCCGGGATTCATCAAAGCCATGTGGTGTGGTGATACGGAGTGTGAAGAGCAAATCAAGGACGAAACCTCTGCAACATCACGCTGTATCCCATTTGAACAGGAACAGGTTTCCGACTCTTGCGTGTGCTGCGGAAAAGAAGCAAAAGAAATGGTCTACTGGGCAAGAGCATATTAAAGAAAAAATCGGGCGCTGATATAATCAGCCGCCCGATTTTTTTATCAA
>BBCA01000006.1 GCA_001311805.1 Lentibacillus juripiscarius JCM 12147 | reverse complement strand
TTTAAATCAAAAGATACACAAATTTTTAACAACGTCAGAAAGTATAAATTATGGATGACCTTATAAGTAAAACTAAGCTTTCACTATAAAGATTTGGTGAAAGCCAAGTTTTTCTAACGAAAGCTCCCAAAAATAAGCTCGGATATGATATAGTAATACAAAATTCTGTGAAGGAGGAAGTCACATGCGTTACATGACAGCCGGTGAGTCCCACGGCAAACAGCTGACTACGATCATTGAAGGAGTTCCCGCGAACATGCCGCTGCTCCAGGAGGATATTAACCAGTCATTAATCCGGAGGCAAAAAGGCCACGGACGCGGCAAAAGGATGCAAATAGAAAAAGATATGGCAGATATTACAAGCGGTGTGCGGCATGGTTATACGCTCGGATCACCGATATCACTCGTCATACATAATGATGATTTTAAACATTGGGTCGATATTATGGGAGAAGATCCCATCGATGACAATAAAAAGTTGCGGCGGACTGTGTCACGGCCAAGACCGGGCCATGCCGATCTGAATGGAGCGCTCAAATACGGTCACCGCGATATGCGGAACGTCCTTGAACGATCATCGGCCAGAGAGACGGCGGCGCGTGTGGCAGCCGGTGCAGTTGCTAAAACATTGCTCAAACAGTTGGGAATCACCGTCGCTGGCTATGTGAAGGAAATTGCCGGAATTACTGCAGCCGAAAACAGCTCTCTCTCCATTGCGGACAGACAGCGAATTTCCGAGGAATCACCTGTCCGGACACTTGATGAAGATGTGGAACAGCAAATGATGGATGCTATTGATCAGGCCAAAAGGATGGGGATTCCATCGGCGGCGTTACGGAGGTATATGTGGAAGGATTGCCTGCCGGCCTTGGCTCCTATGTGCATTATGACCGTAAATTGGACGGAAGAATTGCAGGTAGTGTTATGAGTATTAATGCATTTAAAGGTGTGGAGTTTGGACTGGGATTCGAAGCGGCCCGAAAAAATGGCAGCCAGGTTCATGATGAAATTGCCTGGAGTGAGGAAGATGGCTATTACAGGAAAACAAACCGTCTCGGTGGGTTTGAAGGTGGAATGACAACAGGTATGCCGCTGGTAGTTAAAGGAGTAATGAAGCCAATTCCAACGCTCTATAAACCACTTCAAAGTATTGATGTCGAAACAAAAGAACCATTCAGCGCCAGCATTGAACGATCCGATTCCTGTGCCGTTCCCGCAGCGTCTGTTGTGATGGAACACGTGGTGGCCTTTGAACTTGCAAAAGCAATAACGGAACAATTTCCGCATGATCAGTTCCCGAAATTGCAAAAAGCCCTCGATGATTACCGTGAAGAGATCAGGTGTTTCTAATGGACGTTCTGAAAGTGCAGGCGTCCGCTAAGACATATCCTGTTTATGTGGAGGAGAACCTCCGCCATCATGTCAGCCGTTTTTGCCTAGTGAATACACAGCAATTCTGATTATCACAGACGAACATGTCAGCAATTGCTATCTGGAGGATGTCAAACAAGGGTTATCCGACCACCGTGTTTATACGCACATCATACCAGCAGGAGAAAAAGCAAAAAGCATTGATATTTTTATGAGATTCATACGAAGGCAATTACATGCGGATTGGACAGGCAATCACTGATTATTGCACTTGGCGGGGGCGTTGTTGGCGATGCTGCTGGGTTTGCTGCCGCAACATTCATGCGGGGAGTCGGTTTTATTCAGATGCCAACGACAATCCTTGCCCATGACAGCAGTGTGGGCGGAAAAGTTGCCATTAACCATGAGCAGGGAAAAAATTTGATCGGGAGTTTCTATCCGCCCGATGCAGTTATTTATGATATACAAACATTGCACACGTTAAGCAAGCAGGAAGTGCGATCAGGCTACGCGGAACTGGTTAAAGAGGCACTCCTTGCTGATGCAAACTTTTTTCAGGAACTGATGAGCCAGCGTCTGTCGTCACTTACCAATCGCCAGCTTGCCGAACATTTGACGAAGGGGATTCGTATTAAATCGACCATCGTTGAACAGGATGAACGGGAATCAAGCGTTCGTAAATTTCTCAATCTTGGCCATACACTGGGGCATGCATTGGAAGCTATGCTCGGTTATGGAAAGTGGACGCACGGGGGAACTTGTTGGTATTGGGTTATTATTTGCAATGCGCGTGAGCGAAAAAGAATATGCTACAGTACTGCCGTTTGAAAAGCTGTATACATGGCTTAAGGATAACGGGTATCCACTGAAATTGCCTGTGCTCGATCCACATGACATCCTTGCAAAAATGAAGCTGGATAAAAAGGCATTTAACGCTGCCGTCCAGATGGTTTTACTAAAGGATGCCGGACAGCCTGAAATGGCCGAGGTGAGTGACGCAGAATTACTGGATTTCCTTGAATCATTTCTGGAAGAATTAGCACAAGATTATCACTAGATGGGGGGGAGCAGAGAATGAGAAATAAACAAGTACTTGAAGAAATGACACCGTACAAACCTGGCAAACAAATAGACGAGGTAAAAAAGAATATGGCCTGAGCCGAATTGTAAAACTTGCGTCAAATGAAAATCCTTATGGACATTCAGAACATGTCGATACATACCTCGCTCAGGCAGCAATTGGCTATCACTTTTATCCGGATGGGTATACGTCCGAGCTGCGGAAAACAGTTGCCAAAAATGGAATGTATCGGAAAGTCAGCTACTGTTCGGGAATGGTACAGATGAGATTATCCAAATGATTAGCCGTGCCTTTTTATACCCTGGTGTAAACACCGTTATGGCTACCCCAACATTCCCGCAGTATAAACACGGTGCACAAATTGAGGGTGCCGAAGTGGAAGAAATTCCATTAATCAATGGTGCTCATGATTTAGACGGGATCCTGGAGGCTATTGATGATAAAACAAACATCGTATGGCTGTGCTCACCGAATAATCCGACAGGGTGCGTCATACCGAGAGATGACTTTTACGCATTTATGGATAAGTGTCCGTCAGACGTGCTGGTTGTACTGGATGAAGCTTATTTTGAATATGTGAGCGGTGATGTTCAGCCGAATGTCCTGGATTATCTCGATAACTATGACAACCTGATTGTTCTACGTACATTTTCCAAAGTATATGGACTGGCAGGTTTAAGGGTTGGATATGGCATTGCGAACGAACCTCTCATTAGGAGACTTGATGTTGTCAGAGGACCGTTCAACACATCGTCGCTTGCACAGAAGGCAGCATCAGTGGCTATCGGGGATGATCGTTTTGTCGAACAATCTGTCAGCAGGAATCATGCCGTCAAACAATCGTTTGAGCAATTTTTGGATTCCATCGATTGGCACTATTTTGAATCACATACTAATTTTCTGCTCATTTCGACACCAGTAAGCGGTGAGCGAACATTTCGGCATTTGTTGGAGAATGGTTTCATCGTCCGAGCCGGTGAGGGAATAGGTGTCCCCAATACCATTCGGGTGACAATTGGAAACGAAGCTGATATGGAGCAGCTGAAGGAAATTCTGCACCAAATGCATCTTAAACTGGAGAAGGGGCAATCATTGTGAGGCGGACCATTTTATCATTGGATTAGGATTAATTGGCGGATCACTGGCCAAGTGTCTTGCCAAATCAGAAGCCAACCACGTTATAGGATATGATATAAACCAGAAAACAATTGAGTTTGCCCGGATAAATGGCATTATTCATTCAGCTAGTTCCGATATAGCTGCAGCAGCTAAAGAGCTGATTTGATTATTCTGGGCACACCGATAACGGAAACAATCGAAATCATGCACACACTGGATACAATTACGTTTTGATCGAGATGTCATTATCAGTGATGTATCTTCAGTTAAAAAACCGGTTATGGAAGCGGCAAACTGTATGCAGAACAGCCGGATACAATTTGTGGGCGGGCATCCTATGGCGGGTTCCCATAAGAAAGGAGTCAAAGCAGCAAAAGGACATCTTTTTGAAAATGCGATCTACGTATTGACACCAGCCGAAACTTGTCAGCCCCAAACGGTCCAGCAATTGCAGGATGTGCTGGAAGACACCAAGAGCAACATCATTGAGCTCGAGCCAAATGAACACGACGAGATGACTGGTGTTATTTCCCATTTCCCACATCTGGTCGCATCGGCGCTCGTTCAGCAGGCGAAAAAATGGCAGGAGACGCATGCATATATTCCTAAACTGGCAGCCGGCGGATTCCGTGATGTGACCCGGATTGCCTCCAGCAGTCCGGAACTCTGGCAGGATATTTTCTGTCACAATAAGCAGAAAATGGTGCAGCTGATTGATGACTGGACAACAGAAATGACAGATTTAAAACAAATGCTGCTTGAACAGGATAAAGAACAGCTCACATCCTATCTTAAGCATGCAAAAGAGTACCGTGATGGGCTTGGTGCAAAGAAAAAGGGTGCTATTCCCGCATTCTATGATCTTTATGTGGATATACGGGACCAGACAGGTGCCATCGCCTCCGTTGCCAATTTGATTGCAGAGGAAAACGTCAGCATTACCAATATACAAATCCTTGAAATTCGTGAAGGGATCACAGGTGCTTTACGTCTTAGTGTATCAACGAAAGACGAGCAGCAAAAAAGCTATCAGCTCTTGCGGGATAAAGGATATGATGTAATGCTTGAAGAGTAGCAGGAAAAGGGAGGGAACATAATGAAAGAGATGGCACTGGCACCCGTTTCATCACCGGTTACAGGTGAATTGCAGGTGCCTGGAGACAAATCCATTTCACATCGGGCCATTATACTCGGCTCACTTGCAGCTGGCACCACAACCATTACACAATTTCTGATTAGCGAGGATACCAGGCGCACAGTCGAGGCTTTTCGGCAGCTGGGTGCAGAAATCGAGGAAAATGAAGCATCGCTGAAAATTCATGGCCATGGTCCAAAAGCTTTACATGAACCGGAAGAGCCGATTTATTTTGGCAACTCAGGGACAACTGCCAGACTGATGCTGGGGGTTCTGGCCGGATTGCCGTTTTTCACTTCAGCATACGGGGATCCCCCATTTAACACGGCGCCCAATGGATCGCGTTGTAGATCCGCTGTCGGTAATGGGCGGAAATTTTGACGGGCGGAACAACGGGAGCTACTTGCCGCTTGCAGTGAGAGGCGGAAACCTTAACGGCATTCATTACAAACTTCCAGTAAAAAGTGCACAAGTGAAATCCGCCGTTTTATTGGGTGGATTGTTTGCAGAAGGGACAACCGAAGTCATCGAGGATACACCATCACGGAACCATACGGAAACTATGCTCCAGGCATTCGGTGCAGATATAACGGGCAGTGACCGCCATATACGGATAACGAACAGTAAATCTTTAACGGCAACAGATGTGACCGTTCCCGGTGATATTTCTTCCGCCGCTTTTTTCATGGCTGCGGCTGCAATTGTGCCTGGAAGCGAATTGACCCTTCGCCGCGTTGGTCTCAACGATAGCCGGACAGGAATAGTGGATGTCTTGTCCGAGATGGGTGCACGGGTCAGCATTGCCAATAAACAAACAGCTGGCGGTGAAACGTTCGGTGATATCACGATTACTCATCGCCCGTTAAAAGGTATTGTCATAGAGGGAGAAATCATCCCACGACTGATCGATGAGATTCCGGTAATTGCTCTCATGGCAACGCAGGCTGAAGGGGAAACGTTGATCCATGATGCGGAAGAGCTTCGGCTGAAGGAAACTGACCGAATTCTAGCAACGGCAGACGGACTGAACAGGATTGGCGCAAACATTGAACCTACAGATGACGGAATGATTATCAAAGGCAAGTCTATTTTGACAGGAGGGCAGGCAGAAGCACGTCATGACCACCGTATCGCTATGATGCTTGCAGTAGCTTCTTTGATTGCCAAACAAAAGTCATCATTGATGATGTATCATCCATTGCCATCTCCTATCCCGACTTTTTTCAGCATCTGCACAAAATAACGAGAGAGTAAAAAGGATCTGCCCGCCCAGGCAGATTCTTTTCTGATTGAATAAAAAATGTATTCTGTATGATGAAAAGGATGAATGAGTACGACAGCAGAAAGGATGTTCCTGATGGACACCACCATAATGGAAGCAGTCAATTTAATGGAAAGCAAACAAATGGAAAAAGCAATATCCCTTCTTGAAGACTTTCTCCCCAAAGCTGATGATGAAGAGAAATTCACAATTGCTGAATTATATGTCCAATGGGGATTTTTGAACGAAGCAGCGGATATTTTAGACGAATTAATGCACCGTTTCCCTAACGAGAATGAAATAAAAATCATGCTCGCTGACGTATATATTGAGCAGGATAATGATGAAGAGGCCATCAATCTGCTAAACGAAATTGAAGAAGATGATCCGGCTTATGTACAGACCCTGCTGCAGCTGGCGGACTTGTATCAGGCACAGGGTTTATTTGAGGTTGCTGAGCAAAAGCTGCTCACCGCGAAACACCATGAGCCGACTGAACCAATCATTGATTTTGCACTTGGGGAACTACTGTTTTCAAACGGCGATTACAGGCAAGCCATTACGTACTACGAAAAAGTGCTTCCTATCACAAAAGAAATTGATCACGTATCTGTCAATGACCGGCTTGCCGAAGCGTATGCAGCATCCGGGGAATATGAAATGGCGCTGGACATTTACCAGGATATTGACAGCGAAGATCCGGATACTTTATTTAAATATGGCTTTACCGCGTTACATGCCGGGCGCCGCGACATCGCCATTAAAGCTTGGAAACATGTGATTGAACAGGACATGTATTACCATACTGCTTATTATCAATTGGCAAAAGCCTACGAATCAGAAGAAATGATCCAGGAAGCATACGATACAGCTTTACAGGGTATTCAAGTGGATGAGTTCAATAAAGAGTTGTACTTTTTCGCCGGTTCTATGGCCCATCAGCTGAACAATGATGAAGAAAGTGAAAAATGGATGCGTGAAGCCATCACACTTGATTCTGATTACAAAGAAGCTGTACTGTTTTTGATCGAACTTCTTAAACAGCAGGACAAAGAAGAAGGCATTATCGAATTATTGACGGAGATCATCCAAACCGGGGCAAAAGATTCACTGTACGAATGGGAGCTTGCACGTGCCTATAATGAAACAGAATCATATGACAATGCATTAAAACACTATAGAGAAGCATATAATAGCTTAAACCAAGACAGTGACTTCCTGAAAGAATTCGGCTATTTCCTTACTGAAGAAGGGAGGATTGACGACGCCATTCAATTGTTTGACGCGTATTTGCGCATACAGCCACTTGATGCGGACATAGAAGAATATGTATCCCGTCTAAAAAGTACTCGAGACGCTTGATCAATCCAAATGGATAGTTAGGGAGGGTATCCTGGTAAATGCAGACTCCTGTTTCCGTGCAAGACAAAAAAAGTTTTATTCAATGGTTCTTAAACCATTATCAGTTAAAAAACGGGAGAGTGTGTGGATTCTGAACTATATCGTCAACCATAAGAATCTGCTGGAAAACATACACTTTGTCCGTGAGGCAAAATACTGCCCAAGAGGGCTAATCATGACCAGCCACTGCTCAGAAGAGGTTCCATTTCGTTTTTATAAAAAACAGCTTGTCACAACTGATGCCGAAAAGTCATTCCATGATATACGCATGAACCAGCATGAGCCATTATATATCCAATTGAACTTCAATCGGTCACATCAAAACAGTTATTATGCGGCAGTACTGGTCGAAAACCCATTTATTCCAGACGATTATTTCATTACCAAGCATGATAGAGATACCGCAAAACAGATACTGGATCTGACGGTGCATGAATATCAGCGTACGGCATTAAAGAGAAAAATTGACCGTGCGCTTGATGAAAGAGACCAACAAACGTTTTCGAACTTGCTGAACAGCTTGACGGCATTGACCGCATGAAATCAAATCAGCCTAATTCCTGATTGGATAGGTTGATTTTTTTTTGTTTCCTAAGCATAATAAATAGACGTGACAATTTCTTGTTAATTGCAGAATAGACAGAAGGGCAGGGAGTATACTATGAAATGGATAAAAAAAGATCTGCAGCAATTTATCCAGGCAAAAGAATTCGTCGACACAGCAATCGTACCACTGCTTCCTTTTCAATTATCAAATGATGCAAGCCTTGAGAAGGACGCTTTCCAATCAGAAGCACTATCTGTATTTTGCGTGAACTGGAGAAGGAACTTACCGGCAGGGTGATGCTGGCACCCAACTACCATTATGTAAAAACAGCTGATAAAGAATCGGAATTAGATCGCATCGGGAAATGGATAGATGATGTACAGGCCCAGCCTTTCCGCCATGTTTTTTTATTACGTCTGATTCCGGTTGGAAAAAGAATGAACAGGCACTGCCTGGGACAATGATATGGCTTCCTGTAACCGGTGGCGAATCCGACCAGGGGACGATGCAGACGGTTATCCGTGAGCATGTACAAGAGGTCAGCGAACTGATCAGGAGCTATTGGAAAGATGACTCGAAATCGTAACCAGTGGATTCAGCTAATGTGAACGGCCGGTAATGCTTACTTCTTCTGTTCTTCTAGAATTAATAGAAGCACAGGGGATTTATATTGACCCGTCACACAGTTTGCGCTATCATGGTATTGTCCTAGTAATCTGATTTAAATAAGCTTGTCCGTGAAAAATGTATAGAGGGGGGTAAAATCATGAGCGAAGACAAACAACCAGTATCCCGTCGGCAATTCCTGAATTATACGCTAACAGGAGTGGGCGGCTTTATGGCAGCTGGTCTGATGGTTTCACCACTGCGTATGGCGATTGACCCAGTGCTTCAAGAAAGTTCGGCTTCCGGTGACTTCACTAACGTTAAACTTGCTGTTGAAGACATTACAGATGAACCGCAGCGTGTGGACTGGGAAATCAACCAAGTAGATGCTTGGTACGAATCCAAAGTGGGTAAATCCGCATGGGTTTATAAAGACGAAAATGGCGATATAGTTGCACTTTCCCCGATTTGTAAACACTTGGGCTGTGTTGTTTCATGGGAAGGCAGCGATGATCATCCAAATCAGTTTTACTGCCCATGTCATGACGGACGCTATTATAAGGATGGCATGAACGTTCCAGGAACACCACCAACAGCCGGACTGGATATTTACGAGCACAAAGTTGAAAACGGTATGTTATTCCTTGGAACAGCACAGCCAAGAGAGGAGGCGTAATAAGAGATGCTGCAAAAGATTTATGACTGGATAGACGATCGCGTAGATATTACGCCTATATGGCGTGATATCGCGGACCATGAAGTACCTGAGCATGTTAATCCGGCCCATCATTTTCTGCTTTTGTTTATTGCTTTGGGGGATTGACATTTTTCGTAGTTGTCATCCAGATCCTATCAGGTATGTTTTTGACCATGTATTATGTGCCTGATATCGAAAATGCATGGCGTTCTGTTTATTATTTGCAGACAGAGGTTGCTCACGGCCAGATTGTGCGAGGCATGCACCACTGGGGCGCAAGTGTGGTCATTGTAATGCTTTTACTACATACATTGCGCGTATTTTTCCAGGGCGCGTATAAAAAGCCGCGTGAACTGAACTGGATGGTTGGGGTACTCTTGTTCTTCACCATTCTGGGACTTGGTTTCACAGGATATCTGCTGCCTTGGGACAATAAAGCGTATTTTGCAACTGAGGTCGGATTGAATATCGCACAAGACGTCCCTATTATCGGCGACGAAATTAAAACCTTGCTTGCCGGGGATGAAGAAATTGTCGGTGCACAGACACTGGCCCGATTCTTTGCGATTCACGTTTTCTTCCTGCCTGCAGGATTGTTCGCCTTATTGGGCGTACACTTTATATTGATCAGAAGACAGGGAATTTCCGGACCACTATAATACAAAGGAGGTTAAGCTGTGCATAAGGGTAAAGGAATGAAGTTCGTCGGGGATTCGCGTATATCCTCGGAACGCAAATCAACTATACCAAAAGATTATTCAGAGTATCCCGGAAGAACAGAAGCATTTTGGCCCAACTTCTTATTAAAAGAATGGCTGGCGGGCTCTGTATTTTGGTCGGCTTTTGTGCCTTACACTGGCTCACCCGGCTCCACTGGAAAAAATGGCTGACCCTACTGCTGCCGGTTATATACCATTGCCGGACTGGTATTTTCTGTTCCTCTATGAACTGCTGAAATATGATTTTGCCAGTGGACCTTATATTATTCGGTATTTTGATAATACCCGGACTGGCATTCGGGGGACTATTTCTGGCGCCTTTCCTTGACAATGGACCGGGCAGACGACCGCATCGGCGTCCGATTGCAGTCGGCATGATGCTTCTGGCGCTCACTTCCACGATATGGCTGACCTATAAATCAGCATCGCATGTGGACTGGGAGCAGCGGGCAGAAGCAAACAAACCTATTCCGCCGTCAGAGGAAGTGCAGATTGATAAAGAATCGGAAGGATATGCCCTTTATGAAAGTAACTGTATGAGCTGTCACGGCGAAGACATGCAGGGTGGTGCAGGGCCGGCACTAATTGGCATAGACAAATCCACAGATGAAATCAAAACCATTGCACAAGAAGGAATAGGTTCCATGCCACCGGGACAGTTTAAAGGATCTGACGAAGAACTGCAGAAACTGGCAGATTTCATCGTATCCGTTAATGAAAAGTAAAATGAACGTGTTTTATAAAAAACACCTTTGCCAAGACCGATTGGTGAAGGTGTTTTTTATACGTTACGACAGTATAAAACGTTTGTTAAGCTTCTCGTTATCGTCAAAAAACAGCTGTTTTCTTCCTATGTTTATTCATAAAGGCTCTTTTCGACTTTGTTGTTTTTCCTGCGTAGTTGATCTAAACTGCGACACGACTTTTAGATGTCTCTCCCTAATTCTATCGGGACTGAGTGCTAGTTAATCGCTGCGGAAAAATACTCGCTTTCACCACTCCGGGTACAAGTGCGACATCTGCTCAAGCTTCCTTTGGTCGTATTCGCAGTGTCTTCTTTGCCGCGGGGAACGCTTCAGCCTCCCCGTTCGTCCCTCACTGCGGGGTCTTCAGACTGTTCCTTTCCCGCAGGAGTCTCGCATTTTTCTGCAGCTTGGTGTTGTGTTCTGTCCTAGTGAGAGAAAAGACTGCTGAATTTTTCTCGGGCTTCATCCTTCCAATATGCAGAATTTCAGTGCCAGCGGAGGCAATATACGCAGACTCCTATGGGAACAGCACGCGTCCGAAGACCCCGCAGGAAGCGGTTTTTGCTTCCGAGGAGGCTGAGGCCGTGCCCATGGAAAGCGAAGTATATTGCCGGAGCGGTGTCTTAGCACTCACATTTTTTCACAGTACGTCGCAGTTTATAAAAATTGTTCAACAGGGTTTCATTCTCTAGAATGACGCAAAAGCAACAGTCTTCTAGAAAACATCCATCATAAAAGAAGGGATCTTGGACATGCTGAATTACATCCTCACCGACAAACGGTTTTTACTTATCTTGTTTTGGGTTAATTTATTCGGTACGGTTTATGGCTTTTATTGGTACCGGTTTCAGTTGTATCAGACACCGGAAATATTTTTTGCTGTTTGTCCCGGATAGTCCAACAGCAAGTCTGTTCTTCACTATATTTTTACTATTTTTCCTGTTTAACCGGAATGTACCATATATTGAAGCACTAGCGATGATTACTTTATTCAAATATGGTGTCTGGGCAGTTGTAATGAATGTGCTAACATTGATGGCGGACGGTGCACTTGGCTGGACGGGGGTATATGCTTATGCTTTCACACGGAGCGATGGCCATTCAGGGTCTGCTGTATGCACCTTTCTATACGATTAAATTACGGCATATTGTTGTTGCTGCAGTCTGGACCTTGCATAATGATGTCATTGACTATGTATTCGGACAGATGCCAGTGTATGATTCGATTGATGCGTATATGAATGAAATTGGCTACTTTACTTTTTGGCTCAGTATTCTGTCGATATCCATCGCTTACTGGCTCACAATCAGACGGAAAAAAGCGAACGCTTAGCTGTTATATGTTGGGAAACCTGCACATACATTAGTAGTGAAAGATGTTATGTGAGGTGACCCCCGTGAATAGAACTTTTACTTTAAGGCGTATGCTGATTGCTGCTATAGGCATATACTCCTTCCTGCTGATGAATGCACCAACCATTGTTTCTGCACGGCAACTGTATGCAGCTACAGAGACAGCCGGCGATGTCAAAATGATCCCTTTCTACTGGATTGTAGGAATCGTTGGCGGGTCTATTGCCATCACATTAACGTATGTCGGCTGGAAAAAATATAAAGGAGAGGAAAAGAAGCAGTCGGACGACGATGCTAACAGTTGACTGGAGACTGTTTTTGACTATAATTGACCTTATAAGAATACCGTAATCGATGGAGGAATGACAATGATAGGTGGGCTAGGTGGCTATTTAGTATATATTGCACTATTAATGATTATACCGTTATGGGCGCAATCCAAAGTGAAAAGCACGTATAAAAATATTCCAAAAAGGCAACATCATCCCATATGACTGGTGCGGAAGTTGCCCGTAAAATTCTTAATGATAATGGCATCTTTGATGTACAAGTTAGGGAAACAAAAGGGTTCTTGTCTGACCATTATGATCCAAGGAAAAAACAGTGAACCTTTCACGCGATAATTTTCATGGTCAGTCCATGGCATCATCCGCCATTGCAGCACACGAAGTCGGCCATGCGATTCAGGATGCACAGGATTATGCATTTTTGCGTTTCAGATCTTCACTGGCTCCTGCAGCAGCAAAGGGATCAAATATTTCGTTTTTCCTATTATTTGCCGGCATTATTTTTAACATGTCAGAAATGCTTCTGCTTGGGATTATCTTCATGTCAGCAGCAGTGCTGTTCCAGTTAGTCACATTGCCGGTTGAATTCGATGCGTCCAACCGAGCCATGACACAGATGATTTCAACCGGGATTATTCGGAATAATGAAGAACGGGAAACCAAAAAAAGTCCTGAACGCCGCTGCCATGACATATGTGGCCGCCGCGCTTGTAGCTGTTGCAGAACTGGTCAGATTTATCTGGATCTACACCTTAAGCAATGAATAATAATAACCACTGGAAGGGACGGCAATTAAATGTCGTCCTTTTCATATCTATAATCGGCTGCTAAACGTAAAAAGTGTCATATTATTAATGAAGTATGACACTTTTTTCATCCGGTATTCGATTACAGTTATAAGAAGGGGATTCTTTGTAAGTTTAATGATTTAACGGATTTTTATTTTCATCCAGGGTAAACCCTTCTCCAGCCACATCATGTACGGAACTGACTGCAACAAAAGCTTGAGGGTCGATATCGTTAATAATATTTTTCAGTCTGACAATTTCATTTCTGCCGACGATGCAATACAGCACGTCCCGGTCTTCGCCTGTGAAGCTTCCTCTTCCATTCAGTACAGTTACGCCACGGTCCATTTCCTTAATAATATTTTGAGCTATTTGATCATTTTTACCGGAAATAATCGTAGCTCCGCGCGCTGCATATGCGCCTTCCTGGATAAAATCAATCACTCTGGCGCCAATATAGACTGCAACTAGGGTATACATGCCCTGCACCATGTCAAGGAAAGTGAAAATGGACGTTGCGATGACACAAAAGTCGAAAAGGAACATCGTCCGGCCCATGCTCCAGCCCACATATTTATGGACGATTCTAGCGATGATGTCAACGCCGCCCGTTGTACCACCATAGCGGAAAATGATACCGAGGCCAATTCCAATGAATACCCCTGCGAACAGTGCGACCAATGTCATATCAGACTGCAGACCCATCTGGAACGGGTTGATTTGAAAAATATACAGGAATAAGGATACTGCCAGCGTACCAATGATGGTGTATAAAAATGTATTGCGGCCAAGGAACTTCCATCCGATGAAAAAGACAGGCACGTTAAGGACGATATTGGAAATAGCAGGGTCCCAGCCCCAAATAAAATAAAACAAAAGTGTAATACCAGTAAAACCGCCTTCACCGAGGTTGTTCTGCATATTAAAATGGACAATGCCAAATGAAAAAATAGCAGCCCCAAACAAAATGAAAGCAATATTTTTTCAGTTTTAATCCAAAACCATCATTGTTCCCTCCAATCATGTGCGTTTACCGTAAAATCTGACTGCACTTTTACTATTATAGACAATTTAGTCGTAAAGAACAATGCAACTTTAGCCTTTATGATTTGTCAAATGGATGCCTTTTAGCTACCATAATAGGAGATTGTATCAAATTAAATCAGGATAGGAGCGTTCTATATGCCGGCACCGGAACAACCGATATACGACACAAGCGAAATCCAGGATAGAGTCGATCGATATATAGGACAATTTAAAGAGGGCTATTTTTCACCGCTCAGTTTAATGGCAAGACTGAGTGAAGAAACCGGGGAATTTGCCCGTGAGGTTAATCATTTTTATGGGGAAAAACCAAAAAAGCTTCTGAACAGCCAAAGACAATGGAAGAGGAGCTTGGTGATGTTCTTTTTGTTCTGACATGTTTCGCTAATTCACTCGATATCGATCTCTCAGAAGCATTCGACAGATCCATGCGGAAAATTGAAACAAGAGACAGCAACCGATGGACAAAAAAAGATTAACAATTTCCAACCCGCTCAGTTCAGACAGGAGGCTAAGCAATGACTAAAAAATAATTATAGCAGGTCCACGCGGAAAAATGGGCAACGAAGCCGTACATATGGTAGATGGCGATACATCATTTGAGCTTGTCGCTTGCATCGACCGCACAAATGGCGGAAAACAAATGAAAGACATAGAGGGACTCCCGACTTTGCAAATTCCAATATACGAAGATCCGGAAGCTTGTTTTCAGGAAATTGACGCAGATGTGTTTATTGACTTAACTGTCCCTGGTGCAGGCTTCGAACATACAAAACTGGCTTTATTATATGGGATACATCCGGTTGTCGGCACATCGGGTTTTTCGGATGACCAACTCGAGGCTTTGAGGGATTTGTCGATGACACATGGGACAGGCTGCATTATTGCTCCAAATTTTGCTGTTGGTGCTGTTTTAATGATGCAATTTGCCAAAACAGCTGCAAAATATTTACCTGATGCAGAAATCATCGAGAAACACCATGACCAGAAATTGGACGCACCTTCAGGAACAGCGGTCAAGACAGCCGCTATGATGCAGGAAACACGGGAAAGCAAGCAGCAGGGACACCCGGAGGAAAAAGAAACTCTTGAAGGTGCCAGAGGGGCTGAAACGGACGGAATTCATATCCACAGTGTCCGGCTTCCGGGTCTCGTTGCACATCAGGAAGTGCTTTTCGGTGGTCCCGGGCAGGGACTGACAATCAGGCACGATTCCTATAACCGCGCCTCATTCATGGAAGGGGTTAAACTTTGTGTCCAGAAAGTAACCGATCTGGACAGGCTTGTTTATGGGCTGGAAAATATACTGGATTAGGCGGGATTTTGATGAATATTGCTTTGATTGCACACGACAAAAAAAAGAGGATATCATCCACTTTACTGTGGCATATAGCCATGTATTAAAAAATCATCAGCTGTTTGCGACAGGGACGACAGGCAAACGGATAAGTGAAGAGACCGGTTTGACAATCCATCGTTTCCAGTCGGGGCCGCTTGGCGGAGATCAGCAGATTGGAGCAAAAATTGCCAGCAATGAAATGGATGGTGTCATTTTTTTCAGGGATCCATTAACAGCACAACCGCATGAGCCTGATGTCAGTGCATTAATGCGGCTATGTGACGTTCATTTAATCCCGCTTGCTACAAATCGTACAGCCGCTGAAATGATGATTGCAGCATTGGCAAGGGGCGATTTTGATTGGCAGGAATTTAAAACACCCATCCAGCAGGAAGGTAATCAGCCATGAAAAAGATAGGTATCACGTGTTATCCGACACTTGGGGGATCAGGTGTGATTGCCACGGAATTGGGAATGAAAATGGCAGAACTTGGTCATGAGATACACTTTATTACATCCAGTCTGCCATTTCGGCTGAATCATGTTCATCCCAACATTTACTATCATGAAGTGGAAGTCAGTCATTATCCTGTATTCCAATATCCTCCTTTTGATCTTGCTCTGGCCAATAAGATGGCAGAGGTCATTGACCAGGAAAAACTGGATATTCTTCACGTCCACTATGCAATGCCACATGCTATCTGCGCCATTTTGGCAAAGGACATTGCTGAACATGAGGTCAAAATTGTGACCACATTGCATGGAACGGACATAACCGTGTTGGGTATTGACGACGCATTGCGAAAAATGATTAAACACGGGATTGAACAATCGGATGCCGTCACAGCTGTTTCCAACAGTCTTGTCACGCAAACGAAAGAAATGCTTGGTATAGAAAAAGAAATTGAGGTCATTTATAATTTCGTCAATGAAGCGAACTATACGAAAAAACGCTCCCTGGAATTCGCCGTCAATATGGAATAAAGCCGAATGATAAAGTTATTATTCATATATCCAATTTCCGAAAAGTGAAACGTCTCGAGGATGTTATTTATACGTTTCACAAGATACATGATCAACTGAATGCGAAATTGCTTTTAGTAGGCGACGGTCCGGAGTATTCGTCCATATACCAGCTCGTGAGAAAATTAGGTCTCACGGACGATGTGCTCTTTTTAGGTAAACAGAAGAATGTGAATGATCTGTTCTCCATTTCTGATTTGAAATTGCTTATGTCCGAAAAGGAAAGTTTCGGCCTGGTACTCCTTGAAGCAATGTCCTGTGAGGTGCCCTGCATCGGTACGAATGTCGGCGGTATCCCTGAAGTAATCAAACATAATGAGACAGGATTCATCGTTGAGCTCGGTGATACCGACCGTGCTGCAGCCTATGCTACTGATTTGCTTCATAATGAGGAAGCACTTTGAGCGCTTCTCCCGTAACGCACTCGTGCATGCACGAGAAAATTCTGCTCAAAGTCCATTGTTCAGCAATACACTGATTTATATGATAAACTAATACATTAAGAAGGTTAGAAAATTGGTGATAATGTGCGTTTACATGAACGTTTGACCCAGGCGGCGGATGTATTGAATATATTGGAAAGTCACGGGTACAAGGCATATTTTGTTGGGGGCTGTGTCCGGGATTTGCTATGTGGCCATGACGTTGGCGATATAGATATTGCTACGTCAGCTACACCGGATGCCGTCCAGGAAATTTTCGACAAAGTGATTCCGGTCGGGCTGGAACATGGCACAGTGATTGTCCGGCACGCTCATCAATCGTATGAAGTGACGACATTTCGAACGGATGGCGATTATTCAGACCAGCGTCACCCTGACTCTGTTGAGTTCATGCAAACCATTGATGAAGATCTGAAACGGCGTGACTTCACAATGAATGCGCTCGCGATGGATAAAGAAGGGATCATCATTGATTTATTTGGCGGACAAAAAGATATTCAGCGGGGACTAATCCGGACAGTCGGCAATGGGGTGGACCGGTTTCAGGAAGACCCACTGCGTATCATTCGTGCCGTCCGATTTGCGAGTCAGCTCGGATTTTCGATTGCTACAGAGACATTGGACGCAATGAAAACAGCTAAACAAGAAATGGAAACAATCGCTGTGGAACGGATTGCCCATGAAATGGAGAAATTTTTTTGCTGGCGCCAATGTGCAGATCGGACTTGATTATTTACACACAACTGCCATTTACAAACATCTCCCAATAATGAAAGGTTATCCGCATATCATTGACAGGGTTCCGGAGCCGGTCCTGCCATTGCAGTCATTTGGGGCTGTTATTGCAATGTTTCACAGACTGGAACCCGCCGTCAGTATCCATGCATGGGTGAGGGGCTGGAAATGTTCGAATAAAGTGAAACACGAGGCACTTGGATTGCACGAAGCAATGGCCCATTTCCAGACTGCCGGGCTTGACCGGTGGCTTGTCTATCGGCTTGATAACAACTGCTACAAAGCATTTTCTGCACTAGCCAGAATGTTTTTTGATTCGGCCATCACTTATCGGGATGTGCTGGCAATGAATGAGCTGCTGCCAATTAAATCAAAACAGGATTTAGCTTTAGATGGCACGGACATAAAGCAGCTTTTCCCGGGTGCGAAAGGCGGACCATGGATGGGGAAACTGCTGGACAAACTTGAACAGAAAGTTGTTACCGGTCATTTAAGTAATGATAAAAACGAAATAAGGGATTGGATAAAATGGCATCCACACGATACCAGCTGATTCACCTGTTAAACACAAATGAAAACAGCTATATCTCTGGTCAAAAAACTTTCAGAGGAATTGAATATTTCCCGAAGTGCTATCTGGAAACATATGAAAGAACTGGAGAAAGACGGATATGTTATCGAAGCCGTGCGCCGGAAAGGCTATCGAATTGTGACATCGCCGGACAAAGTCAGTGAAAACACTATACTTTGGGGGCTTGGCACAGACTGGCTTGGAAAAATATGATACATAAACAGACTGCGGATTCCACACAATCCATTGCCCATCAGGAGGCTTTAAATGGTGCTCCGGATGGAACGGTTGTTATTGCGGATGAACAAACACTAGGAAAAGGAAGAATGGACAGAGAGTGGCATTCAGCAAGCAATAAAGGAATCTGGATGAGCATCGTATTGCGGCCAGCTATAAACCCCGCACTGGCCCCACAGCTGACCCTGATGACGGCTGCTGTATTAGCTGAAGTCTTAGCGGAACATACATTAGCCGAACCAAAATAAATGGCCAAATGATATTCTTGTTCATCATAAGAAGGCGGCAGGAATACTGACCGAAATGCAGGCTGAACAGGACCGGATCCAATATGTCGTCATCGGAATGGGGATAAACGTCAATCAAACAGAAACGGATTTTCCTGCGGCATTAAAAGAAAAAGCGACATCCATCAGGCTGGAAACAGGTGAGTACTGCCATGTAAAAGACCTGATTCAGCAAATCTTGCTTCGTTTTGAACAAATGTATGAGACCTTTATGCAAGCTGGGTTTCCTCTTATTAAAGCTAAGTGGGAATACTATGGCTATAAAATTGGCGAAAAAATCCGTATTAGTACAGCACGCAATTCACTGAATGCTACATTTTTGGGGATTGCCGAGGACGGTGCGCTGCTGGCACAGACGGAAGGAAAAGAAACAAAGAAAGTCTATTCAGGCGAAATTGAATGGCTGCGTGAAAGGGACTGAATAGTATGCTTTTGCTCGCCATTTTTTGATAAGAATAGAAGAGCACCATGTATTAAAGTGCGTGTTCAAAAAGGAGGATAAAAAGGACCAAGAATTTCAAGGCGGCGAAGCTCCCGAGTAGCGGAGTGTATGCAATTTAATACATGAGCGCAAGGAATGCTACCCTGAATCCGCATCGCACGCGAGCATTAGGGCTTTTCTTTTCCAAGGAACGGAAAAGCAAGCCAACGAAGAAATTCGAAGTGTCATTTTTACCGGACTTTTTGAACAACCTCTGAAAGAGAGTAAGGTGGCATTATGGAAAATAGATACGTTGTATTGGATCTGGAAACGACAGGCCATTCACCTGCGAATGCAGATAAAATTATTGAAGCTGGCATCGTTGTCATTGAAGATGATGTCATAACAGAAGAGTTTTCTACATTTTTGAATCCTAGTAGGCCAATCCCGCCATTCATTTCCAATCTGACAGGTATTACGGATGATGATGTGCGTCATGCACCCGTTTTTCAGAACAAAGCATCGGAGTTGACAGCTCTTTTGGAAAATAGCTGGCTGATTGCGCACAATGTGACGTTTGATTTAGGTTTCCTGAATGAGGAATTGGCATCCCATGGTTTTTCCCGGCTTGAAAATCAGGTGATTGATACTGTAGAACTTGCACGGATCCTTTACCCGCAGGCGCCGAGTTATAAATTGGAACAGCTGGCAGGATATCTGCAAATTGAACATGAAGCGCCGCACCGTGCTTTAATGGACGCGTATGTAACAGCCGAATTATTCCTTGAACTAAAAATAAGCTGCACTCATTGCCTTATGAAACAATCGCTCATTTGCTCGAGTTGGAAAAAGGGCTTAACTCGGATTTATATTCGCTGTTGCAGCAACAAAAGCAAAAACTGGCTTTTTCTGTTTACGAGGATGAAAGATTTGAAACGTACAGGGGTATGGCCGTTAGAAAGCGGGCTAATGAGAAACAGGAAAAGCTCCTGTTGGATACTTCCTTTGGCCATTTTCTAGACACGATTTACGAGACGGGCGGGGCTATGCAGCAGCATATGAACCATTATGAAAGACGAGATGGGCAGCGGGATATGTCGGAGACGGTTTATGATGCGTTTCAGTCGCAAAACCATGCACTGATTGAAGCAGAAACAGGAACGGGCAAAACGCTTGCATACTTGCTGCCTTCCATATACGAGGCCGTCAAGTCACGAAAGCGAATTGTCATCAGTACCTATACGACCCAGCTCCAGTCGCAGCTTCTGGATGATGAGATTCCGTTAATAAGACATCTTGTTCAGTTTCCATTCCATGTTGCATTGCTAAAAGGGAAGCAGCATTATATCAGCCTTGAGAAATTTGAACGAGCCTTGACTTTTGAACAGGAGGACAACTACGACATCATCCTGACGAAAGCAATGATCCTCGTCTGGCTTACCGAAACGGAAACAGGGGATATCGATGAAATCCAGCTTCCATCCAGCGGCTATATATTTTTCAGAAAAGTTTCCAGTGACATGGAAGATACGACGGACCCGTCATCACCGGAATTCGCCCGGTCCTATTATCAGCGAGCTCGAAAAAAAGCGCAACAAGCAGATATTGTGATCACCAATCATGCCTTATTATGTACGGATATGGTCAATGACTATCAATTGCTGCCTGCTTATAAAAAGGCAATTATTGATGAAGCACACCATTTGGAAGAAACAGCAGCAAAACATTATGGGGCATCACTTGATTACGTTTTTGCCCAAAACATGCTCAGTCAGATAGGGATGACGTCAGAGAATTCCTGGCTCAGCCGATTGCTTGGTGGTGCGTCAAATAATCTGGATGTGTTTGCAGCAGGGAAGTGGGATGACCTTTTTACAAAGGCGAGACATGAGACGGATGATTTATTCCGAATGCTGTTTCAATATGTTCTGGATCAAAGGCAAAAAGATAAATCGTTAAGTGACATTGGCCGGATCCAATATCGTTTTGACGGTGACGGAGGAGACGCAGACCAGTGGAATACCGTTATAGAAATGGCTACAAGGCTTACTTATTATCTTCGTGATCTGATTCATTTGCTTTCACCACTCACACAGTTGGAAACAATGGATACAGGTCTAGCTGAAGAACTGAATAAAATATGGAAGACCTTCAGACCGTTATTGACCGGCTGGAACATCTGTTTTTATCAAATGATGCCAGTAAAGAGGTGAAATGGATTGAAATTGAAGCTTACGGGGCAAGGAACGCAGTATATTTGTACAGTGAACCAGTTGCCATGGCTCCGTTACTAAGAGAGGACTTTTTCCAGCAAAAAGAAAGCATTATTCTAACCAGTGCCACATTGACCATGAGGGATTCATTCACTTTTATGCAAAACAGACTAGGGCTGCCGGAAGAAAAAGCTTTAACTGCCAAAATCAAATCCCCGTTTTCGTATGAAACCCAGGTCCAACTGATGATTCCGGATGATTTTCCTGATATTAAACACGGGAAGCTGGATGATTTGTTGCAGCAGTCAGCGAAGCAATCCTGTCCATGGCACATATTACCGATGGCAGAATGCTTGTGCTGTTTACTTCGTATGATATGCTAAAAAGAGCTTACTATTTACTGAAGGAAATAATTGATGTAAATAAATACATGCTGATTGCACAAGGGATTTCAAGCGGAAGCAGGTCAAGGCTAAAAAGAACTTCCAAACATTCGATAATGCCATTTTACTGGGGACGAGCTCTTTCTGGGAAGGGGTCGATATTCCAGGCGATGATCTGTCCTGTGTCATGATCGCCAGGCTTCCATTTCAGCCGCCGAATCACCCTGTATATGAAGCCAAATCAAGCCATTTAAAACAAGAAGGGAAAAACCCGTTTGTTGAATTGGCGCTTCCTGATGCCGTTATCCGGTTTAAACAGGGATTTGGCAGATTAATTCGTTCTGCACGAGACCGCGGAATCGTTTTCGTGTGCGATTCCCGCATCAGGAAAGCACGCTACGGTAAATATTTCATCGATTCCATACCAAGTGTACCGGTCACATTTGACTCCACACAGACAATATTGGAAAAAGCGGAGGAATGGTTTTAAAGAAACTTACGGCCAGCACCGAGGGTAAAAAACTGGTGCATCTTTTGAAATGCACCAGTAAGGTTGGGTAATGGAATGGGGCTGGAAAATTTTTTGTTGAAACAAATAAAATGAAACATATTGCTTGTTATACTGTAACATACATGCTCAGTTATTTATTTTCAACCTTACGTTAGTATTAGCACACGAAAACAAACTATAAGTACCAAAATGTGATAAGAGATGAAGCATTTGACTGGGGGATGGAGAAGTGATGCGTAACAATTATGGGATGTGGAAGTTATGAAGCCCCGTTTTTCCAGGTTCACTATTCCGGCGTGGCTGAAGTGGCTGACAGGAATCATATGTTTTGTTGTCATTTCCTGTCTCATTACGGGTATTTACCTTTATTATTCTACACAGCAGGAACGAACAGCGGAATTTGACCAAGTGGAACAGGATGCCATTAAGGAAACGGAAATGAGCACAGTAAACCGGATTGAACGGTTCCATGGTAAGGATGCTTATTATGTCATTTACGGTGAAACGGATAATAATCAATCGGCAATTATGTTTTACCCATTTGCTGAAAATGATACTGAAACCGTACTGGTGGAACGTTCTGAAACAATATCGGAAGAGACCGTTAAGGCAGACTGGCAGAGCAACTGCAGTGACTGCACACTGTTTACAATCACACCGGCACTCATCACCAATGACAAGCTGCCTGCATGGGAAATCACTTATGAAAATGATGCAGGACGTTATATAATGGAGTACGTATCCTTAAATGACGGAGAGTTAATTGAAAAGATTGGATTTAAACGGATGTTCAATTAGGAGGTTGATTAGATGGAACTAGCAAATAGGGTGAAAACACTTTCCCCTTCATCAACACTGGCAATTACGGCTAAAGCAAATGAATTGAAAAAGCAAGGTCACGACGTTATCGGACTGGGCGCTGGAGAACCCGATTTCAATACACCCGAAAACATTCTGGACGCAGCCGAAGATGCTATGCGAAATGGTTTCACCAAATATACGCCTTCCGGAGGGATACCGGAGTTAAAACAAGCAATTGTGGACAAGTTTCAGACGGATAATGGACTCAGCTACACACCGGAAGAAATTATCGTCACAACCGGAGCCAAACATGCCTTGTACACACTTTTTCAAGTTTTATTGAACAAAGATGATGAAGTGATTGTGCCTGCGCCATATTGGGTAAGTTATCCGGAACAGATTAAACTGGCTGGAGGCAAGCCGGTGATAGTCAGTGCAACCGAACAAAACAGCTTTAAAATAACACCTGAACAAATTGAAGAGGCCATCACAGCAAAACGAAGGCTGTCATCATTAATTCACCGAACAACCCGACAGGAATGGTCTATAGCAAAGAGGAATTGCGTAAAATCGGCGACATTTGTTTAAAGCATAATATTCTGATTGTGTCAGATGAAATTTATGAGAAACTGATATATACCGATGACAGTCATGTTTCCATCGCAGAAATATCTGCGTCGTTAAAAGAGCAGACAGTCATCATCAATGGAGTTTCCAAATCACATGCCATGACAGGATGGAGAATTGGATATGCCGCAGGGCCGTCGGAACTGATTAAGCCAATGACTAATCTTGCATCCCATTCAACATCCAATCCTACGTCCATTGCACAATATGCAGCCCTTGCCGCTTACCGTTCAGAAGGTGACTCGAACTTAGAAATGCGGCAAATTTTCGCAGAACGGCTGGAATTACTGTATGGGCTGTTGCAGGACATCCCTGGCATCTCCTGTGTAAAACCAAAAGGAGCCTTTTATTTATTCCCGAATGTCGAGGAAGCCATGAATAGGAATGGATACCGGACCGTTGATGACTGGGTGAAAGCCTTACTGGAGGAAGAAAAAGTTGCCCTTGTCCCTGGCACCGGTTTCGGGGCACATGAAAATGTGCGTTTATCCTACGCCGTTTCCAGTGACGCATTGAAAGAAGCGAGCCAGCGAATTAAACGATTTGTATTAAACCATCAATCATAGCTTATTGGAGGTAGCAATGTATGAAAACAACCATAGCACAAGTACCAGCATACGAAGGGCAAGAAGTCACCATTGGTGTATGGCTGACGAATAAACGGTCAAGCGGAAAAAATTGCATTTCTGCAGCTGCGGGATGGGACTGGATTTATTCAGGGAGTTGTTGCCAAAAATGATGTCACCGAAGAAGTGTTCCAGCTTGCCAAAAATTTAAATCAGGAATCATCCATGTACATAACCGGCATAATTGTTGAGGATAAACGGTCTCCATTCGGTTATGAAATGCAGGTGACGGATATTGAACTGATCCAGGAAGCTTCAGACTACCCAATCACGCCGAAAGAACACGGAACTGAATTTTTAATGGATCATCGCCATTTATGGCTTCGCTCCAGCCGTCAGCATGCGGTGATGAAAATCAGAAACGAAATTATCAGGGCGACGTATCAATACTTTAATGAAAATGGCTATATGAAGGTGGACGCACCGATTTTGACTGGTGCTTCTGCAGAAGGTACAACCGAATTATTCCATACCAAATATTTTGATGAGGATGCTTACTTATCCCAAAGCGGGCAGCTCTATATGGAGGCAGCTGCAATGGCTCTAGGGAAAGTTTTCTCATTTGGACCGACATTCCGCGCAGAAAAATCCAAAACGCGCCGGCATTTGATTGAGTTTTGGATGATTGAACCGGAAATGGCCTTTGTCGATCATGAAGAAAGCCTGGAAATACAAGAACAGTATGTCAGTTTTGTCGTGCAGTCTGTTCTTAAAAACTGCTCACTTGAGCTGCAGACACTCGGCCGTGATACCACAAAATTAGAAACAATCCAGGCACCATTTCCAAGAATCAGTTATGATGATGCCGTACAGTTATTAAAAGAAAAGGGATTTGATGATATTGAGTGGGGAGAAGACTTTGGTGCGCCGCACGAAACAGCCATCGCTGAAAGCTTTGACAAACCAGTCTTCATCACCAATTACCCGGCTGACATAAAGGCATTTTACATGAAGCCTGATCCGGAGCGTCCGGAAGTTGTTCTATGCGCGGATCTCATTGCACCGGAAGGATATGGGGAAGTTGTTGGCGGTTCGCAACGGATTGATGATCCTGAATTAATGAAACAGCGTTATGAGGAACATGATTTATCCGGACCTGCCTACCAATGGTATCTGGAACTGCGGCAATACGGCAGTGTACCACATTCCGGCTTTGGACTTGGACTGGAACGGACGGTTGCATGGATTGCCGGGGTGGAACATGTGCGTGAGACGATTCCATTCCCAAGGCTTTTGAATCGCCTTTATCCGTGAGTGTTGACATGGCAATAGTGTATGTTGTAAAATCCCTTGCCCAGCGCAAGGGGTTTTATCTCTTAGGTGGCATATTAAGGAATGAGGTGTATCAATCCCTATGACTAAATTCATTTCATTTCAGGAAATTTTACTGAATCAGGTGCAAATACCTGTAAGGCTGCTCGAACGGTATACATCACTCGGACTGAATGAAACAGAAGTAATGATTATGCTGCAGCTTGTCCGCTTTATGCAGGAAAATAATGAATTCCCAACCCCGGGAGACCTGGCGGCACATCTTACCATTAGTGAGAAGGACTGTGCTAACATACTGCGAAAGCTAATTCAACAGAACTTTTTATCCATTGAGCAGCTGAAAAATGAACAAAATCGGCTAACAGAAGCTTATAGTTTGAATCCGCTCTGGGAGAAATTGTTCTCTGAAGAGCAGCAAGATACAACGGAGGAACACGACGGGACGATCTTTATTTTATTCGAACAGGAATTTGGAAGGCCATTATCTCCTTTTGAAATCGAGATGATTAATTCGTGGCTTGATGAGGATGATCTGGCACCTGCATTGATTAAAGCGGCATTGCGGGAGTCGGTGCTCATGGGAAAACTTAACTTCAAATATATTGACCGGATTCTCCGTGAGTGGAAAAAGAAAGGAATTCATTCTGTTGAGCAGGCTCGGGAGGCCAGTAAAGCTTTTCATGAAGCCCAGTCAGGCAAAAAAGAGCCCTCGGAAGAAAAACGGGATACATCCATTTATTATAATTGGCTGGAGGAGGAATAGGAGGAATGCTGAATAAGAAACAAGTGCAGCACTGTCTTGAAGTGATGGAGGAAATGTATCCGGAAGCACAGTGTGAGTTGGACCACCAGAACCCATTTGAACTTGTCATCGCCGTCTTATTATCCGCCCAGTGTACAGATAATCTTGTCAATAAGGTTACAGCATCATTGTTTGACAAGTATAAAACACCAGAAGACTATCTGGCCGTTCCATTATCGGAACTTGAACAGGATATAAAGTCAATCGGGCTGTACCGCAACAAAGCCAAAAATATCCGCAAACTGTGTCAAATGCTGATTGACGATTATGGCGGGGAAGTACCAAAATCAAAGGAAGAGTTGATGAAATTAGCGGGTGTCGGCCGGAAAACCGCTAATGTTGTGGCATCAGTTGCATTTAATGAACCAGCTATCGCTGTTGATACACATGTAGAACGAGTTGCAAAACGCCTGGGCATATGCCGCTGGAAAGATTCCGTTCTGGAAGTAGAAGAGACATTGATGAGAAAGGTGCCAAAAGAGGCTTGGGCGGCCACACATCATCGGATGATTTTCTTTGGCCGGTACCATTGCAAGGCAAGAAACCCGCAATGCCCGGAATGTCCGCTGCTTGATCTTTGCCGGGAAGGACAGAAGCGTATGAAAAAAGAGAAATGATTTGAACAGTGAATGAAAGAGGCAGCTTCTAGATTAGAAGCTGCCTCTTTTCATCGTGTCAGGCGGATTCTTTTTCTTCTGTATCTTCTTCGCCACCTGTTTCTTCTTCATCGGAACTGCCACCATCTGAACTGCCTTCATCTGAGCCCCCATCATCTGAACCACCTTCATCAGACTGTGGTATGGTGACTTCTGTACTTTTCGCTTCCCCGTTAACACCTTGGTTTGCACCATTCTGACCAACAGGGACAACCGTTATCGAGTAGGTTTGCCCCGGTTGCACACCGTTTCCTTCGATGACAATTCCTTTTGTACCGACCGTTTGGGTCTGAATCGGGGTTCCACCTTGCGAAACCGTCACTTCATATTGTACGGGAGGGCCATTGTATTGCCAGGAGACATCAATAGCTACTTCAGACGGTATCGGCTTTGCACTTAGAGAACCAATCGCTGGGATATTTCCTCCTTCATTTTCCTTTTCGTCGCCATCTTCTTCCTCATCTTCGTCGTCTTCCATGTCTTCCGGAACTTTTACGGTTGTTGTTGCTGGCTCACTTGTATTACCTTCTGTTTTACCGCTGGCTGCAACAACCTGGATTTCATATTCTGTACCTGGTTCCACATTGGCTATTTCAATCGACGTTTCTTCGGTTGATGACAATTCTTGCTTTTGCCCTCCATCAACACTGGCACTTACTTTAAATGAAACTTCTTGTTCCGTGTCATATTTCCACTCTGCCTGAATGGAATTCGATTCTTTATCAAATGTTGCTTTCAAGTCTTTAACAGGGTCCAGCTGATCATATCTATCTGATGTTTTCGTTGGTTCTGTTCCTTTAACAAACAGTTCCGTAACGATTTGCGATTCCGGTGTATAGTCACTTGGCAGTTTTGCCGGCCTTGAGCCTTCCTCAACGGCAACTTCAACTACTGAATCTGGTTTAGTAAAGTCGGGTGTCTCCATACCTTTTGACAGTTCAGACATTGTATGTTTGAACAAAGTGAGCGGAATCTTCGTCTCTGCACCCTGCAAGCCAATGTTATTATTATCATAACCGGTCCAGACTGATATCGTGTAATTTGTGCTGTAACCACTGAACCACGCGTCAGGGGAGCCCTCGACATCAGGTCTGGTTGTGGTTCCCGTTTTCCAGCAATCGGAAGATCAGGGATATTGGCCAGTTCACCCGTCCCTTGTTGAACGACCGATTTAAGCATATCCGTAATCATATATGCCGTGGAATCGGACATGACCGCTTCAGGTTCCGGCTTCAGGTTAACGGTTTTTCCACTTTCCGGAAATTCAACTTTGTCACTGTATACGGCTCATTATAAATGCCTCCGTTGGCAAAAGCGCGGTATGCTCCAGCAAGTTCCAGTGGGTTCGTGCCAATATTCCCACCAATGGCATCTGTCAGCTTAACGTTATTGTCCCCAAACCCAATTCCCAACTTTTCAGCAAATGCTTTTGCATTTTTCTGGCCGACTTCCTCGAATGTTTTTACAGCAGGGACGTTGAGTGACTGCTGCAGGGCATACCTTGCTGTGACCCACCCAAAGTAGGAATCAGCCCACGTTTCAATTTGCTTTCCGCCGCTTCCTGCAATGTCATATGGACCATCATCATTCAGCTGATGATAGGTGGACCACTGCATATTTTCAATCGCAGGGCCATAATCCATAATTGGTTTAAACGTTGAACCGGGCTGCCGCTCCATTTGCGTTGCATGATTAAATCCTTGACTTTCCAGTCCATTACGAGCTCCGCCGATTGCCCGAACGGCACCCGTTTTCGTATCCAGCACTGTCATCCCGGCTTCCGCCCCTACTTTTTCACCTTCATCACTATCTGGATTAACAACAGGTTCAGGATAGCTGATTGGATTATCTTCACTGTCCGACAGTAAAAATTCGACATGTTCTTGTGCATCAGTATCGATGGTTGTATAAATTTTTAACCCATCCGTGTAAATATCAGCGCCATCCACCTTCTGCTCGACTTCCTTCCTTACTTGCTGCACAAATGCCTGGTATTTAGTCGAATCGGGCTTTTCATCTGTAAGAAGGGAAGGAATATCTACCTGTCTTGCTTCCTCTGCTTCTTTTTCCGTTATTTTTCCATGCTCGACCATCAAATGCAGAACAGTGTTCATTCGGTCTTTCATTAAATCCGGGTTCTTAAACGGATTATATGCAGTAGGGCGCTGAGGCAATCCGGCAAGAATGGCAGCTTCAGGCAGTGTCAATTCATTCAGATCTGTTTTCCCAAAATAGACCTCCGCAGCTTTTGCGACGCCATAGGCCTGGTTGCCGTAAAAGATTTTATTTAAATACATTTCCAGTATGCGCTCTTTGGAATATTTCCGTTCCAGCTGCAATGCCAGCCACATTTCCTGAACTTTAAGACTGATTTTTTCTCTGGTGACAGGAATGACTTCTCGACAACCTGCTGGGTAATAGTACTGGCACCTTCAGATCCGAACCCATCTGTTATATTGGCGACTACTGCTCCGCCAATTCGCCATACATCAATACCTGGGTGATCAAAAAACCTGGCATCTTCGGTGGCGGTCACAGCATCAATCAGCACTTGCGGCAAATCATCAAATTCAACCTTCGTTCGCTGTTTCCTGCCTAAATCGGCAAACAACTCGCCATCTTTGTCATATAATTTCGATGAAAACGGTGTATCCAGTTTTAGATGCATCAATATCCGGTGCGGTGGCAATATAATAGGTGAAAAGGGCACCGACACCAATTCCGATTGCCAGCATAGCAACGATAGTCCATAATGCTATTTTTTTTTCCACAATGGTTTTTGGACGCTTTTTTTTTGTTTCCTTCTTGCTGTACGAGATTGGCCATTTTCTGCCATTGCTCATTCTCCTCCAATCTAAAATAAAGCTTATCGATAACTGCCAGATAATTTACCCTTGCCTGGTAGTGAAATGGTACTAGATATCCTTCTTTTACGATCGTTTCGTAACGAATGGATTTCTTTCCGCCGTTAAATTGAGCATCCCAGTATCGGAATAGCACCTCAGCCGGCATATAATAGGTCTCCTCATAGGCTGAGAATCGAATAATAAGAAAACAAACCGCTCCCTGTTTCGCTATCGATTTCATGTGCCTGATCTGGTGCTCATGAATATTCGCAAGCGGGAATCGTGTTTTATTTTGGTTTCTTTTGCTTCAAAATCAATATGCCTTCCGCGGTAAATACCGTTGTAATCAGTCGTAGAAGGCTGTTTGAAATAGCCTTCTGTAATGACGGCAGCACTTCGCTTCGGATAATGGACATTGACCACCTGAATGGGGGTCGGTTTTTGTGAATAACTGCTTTGTCCATGTCACGATAATAAGTATTAGCTGCATTGATATCTTCCTCAAGTGTCATGCCCCGGTTGCTGAATCCCTGGGCCCGGTTTGCAATCGACAAGGTCTTGTAAGTATGGTTGTTCTTTCTTCCATTTGGATAGTGCATGTATACTCCCTCCGCATGTTACTGTATCATATCAAAAAACCCTTTATTGACTATAAACCTTGTTTGGAGGTCACTCTCATGCGCGAAACCAAGGACGAACACCTTCATTATATACTATCTGAAACGAAAAAGCATAACGCGGATAACATTTCCCGGACAAAGGCCTATCAAAACTTCTACATGCAATACCCTGAAATGAAATGGGCTTTGTTGGCCAGCATGGTGTCCCGTAATGCCGGCTGGAATATGACAGATCTTCACTTGTCGCCGTTCCGAAAAATACTGTCCACTAAACAGCGTAACCGTCTCTTCATGACATACGAACGGGCAAATTGGCTCATTTTTTCAGATGCATACCCACAACTGCTTACTTACGCACTGTCCATCCACTACAACCAGCCATTGTTCCATCTATTATCCCGATTTCGTGTATCACGTTTCATGAAAAAAGAATGGGATTACTTTTGGAAGCACAGTGACCGGAACCGTCTGATGACTGCTTTGATTATTAATGAACAAAATGTTATCCATTCTCCGGTCATCAAACAGGATTATTTTCAGTATCGCATTTTATGCGTCTGCCATACCTTTTGCAGGATATGCTATTGTTAAATGCCGTTCTCCTTCCCGACAGGTTCGGAAGGCTTTATGGAGCTTTGTTCATGATTTCACGAATATCAATAAACGGATAGACATGGGCAAACGGATTGCTTCCATCGTGTTTCATCCAGCTGTATATGATTCGCTGCTTGATTTTGTGCTGACGAGGGAACACACCGGATCTCGTCGTGACTATGAACAGTTTTTCACAGTCCTTTCGAGAAAGCCCCTTTTTAAGGTCTGTCTATCCTGTCATAACCCATCAGGATATTATTCGCAAGGACTGGCACAAAATCAGGGGGGTTAAACGAAAATGGACCAATCCAATATCCGCTAAGCCTGATTCCGGAATAAAAAGTCTTTTTATAACAGAAGAAAACTATTATACGCATATAGTCATCTTAAAGGCGTCTTCACACCTGACTCAACATGACGGAAATATATATCGGCATTCGCAAATGATGAGCGAATGCCGATTTTTACAGATAGCAATTTACGTGGACGGCCGGTTAGGTCCATCCAATTTTGTCCCGGGTGCGGTTTTCTTTCTTCTGGTGATGTTTGTTTGTTTTTGTTGTGACGGTTTGTTTTCCATCCTGTTACCCTCCTTTCCTTGTTAGTTTGCCTGAGGTCGAGCGAATATACACTGGTTTTGCCATTATTCTTCTAGTTTTGTCGAGCAGGCAGGGAAGGGCAGGTTTTCGCCGAAGTAATGAGTAACTGATGAAAGGGAAGGTGAAACGGATGACAGAAATAAGATTGCCCAGGGGAATGAGCGAAGGGACCGATAAGCAACATTTTTGCAGATGCTATAACGGGGGATGGCTGATCAGCTGCGACTCATGGAACAAAATCGCCATGGCAGCAGATAACAGTGTCAGGGACCAATTCCGAACCAATAAAGATGAACTGAGCCGGGCTCAATTCAGGATAGAAAAACTGGTAAAAACACACGTACAAACGCAAGATGCTAATTATCCGTCCCCATCCGATAACGCTGACTTCACCGAAGAAGTAAAGCAATCATCCTAATATGCTGACAGATGCATGCATTTCTGATGCTAAAATGATACACTATTTCCTGCAGGGATTAGTAAAGAAAAAGGCAGGATTTCAGTATGGAACTATTACAGCAGACACAGCAATTTCAATACCATTTGAATAAGCTTGAAGAAATCTACAATGCGAATAAGCCGCCGGAAAGCAGAAAGGATAAAGCGTTTTTCCAAATGGTAAAAACATATACAGAACCCATTTATAACCTCCTGAAGGACTGGGAAGATCATGCACTGTATGCCGTTAAACAGCGTCACGTCAATCTGCATCCCCAGCAAGTAACATCCACTAAAGAAAACATGGAATTATTGATGATGCACAGTTTTTATGTAGATGTGAAGCGGAAACGTTATATGGAGCTGAATCACTCCATCCATTTCATCCTCGATAAACTCCTGGACGAGCTGGAGGAGGATTGAAAGCTTTACAAGTAACAGGTATTCTTTTATAATTAGTTTCCATTTCAGTGTAAAGGGGGAGAGTCCGGTATGCAGCGCAATGATTTGATTGCCAAAGCAAAAGATATGCTCGCAAAAGCTTATGTCCCTTATTCCCAATTCCCTGTCGGTGCTGCGGTAAAAACTGCTTCCGGCAAGGTATATACCGGGTGCAACATCGAAACGCCGCGTATCCAGTGAGCTGCTGCGCAGAGCGGGTGGCTATCTTCAGGGCTGTTGCCGATGGAGAACATTCATTTCTCGAGATGGCTGTCGCCGCTGATACAGCGCGCCCCGTCCCGCCGTGCGGTTCTTGCCGGCAGGTCATGAGTGAGTTTTTTGACAGTGGTCTGAACATACATTTGACGAACGCACATAACGATGTGAAAACACTGACAATGGAAGAACTGCTGCCATTTTCATTCCGATCTGACGATATGGACGCAAGCCAAGGAGGAAGCTGACATGGGTCGGCTTCTTTTGTACGTCCGGAAAGTATAAATTATGGTTGACCTTAAAGTTAAAACGAAGCCTTTCACTAAAGACTTGGAGAAAAAGCCAAGTTTTTCTAACCATCATACTTCTATAGGAAAACATTTCTATCCATGTTATACTGATAAAGGGACTTAAGCAGAATGCATAAATTAAGAGAGCTGTCAGTACAATGAAAATGAGCATGTCCGCCCGCGAATGGAATCAATAGAAAATCAACTGTTATACAGAGGTGACTGTGAAATGAATACGGACCGCATTCAAATGACGGGGAAAGATATTCTGGAAAAAGAATTTAAAACGGCAATGCGTGGCTATCACCAGGAAGAAGTCGATGAATTCCTAGATACAATCATTCAGGACTATGAAGCGTTTCAGCAGGAAATAGATAAACTGCGTCAGGAAAATGAGCGGCTGCAGAAACAGTCCGATCAGACAAAAAGCCGGGCAGCAGCCCCGAATCATCAGGTCAATTACGATATTTTAAAACGAGTATCCAACCTGGAAAAAGCCGTATTTGGTAAAAAATACGCTGATTCATAAAAACTGGTTCTCATTACCAGTGAAATATCGTAAAATATATGCTACACTATACATAGATTGTAATTGAATACTCACGTAATCGCTGTATAGGATTCTATGCAGAGGAAAGTCCATGCTCACACAGGCTGCGATGCCTGTAGTGTTCGTGCTTGACGAAATCATAAGTCAAGGTAGCCAAAACGGCTAACGGCAGTGGAAAGTCCTAACTCCTATGACATGGATGACTACACTTGAAAGTGCCACAGTGACGAAGCCGGATTGGAAACGATCCGGGTGGAACGCGGTAAACCCCACGAGTGAGCAACCCAAAAATAGGTAGGGGCATCCTTGATTAGGAAAATGAACCGAAAAAGGGACAGGCATTGGAAACATGTCTGTAGATAGATGATTACGACCGCTGTACAAGGCTGACCACCGCAGAAGTGCAGCGGAACAGAACATGGCTTATCGAGTATTCAATGGTCCTGTATATAACCGAACAAACCCTTTCTGACTGTAACGCAGCCGGAAAGGGTTTTTAATTTTGGCAGATTTGTCTGGAGGTTGTTCAAAAAGCCCGGGTTTGCACACATGCTTCTAGTGCGATTTTGTTCATTACTCAAGAATGTGGTAAACTATCACTGCTTTTACATTGGAAATGAAAGGAACGTCTATATGGCTCAACAAGTGACATTAACCGCTACAGCTGCTATGGGACTTGAATCAGTGGTGGCCAGTGAAGTAAAACAACTTGGTTATGAAGTGGAAGTCGATAATGGAAAAGTAACATTTGATGCACCAATCAGTGCCATCCCACGCTGCAACCTGTGGCTGAGAAGTGCTGATCGTGTTAAATTACAGGCTGGCCGTTTCCAAGCCGTGACATTTGACGAACTCTTCGAAAAGACGAAAGCATTACCATGGGAAAATTTTATTATGGAGGATGGAAAGTTTCCTGTTTCAGGTAAATCGGTCAAATCAGAGCTGCACAGTGTCCCCGATTGCCAGGCCATTGTAAAAAAAGCAATTGCCGAACGGCTGAAGCTGAAATACGGGGTTGCTGGCAATTTGCCTGAAACCAGTGCTTTGTTTAAAGTGGAAGTGGCCCTTCATAAAGATGAAGCCACGCTGACCATTGACACATCCGGTACAGGACTGCACAAGCGGGGCTATCGCGTAAGCCAGGGTGAAGCACCTCTAAAAGAGACGATGGCAGCGGCACTGATTCTTTTAACCAACTGGAAACCTGACTATCCGCTGCTTGATCCATTCTGTGGTTCGGGAACATCCCGATTGAAGCAGCACTTATCGGGCAGAATATTGCCCCTGGTTTCAACCGCTCATTTGCTTCCGAGGATTGGGGATGGATTAGAAATAAGCACTGGAATGAAGCCTTTGAAGAAGTGGAAGATAAGGCTGATTATGATCAGGAACTTGCCATTACCGGAACGGATATCGATCACAACATGGCCTCTGCCGCAAAGGAGAATGCCATGGAAGCCGGACTTGGGGATTTAATCAGCTGGAAACAGATGAATGTGAAGGACCTTTCTATCCAGCAAGAGAATGGTTATTTAATCGGCAACCCTCCATATGGACAGCGCATTGGTGATCAGGAGGCAGCAGCGGATATTTGTCAGCACCTCGGCCGTATCATGAAAAACTACCCTTCCTGGAGCGTGTATATATTGACAGCGTTCGACAGGTTTGAGAACGAATACGGTCAACAAGCAACCAAAAACGAAAACTGTTTAATGGATTTATCCAAACGAACTATTATCAGTATTTTGGTGCGAAACAGTCTTAAATCTATAACAAAGCAAAACCAGACGAGGGAAGGCCACTTGTCTGGTTTTGTTTTTTATAATCGATCTCATTTCCTAATCCTTAAATGACCGAGTGAATTACCTTTAAAATACGAACAATTAGGTTATTGCGTTTGATTTCCACTTCAGGCTGACGCTTTCACCACTCCGGGTACAAGTGCGACATCTGATCAAGCTTCCTTTGGTCGCTTTCGCAGTGTCTTCTTTGCCGCGGGCTCGCGCTGAGCCTCCTCGCTCGCAAAGTTCGCTGTATGGCGGAGGGCAGTCGACTCCTGCGGGAAAAGCAACAGTTTTAGAAAACAGCCTTTAAAAAATTGTGTAATAATTTTGCTGAAATCAACCAGACTAAGAAACAAAAATGGCAGTAGCATCTTATAGGCCAGTGCTGCCGGTAAGATATTACAACAATTTATTTTCTAGCTGCTTACTAACGAAAGGGGATGGGTATGGTTGATAGGGTCAATTGGATTGGGAATACCTCCGTATGATATGCCGCAGCATTCTGTCAAGTCGTTTATCAGCAACGTTTTTGATAAGTCGGCGTCACGGCTGATTGATCGGCTGTTGCCTGTCTTTGACAATGCACAAATTGACAGAAGACAATTTGTCGTTGATCAGGAATGGCTGCAAAATGATCACACGTTTGAAGAGAAGAATGATTTGTATCATCAATGTGCACAAACCTTTTCACTTAAGGCAATCGACGCTTGTCTGACGAATGATCACTTGTTAAATGAAACCATTCCATACGAAGCAATCGACATGATTATTTTGTTTCCAGTACTGGTATTGCAGCGCCATCTATTGATACATATATCATGAATGAACGACCGTTTCGGGAAGATGTTGTAAGGATGCCTTTATGGGGACTTGGCTGTGCGGGTGGGGCCATTGGCTTATCGCGTGCTTCTGACTGGATTAGCGCACATCCGGATAAAAATGTGCTCCTTGTCTGCTGTGAACTATGCAGTCTTACATTCCAGAAAGATGACCTGCGCAAAAGTAATATAGTCGGTTCCGCTCTTTTTGGGGACGGGGCGGCGGCCGCTTTGCTTATGGGTGAGAAATCCAGCTGGCGATCGGCTGTCAACCATTCCAAACCGAAACCACAAATTCTCCAAACAAGTTCTGCCACAAAGAAAAACAGCCATTCCGTTATGGGGTGGAATATGACGGACAGGGGAATGGAGGTCATTTTCACCAAAAGCATTCCTGCACAGGTGCGATCATTTTGGAAAAAGCATATCGAAACTTTTCTAGCTGATTTTCCATTATCTTATCACCATATCCATTCATTTATCGCACACCCCGGCGGGAAAAAAAGTGCTGGAGGCAATGGAAAAAGTACTGCAGGCACCACAAGCAAAATTCATGCATTCGCATGGCGTTCTTCGGGAGCATGGCAATATGTCATCAGCTACGGTACTCTATGTGCTTTATGAATGGATGAAGGAGGATATACCGGAGAAAATGCTAAGTATTGTATCGGCTCTAGGACCGGGATTCAGTTCAGAATTATTGTTATTGGAGTGGAATGAACATTGACGACTTGGATATGGGTTTTATTTTGGCAGTTATCATGCAACGCTTGGTGAATTGTATATTGCCAGACGAAATGAAAAATGGATGAAAAGCATGGGTGGAATTGAAAAAGGGGAAAAACATTACAAATGGTTTGTTCTTCTCCATTGCTTGTTTTTGCATCAGCAATAACAGAAGTATCTTTAAACCCCCAGTCACATGCAGCACAGCTTAATTACTTTCTCCTCTGCCTGTTTTTGCTGATGCAGGCGGGGAGGATATGGTGCATGCATACGCTCGGCCGCTTCTGGAATACAAAAATAATTGTACTTCCTGGAGTGACGGTCATCAAAAAGGGGCCATACAGGTATATAAAGCATCCAAACTATGTGATTGTGGCAGTGGAATTGTTTGTCATTCCGCTTTTAATAGGTGCCCAGCTGACTGCTTTTCTATTTCCGATTTTACATTTGCTGCTATTGAGGGTGCGGATACCAAGCGAGGAAAAAGCCTTAACGAGAGCGACGTGAGGGAAACAGAACCCTTATGGAAAAGCAATGAACACAATGAACAGCATCAAAAAAAGCGGCAATCAGATTAGGATTGCCGCTTTTTATATATGGTTTCGTTACACGTTATTTTTTAACTACGTTTGCAGCCTGTGGGCCACGGTCACCTTCAACGATATCAAACGAAACGTCCTGGCCTTCTTCCAGTGTTTTGAATCCTTCTTCTTGGATTGCGGAATAATGTACGAATACATCATTTCCTTCCTCCACTTGAATGAAGCCATAGCCTTTCTCTGCGTTAAACCATTTTACTACGCCATTTTCCATTATAAATTTCCTCCTAAAACCTTTCACGTAAAACGTGTTAATACAAATCAGATACATGGAATACAAAAAACAGCCTGCCACAGAAGTAATGGATTACTTGATGCATCCACTTCCACTGGAAGCTGCCTGTCCTTCATGAATCCATACATCTTCATTGCTTGTGTCTAATATAGCTTATTTTAGAACCTCAGTCAAGAATTTACCCTGATTCGATTGTTTTTATACATATTGCTGTAATAGAAATGAAAGCGGTTAAAAGATGTTTTAATTTTTTATGTAAAAAAGGTGTAAATGCGTTACACTGGAACTAACAAAAGGGGAGGGAGCGCGCAGTATGAAAACGGACATTGAAATAGCACAAGAAGCCACTTTGAAACCTATTGGGGATATTGCCAAAGACTTGGATTTAACAGAAGCGGATTGGGAACCATATGGCCATACAAAGGCCAAACTCTCGAATGACTTGCTGCATAAACTGGACAACAAACCAGACGGGAAAATTGTGCTGGTCACCTCCATCAATCCGACAGCTGCCGGGGAGGGGAAGTCAACGGTAACGGTCGGACTCGGTCAGGCGCTTGAAAAACTTGGCCAAAAAGCGCTCATTGCCCTTCGCGAACCGTCGCTTGGTCCTGTTATGGGGCTGAAAGGCGGAGCAGCTGGTGGGGGATACGCCCAAGTACTGCCGATGGAGGACATCAATCTGCACTTTACAGGTGATCTTCACGCCATTACAACGGCAAACAATGCGCTGTCTGCCATCATTGACAATCATATTCACCGCGGGAATGAATTGAATATTGATCCTCGCCGTGTGGAGTGGAAACGCGTTATGGATATGAATGACCGGGCATTGCGGCAAATTGTTGTCGGGCTGGGTGGTCCTTTGCGGGGGGTTCCCAGAGAAGACGGGTTCAATATAACAGTCGCGTCCGAAATAATGGCCATCCTTTGTCTGGCAACAAGTCTTGATAACCTGAAAGAGCGTCTTGCAAACATTGTCATTGGCTTTACATATGATGAAAGACCAGTTACGGTGAAGGATCTGAATATAGAAGGCGCACTTTCCCTTTTGCTTAAAGACGCCATTAAGCCGAACCTGGTGCAGACAACTGAGAATACGCCAGCCATTATTCACGGGGGACCATTTGCTAACATTGCCCATGGCTGCAACAGTGTAATGGCTACTAAAACAGCGGCCAAGCTAGGTGATTACGCAGTAACTGAGGCTGGCTTTGGTGCGGATCTGGGTGCAGAAAAGTTTCTTGATATCAAATCCCGTGCCGGGGACATCAACCCAAGTGCAGTCGTTATCGTCGCGACAGTCCGTGCGTTAAAAATGCATGGCGGCGTTCACCGTGACCATTTGAAAGAGGAAAATATCCAGGCATTGGAAGCAGGAATGGACAATCTGAAGAAACATATGGAAACAATCGATTCGTTCGGGCTTCCGTTTGTTGTAGCAATCAACCAATTCCCGACAGATACAAAGGCTGAAACCGATTTTGTAAAGTCATGGTGCGAATCCCATGGCGCCGATGTGGCATTGACAGACGTTTATGCGCACGGCGGAGTGGGCGGTATCGAACTTGCTGAAAAAGTTATGGCGATTGCCGGTCCTGCTGAAGGAAAACCGAACTATGTATACGACACCAATGAGAAACTGGAAACCAAAATACGGAAAATAGCCCAAAACGTGTACGGTGCACTTGATATCGAATTGTCACCACAAGCTAAAAAACAGCTTGCATATTATGAACAGGAAGGATGGGGAAACCTTCCCGTCTGCATGGCCAAAACACAATACTCCCTGTCAGATGACCCGGCACTGCTCGGACGTCCGGAAAATTTCACCATAACCATTCGGGAACTGCGGCCATCGATCGGTGCTGGCTTTATCGTTGTTCTCACAGGAAACATGATGACCATGCCTGGGCTGCCTGAAAAACCTGCCGCATTAAACATGGATGTCGATAAAGACGGAAAGATTAAAGGATTGTTTTAATGGATACGACCAGGAAATTAGCAAATATCCGTGATTATACCCACAGTATTTTTCAGGATGACAGTACAGGACACGATTTTTTCATATGCAGCGGGTTGCCCGCACGGCAAGTGAACTAGCGGCAAAAGAGGGGGCAGACCCGTTTATTTGTGAAGCTGCTGCATGGATTCATGATATCGGCGATGAAAAATTATTTTCCGATTCTACAAAGGCGATTCGGAAGCTGGAAGAATTTTTATATTCGATTGATTGTACTGGTGAACAGATCCAGCGTATGAAAGATGCCGCAAAAGATGTTTCGTTCCGTAAAGGCAGGATACCGGACACATTGGAAGGGAAAATAGTGCAGGATGCAGACAGATTGGATGCCATAGGGGCCATTGGTATTGCACGGACGTTGGCTTATGGCGGGGCGAATGGACAGTGCATTTGGCATGACAACGATGAAGAGAAAGAAAACACATCTGTCCAACATTTTTATGACAAGCTGCTGAAGTTAAAAGACAGGATGAACACAAACAGCGCAACACAGATTGCTGCCAAACGCCACCAGTTTATGGAAAGTTATCTGCAGCAATTTTTCCTGGAGTGGGGGAACACACTCTAAAAGTAGGTAGTTCATATTCATTGAAAATCAGCAAGAAGCTTGGAAAAGAGGGAAGTCTCCGATGGCTCCCCTCTTTCCCTATTTACTTATTCCGAATCACCAACAGATATTTTCAATTAATAACTAGCAATACAAATGACATAAGGATAAGAACGAAACTGGAATTTGCATATAAGGAATAATCTGCAAACATTTTATACTTTCTAGCCTCAACTTTATCTTCTTGATCGCCGCCAAAGTTTTGTGTGTTAAGCGATTTAATCTTTTGAAACCGAAAAACACTCATAGCTATTAGGAAGGTAGAGATTGCAATTAAGCTGATTACAGTTATTTCTCCAGCAAAATTAACCTCAGAAAAGTTCATCAAAGCATACACGACAAAAACCAACAAATCCACCAATAACAAATCGCAATATAAGTTTCATTTATAACTCCTCCTCCTCAAAGTGGAATACATTTTCAACAGGCTCATTAAAAATACGAGCAATACGAACGGCAATTAAAAGTGAAGGCATATATTCTCCGCGTTCGATTAAACTTATTGTTTGTCTGGATATCTTAGCGCGTTTCGCGAGCTGGGTTTGGTTATAGCCTGCACGTGCCCGAAGCTCTTTTAAGCGACTTCTCAAACCTCATCACCTTCAATTCTTTTGATCTAATAATATAGTGTATACGATAATAATCATTTTGACAATAATAATTGTCGTAAGTGAAATAATTATTGTCGATTGCGTATGTCAAAACATCTCTATTATTATTGGGCCATTTACCGTAATAACGGGATCAAAATTACAACGTAACTACTACCATAGACTACGACGCCATTTAAATGCAACGTAATTCACGCACATTAATTTCATTACTGCTACCATACAGTTTATTTTTCTTTGGGAATTGGATTGTGAATAGATTGAACATCTTGTTAAATGTCATTTTTTAAGAAATTGATGCTACATTACGAAAAAGATGCATATAATTGACCGGATAGAGAAGAAACATTTGGGAGGCAGAATGTTCGATGTCGGATGAATACAGCTCTCGTATGGAACGGAGAAAAGGGGAAAATAAACCAAAACAAAAATAGAAAACTTTTTTAAGAGGATTATTCTATATTGTCTTATTGCAATTTCGCTCGTATTGATAGCTTGTGGGGTGTGGGTGGTTTCAATCATTATGAGTGCGCCGGAGTTAACCCCGGAGAAGCTGCAAACTCCTTTCTCGTCACAAATTTACGATCAAGACGGGGAACTTGTCACAACGCTGTTCAAGGAACAAAATCGGTTGAAGGTCGATATTGGAAACGTTCCGGACCAGATGATAGAGGCTGTAACCTCTATTGAGGATCGACGGTTTTATCAACATAACGGGGTCGATATCTATCGGATTTTCGGTGCACTCATGGCAAATATCGAAAGCGGATGGGGCTCTGAGGGGGGAAGCACAGTTACCCAACAGGTCGTGAAAAGGACGATATTATCGCCCGAAAAAACATTGACTCGTAAAATAAAGGAAGCCTATTTGGCGATAAAGCTGGAACAAAAGTATTCAAAAGATGAAATCCTGCAAATGTATTTAAACAATATTTATTTCGGCAACGGAGCTTATGGTCTGGCAACGGCATCGACAACTTATTTTGGTACGAAAGATTTGTCCGGGTTAAACGTATCGCAAATGGCCTTACTTGCGGGTCTACCGAATGCACCAAGTTATTATGATCCATTTCAACATCCCGATAGAGCGACCGACCGTCGGGATCAAGTTTTGCAGGCAATGGTAGAAACCGGTGCCATTTCGGAGAATCAAGCAAAAAAAGCAGAATCAATTCCCGTTAAAAAACTTGTTCAAGAACAAAAAAAGGTTATTAATAACAAGGATCGACCTTATCAAGCGTTTGTTGACCGGGTGTATCATGAGTTAGTAAACGAAAGGAAAATTGTCTCGGATCAACAGTTTTATCAAGGCGGATTGAAAATTTACACGACCCTGGACACCGATGCACAAAAAGAAGTCTATGATCTTTTGACTTCGGATAAAATCAATTATCCTGACAAGGCATTTGAAGCGGGAATTTCCCTAATTGATACGAAAACGGGGGCCATTCAAGCCATCGGCGGGGGAAGAGATTTTCTTTCCATCGGTGATACCAACTACGGTGCTGAGGAAAAATCCTCCCGGCTCAACGTTTAAGCCGATTATTGATTATGGTCCGGCGATTGAACACTTGAATTGGTCAACGAGTCATTCGATCGTGGATGAACCTTATTCTTACAGTGATGGAACACCGATCAACGAATGGGACGGGGAATATTGGGGGTCAATGACCATACGAAGGGCTCTGGCGTGGTCGCGAAATATTCCTGCGTTAAAGACGTTTCAGGTTGTCGGAAAGGAAAAAGCGGCAGGATTTGCGGAACAGCTTGGAATTGAACTCGAGGAACCGATTCCTGAAGCTGCTGCAATAGGAGGCCTTTCCACAGGCGTAACTCCATTGCAAATGGCCGGCGCCTATGCAGCATTTGGAAACGAAGGGGTTTATCATACCCCATATGCTGTAAAGAAAATTGTCTTTCAAAATGGAAAAGAGAAGAAGCCTGAACATGAGCCGGTTCAGGCCATGCATGACTATACAGCTTATATGATTACTAACATGCTCAAAACAGCTATCACTTCCGGAACGGGTACTGGTGCTAACATACCCAGTATTCCGGTAGCAGGTAAAACGGGATCAACAAACATTCCGGAGCCATTGCGACAAGAATATCATATTGGAGATGGTTTGCTCGATTCGTGGTTTACCGGTTATACAACACAGTACACGGCTGCAGTTTGGACCGGTTATCCGAAATTGAAAGATGGAGACGACGTTCATTATATTCGTTATGACGGGTCAGAGGATATAGCAAAAGAAATTTTTCAAGTGTTAATGGAAAATCTGTCTGATTCGGAAACGCCGGATTTCAAAAGACCGGATTCAGTCGGAGAATCAGGTGGTACATTGTATGTCCGAGGGGCACAGCCAACAATCTCCGGTTCGGTCGATGATGAGCAACAAGAGGATGATCATACGGATCAAAAGGAATTTGAACCGCCTGTTCAACAAGAAGAGGAAAACGAACAAGAACCAAATCGTGAGGAACAAGAACAGAAGAAACCGAGGAATCAAAATCAACATAAAGAACCAAAGGACCAGCAAGTCGAAGAACAGAAAAAACAGCAGAATGAAGAACAACAGGATCAAAATGAACAAAAGAACCAAGATCCGGAAGAGAATAAGACCGACCAGACGGATGAAGATTCTCAAGAGCAAGATAAAGATTCTCAAGAGCAAGATAATCAAGAATCCAATCCGGATGAAGGAGAGGATCAGGATAATGGTTCTGACGGAAATACAGAAGATCAAGATAACAGTGAAAAGGGAAATAAAGATGGTGATAACGGAGAAAACTCTGGAGGAGAGGAAAAAGATAAAGAAGATAACCAAAGCCGACCAGACGATACGGGTTGAGAATAAAAGACATCTGACAACCTTTCCGCCATTTACCCATGATAGAAGGACAGAACGTTGGTTTATGAAAAAACGAGCAGGAAGCATATGAAGCTTTCCTGCTCGTTTATTTTCACTCCTGTACGGTTTTTACTCGGTCGCTGCTCAGGAGCCAATTGTGCTGGAAGATCTCCGTTATTCCAAGTAATGCTCCAGTTAAAACAGCTCCCCAGAATGTAACGGCCGTATCAGCCAGTAACATAGAACCAAAGTATACAATTAACGCGGTGACCACGAAATCTAATCCAACACTCAGCCAGTTTGTCTCTTCCCGCAGCATCATTTTTCCATAAAATATCCTACAAATGCCAAAACAACACCAAGGATGATCGGCTGATACCAGTAGCCAAAGTCGACATTAGGAAAGAGCCATGATGCAGCATATAATCCGATTGGGCAGACGAGTAATTTAACGATTAGGCCAGTCATTGTTTCATCCCACCTTTCTCTTTTATACCGTTATTATTTGCGGTAAAGGTGGATTTATTCCAATAAATTACTGAACTCTTCTTGCCCCAAGGAATCGCTGTTTCCAGTAGGAATTTCCCAGTTTGCTGGTTTCGACACCACGTGATTCTCCTGCATGGATAAACTTATTATCGCCAACATAAATCCCCATATGGGACGGCCCTGGTTTATATGTTTCAAAAAGACAAGATCACCGACGGATGGCTTGTTGACGGGTACTGTAAAATTCCACACATCACTGACAGTTCGAGGGAGTGTGATATCTTCCATTCGAAAAATGTATTGGATAAATCCACTGCAATCAAAGCCGGATGGGGACTCTCCGCCCCAGACATACGGTGTACCGACCTGTGCGTATGCAGCTTCAACAGCCCTTGAATAATTAGTATTGTTTACTTTGACCTGTTTCGTTTCCTGTTCAGATTCGGCTTCATTCTCTTGCGCTTGCTGCTTGCTTTCCTGCTCGTGATCGGCTTTGCTCTCTTGCACTTTCTGCTGGCTTTCCTGTTCTTCCTGCTCCTGTTCATACAGGGCTGCCAGAGCGTTATCATCGACAAGCTCCATTCCGAATTTATCCTCCGCCATCTCCAGAGCCTTCTGAGTAAGCGGTCCATAAATACCATCAATTTTCCTTCGTAATAACCAAAATACTGCAGTGCCTCCTGCACGATTTTAACGTCTGAAGGATTCATTTCCGGATGGATGGTATCGGACATTTCGTTTAATTGTTCCTTGTATTGCTTCTTCTCTTCGTCAACGACTGTTTGGAGTGTTTTCAGGTTTGCTTTACCTGTAATCGTGATTTGATGATCCTTCTGAAACTTTTTTAGTGCATGCTCCGTTAATACATTGTACTCACCATCAATTTCGTCATCGAAATAAGATAATCTGTTTAATTTATGCTGCAGGATCCGAACGGCTTCTCCATGCTGTCCGAATTGTAGTTGTTCCTCTTCAAGCAATTGTTCATTTTGAAGTGCAGGATATGCATCAACATAAACGGAAAACGGCTGACTTAACACGTAGCTGTACAAAATAGATTGCTTTACTACATGTTGAACGGAACCATTCAGCATGCAAATATCCCCTTTCATGTGTGACTTGCTTTTAAAAGATTTATGTGCAGGTGAATTTGTTTATGCGCCAGCGAGTTAACGATTGTGTTACAATATGGAAAGGTGGAATCGTCCGTACAGGCTAAATTCGTGTAGTGTCACCGGCACTAGTACGTCCGTCCTGTACGTCGGCAGGCTAAAACCGCGACGTGCTATCGCAACGCCTGCACAGGATCTGGATTTAATTCTTATGGAGGGTACAATATGTTAATAGGTGAACAGGGTTACCTGGACTTATGTAACTACATACTAGAAAATGGTACGAAAAAACGGACCGAACCAACACTGGAACGTATTCAGTTTTTGGCCAGCAAATGCGGTTTGATCTTAGCGAAGGATTTCCGCTTCTGACAACAAAAAAGTCCCTTTCCGACTAATTGCCAGTGAACTTCTCTGGTTTATCAAAGGGGACACGAACATACGTTATTTGCTGCAGCATAACAATAACATCTGGAACGAATGGGCATTTAAGAAATGGGTGGAAAGTGATGAATATGATGGACCTGACATGACTGATTTCGGTAATCGAAGCCAGCAGGATATAGCTTTTCGTGAAGAGTACCGGAATCAATTGGATCGATTCAAGGAAAGAATCCTGCACGATCCATCATTTGCGGAAAGTTTCGGGGATTTGGGAAATGTGTACGGCAAACAATGGCGCGCCTGGGAAACATCCCGGAATGAAACAATTGATCAGCTGAAGGAGACAGTGGAGGGCATACGGAGTAATCCCGATTCCCGCCGGCATATTGTAACAGCGTGGAACCCGGAAGATATTCCAAACATGGCACTCCCGCCCTGTCATACACTATTTCAATTTTATATAGCGGACGGAAAACTGTCGTGTCAATTATATCAGCGCAGTGCCGATATATTTTTAGGAGTACCGTTCAATATAGCAAGCTATGCGCTGCTTACACAGCTGATTGCGCATGAGTGTGGCCTTCAGCCAGGCGAATTTATTCACACGCTCGGGGATGCACATATATACACGAATCATGTGGAACAGGTGAAAACACAGCTTGGACGTGACATCAGACCACTGCCGAAACTTGAGATTAATAAGGACAAGGAATCGGTGTTTGATTTTGATATGGATGATTTCAAGCTGACAGATTACCATCCGCATCCATCCATTAAAGCACCAATTGCAGTATAAGAGGTTTATCCTCATTTTTGAACACACACTCGAAAGGAGGTTTGTAGCGAATGATTTCATTACTTGTAGCAATGGACCGGAATCGGGTGATCGGGTCCCAGAATGATCTGCCATGGCATCTCCCGAATGACCTGAAATTTTTCAAACAAAAACCACCGGTAACACTATCTTTATGGGCAGAAAGACATTTGAAGCAATCGGAAAACCACTCCCAAACCGTGAAAATATTGTCATGACACGCCAACAGTCCAGCTTCCCGGAAGGAGTGGATGCTATCCACACGATTGATGCGGTTCTTGAACGGAATGAAGAGCGTCCTGATGAGGAACTATTCGTCATTGGAGGTGCGAATATCTTCAGGCAGTTTCTTCCCCATGCAGACCGGATGTATATAACACTGATTGATGAGGCTTTTACCGGGGATACCTATTTCCCTGCCTTTGCAGAAGATAATTGGCAGCTGACAGTAAAAGAGAAGGGGGTGCAAAACGAAAAAACCCTTATGATTATTACTTCCTTCAATATGACCGGATGTAATGGGGAGGTGAAGGCATGCAAGTCAGCGGAATCATTCTCGCAGGCGGGAAATCGTCCCGTATGGGGACAAACAAATCGCTATTGCCAATTGAGACAAAGGCATCCATCGCACATGTGCAGATGAATTAAAAAAATGCAGCCAGCAAACAATGGTCATTACAAATGAACCTGCCCAGTACACATTCCTCGGATTGGATATGTTTAGTGACCGGTATAAAGATATGGGGCCACTGGCAGGCATGGAGGCCGGTTTGCATTATTCCAGTTCAGATGTGTGCGCATTTGCCGCGTGTGATATGCCGTTTATTGATCAGGAAGTCTACCGCCTGCTGCTGCATTCTCTTGGCAGCCATGATGCGGTAATTCCGGTGTATAATGAAAAAATGCACCCGCTGGCAGGCATATATAAAAAACGAGTTCTGCCGCAAATCCAGAATCTGTTGGACAGAGATCAGCGAAAAGTGCGCACATTGTTCAGGCATATAAATGTCCGGTATGTGTCAGACTATAAAGGACTTCCCGCTCAAATGCTGGAGAGACATTTTTTAACATGAATTATCCCGGTCAATATGAAGTAGCAAACGTTTATAAGTTGTACAGCAGCTGTTTCCCGTGTTACACTTTACTCAGCATAGGATGATGTGCAAATAATACGATTTTCTTGTGCGCGTTGGTTCATATATCATACATGATAAGAAGGTGTTTATAATGGCTAATATCGGATTCCCGGGACTCATTCTTATTCTGGTCATTGCACTGGTTATTTTGGCCCGAAAAAAATTGCCGGAAATTGGGAAAGCGGCAGGTCATACATTAAAAGAATTTAAGAATTCGGCTCAGGATTTGACAGGTGATGTTTCCAATGAAGTCAATGAAGCTAAAAAGGCAGTTAAAGGCGATGAAAGCAAATAATCATGCGGAGTGATGATGATGGGGTTAGGCAATATTGGCATTCCAGGATTAATTTTAATTCTAATCATTGCGCTGATCGTTTTCGGACCGTCTAAACTTCCGGAAATCGGTAAAGCGTTTGGAAGCTCATTAAAAGAATTCAAAAATGCCACCAAAGGTATTGTATCGGATGATGATTCCAGGAAAGACGACCATACATCAAAATAAGCGAATGAATAAGAAAGGTGTAGGGGCAACCTTACATCTTCTTTTGTGTGCGTCATAGTGGGAGCGTGAACGAATGGCTGATGAACAGCAATTGGACAATGAAAAAGAAATGAACGTAGTCGGGCATTTATCGGAATTACGGAACCGGCTGATCGTTACAGCGGTGTTTTTGTTCTATTTTTTGCAGCCGGCTTTATTTATGTAGAAGAAATTTATGATTTTATAGCTGCTGATTTGCCCTTTAAGTTAAGTGTCACCGGTCTTACCGATTTGGTGTCTGTTTACATTACACTGGCAGGATTAATCGCTGTTGTTGGTACATTGCCGATATTGACTCTGCAAGTCTGGTTTTTATTAAACCAGGCCTGACGAAACCGGAACGTATAACAGCATTAATGTATATACCGATCATATTTATTTATTCATCATCGGCGTTGTTTTTGGATATATTATTTTTGTTCAGCTGATTGTACCCTTTTTACTATCATTGAATAATGACATGTTCAATGAAATTTTACATACGACCGTTACTTCAAACTGTTATTCCGGATTGTAATTCCATTTGCTCTGTTTTTGAAATACCAATTATCGCCATGTTCCTAACCCGGCTGGGAATTCTTACGCCGGAGTTTATGCGGAAGACGAGGAAGTATGCTTATTTAATCCTTGTCATCATCGGTGCATTGATTACACCGCCTGACTTTGCTCTGCAGCTCGTCGTGGCTGTTCCGCTGATTATCCTTTACGAAATCAGCATTTATTTATCAGCGGCTGTGTATCGCAAAAAACTTAAGGAACATCAGAAGTTTATGGAGAATAGTGGCTATGAATAGCAAAGGGGAATACGATGCGTTCATTTTATCATTTTGTACTGACTTATAGAGGAAAAAAGAGCCGGACGATAAAAGCCGGCTGGCCGATTGGATTTTTTATGATCATGACTTTCCTAAACAATCTGCGGATTATCATGAGATCAGCAATTATCTGGAATGGAACAGTCCTTTTCCGAATGCACTGTCTGTCTTTGATGATTTATGGGAAGCATACCAAGCAATAGATTAGGCAGCAGATTTTTTCATACCGGGACATAAAGTGTGCTTTTTCAGCATTATTCACAGTCTGAATGTAGGATAGTGGAGATTCCTGCGGTTGCCCGGGAAATATTGACCGTGCTTATGGGGGTTTTCATGAAATCGTCAAACTGCCCATCGCCTGAACAGCCCTGAATCACGTATACTTAATGTATAAAGAGTAGGGGAAAGAGGGGAAACTAGGTTTTCTGTTGTGGTATTTGGCATCATACTTACCGGTTCTGTCGGCTTTATTATTGCCTCAGATATAGCAAGTGATTGATTTTATGATGAAGCCTTTCCTAATAGGCGAAGGCTTCTTTGTTCTAAGACTCGGACTTTCCGTCATTATGGTACAGTAGCCTACACTTTTTGAGCATTTGTCACGTACACTAATCTTAATGACCATGATGGAAGGGAAGGGGAGGATCAACATGGTATGGCCAATCCAGCACTACCCCAATAATCATTTTCAAAATCCTCAGGGGTTTTACCCGCCAGGGCCGCCCCAGCATAACACGTCAAATGGGTTACGGCAGTTTTTTCACTCCTAACCATGCCCAGCGTTTACTAACGCCTGATAAGATAAGCAGTTTTTCACAAAAATTGGGAAGTGTGCAACAAGTATTAAAAACCGTCCAATCTGCAGCACCAGTCATACAGCAATATGGACCAATGCTTAAAAACCTGCCAATGATGCTGCAATTGCTGAAATCATTGAATGAAAACGAGGAAGTGGAAGAGGAAGAAGAAAATGCTGAAAGCCCGGATGACCATGAACCATGTCCGATAGCGAAGACACGGAAGAGACACCGGATTTACCTCTGGAAAGCATGAATAACACTGATACAGATGATGCTATAACTAAATCAGGACAATCAACACCAAAGCTGTTTATTTAATTCCTCCAATTACAGGCAAAGCGCTTGATTTTTGCTGAAAACGAAAAAATAGAACTAGAACAGAAACGGGAGGTATCCTATGGCAACCGAACTAGCAACATTTGCAGGAGGATGTTTTGGTGCATGGTGGAACCATTTGATGAGCGCCCTGGTATCCTGAATATCATTTCAGGTTATACGGGAGGACATACGGAAAATCCGACCTATGAAGAGGTATGCTCGAATACCACTGGCCATGTGGAAGCAGTGCAAATTACTTTCGATCCTGAAAAGATGCCTTATGAGGAACTGCTCAGTACCTTTTGGCAGCAGATTGACCCAACAGATGCAGGCGGGCAATTCAATGACCGGGGCGAGTCGTATCAAACTGCTATTTTATCATAATGAACGGCAAAAGCAGCTTGCGGAACAATCTAAGCGGGAACTCGAAGAAAGCGGAAAATTTTCCAAACCAATTGTAACGCCAATTATTGCTGCGAAACCGTTTTACAAAGCAGAGGCAGAACATCAGGATTATTACAAGAAACAGTCGTTCCATTACCGTCTTTATAAAAAAGGTTCTGGTCGCGAGAACTTCATTAAAGAACATTGGCGTCAAAAACCGGACGAATCGGAACTGAAAAAGAAACTAACACCTATCCAATATAATGTGACACAAGAAAATGGGACGGAAAGACCTTACGCCAATGAATACTGGGATAATGAGAAAGAGGGAATTTACGTAGACCTGATTTCTGGGGACGTTTGTTTTCTTCACATGATAAATTTGATGCAGGCTGCGGCTGGCCAAGCTTTACCAAGCCTGTGGACCCATACCGGGTGGAAGAAAAACCGACACGAGTCATGGGATGATCCGAACTGAGGTCAGAAGCAAACACGCCGACTCCCATCTAGGCCATGTCTTTAATGATGGTCCAAAAGATAAAGGCGGTTTACGCTACTGCATGAACTCTGCCGCCATGCAATTTATACCTAAAGAGGAAATGGAAGAAAAAGGATATGGACAGTATTTGTCCTTTTTGAGTAGGCTGTTTTCTAAAAGATTGTTACTATGTGCATCATTTTAGGAACCCTACTTAACAATTTCTATATAATGCGGTGTAAATTGAGATGGTGGTTAGACCACCGTTCTAGAAATACACTTCGCTTTCACCACTCTGGGTACAAGCGCGACATCTGCTCAAGCTTCCTTTGGTCGCATTCGCAGTGTCTTCTTTGCCGCTGGGCTTGCGATGAGCCTCCTCGTGAGAAAACCACTCACTGCGGGGTCTCATCGTCTTCGCTTTCCCGCAGGAGTCTTCGTGCATTTCTTCCACTAGTGTCTGCGATACTTTTTGGTGAAATGGACAATAAGTACACGATAACCAGAACACCACTGCCAGCGTAGGCAAAATACGTAGACTCCTGCGGGAACAGCACGTGTCTGAAGACCCCGTAGCGGCGGTTTTCCGCGAGGAGGCTGAAGCCGTGCCCGCGGAAAGCGAAGTATTCTGCCGGAGCGAATTCAAGCACTTATCTATCATTAGAACGAGAGATAGTGTCATAAAAGAGAATTTTCACTGTGTCGCAGTTTATATCAACTGCACTGGAAAAACAACAAAATATGCTAAAAGAACCTTTAAGTAAAGTTGACAATAATAATATTATGTAAACAAGACTAGAAATAGGAGCGCTTAGCAATGATACACTTAAACTGGCAGGAACGAGAAACAGTCAAAACAGTGGAATGCATCCATGCCGATGCCAAAAATTCATTGTACATCATAAACTGACCCCAGGCGAGCACTATGATGTCAAAAATGAGACAGATGAATTTTATTTCATAGTGGATAACAGCGGCCGAATCGGTGGTTTCTACAAGGATTATTTCAAAGAAATAAAATAACAGGCAGGACCACCCTGCCTGTTATTTTATGTTTTGCCTGTTACATATAGAGGTTTGCCAGCATAATCCCCAGAGTTTCTTCATAAATCTCTTCAAATTGGCTGAATGGCAGCGGGTTTACACCAGTACCCAGTTCAACGGTAAATCCAGGCCGCCGGAATTCCTTAATAAACCAGTCTTTATATCCCGCGTAACTGTCAATATAGCGAACAGCCCGGTATCCGCTAACACGGCTGTATTCATTAACAAGCTCCTGAGCGTATGGCGGCTCAAGCCCTTCGTATCCCCAATAGATTACCTCACCCTGGGTATGAAACGCGTTAACACGCAAGAAATCCCGCCCGTTTGCGAGATCAGCCATTGCAATAGCTTCCGGCTCCGATAAGGGATGCGGCCCAGGATAATCTCTAGGTTGTGGTGAATCAGGTTTTCGTGCTTCTTCAACTTCCCATCGGGCTGGATATTGGTTGTTTAGATCGACGCCGGCAATATTTGCTTTCCAGTTCGAGAAATCCGGATTTTGGTCATTCAAAGCAAGGACTTCCTCGCGATACGTACCGGCTGCAGATGCACCATCCAGGACAAGATCGACACCGTCCGGGTTGACCATTGGGACAACAGATAAGTTGGTTTCCTGAATGTAAGGAAGCATTTGAAGTCCCCTTATCGGCATTTTATTGGTCAATGCCCGTGCATATTCGTTGATGAAGCGCATAATAACAGGGGTTGTAATCCATTCATTGGCATGGAATGAACCGTTCAGGTGAACCTGTTTTTGGCCGCTGCCAATCTGCAGTTCTGTTAGATCTTTTCCCATGACGGAATTGCCGATGGACTGTTTCCGAATGAATGGATAAACGGTTGTGAGCAGCTGGATATCCCGTACCATCTTTGCAAATGTATAGTGATTGAAATCTGTTAAGAGTAATTGATCAACACGTGCTGGAACTGCTATTGTTTCCCCGATTGATAAGTTGCCGGGATTAATCGTTGGGTTCACTAACTGAAGCATATCAACCGGCACATTCTGTTCCATAGCGACTTTCCACAATGAATCATTCGCAGCGATGGTACGGTTATGAATCATGTAGCCAGGAATTTGTACTGTTTCACCAGCCATTAATTGATTTGGATTCAATGCCGGGTTTGATTGTTCAATCAATACAAGCGGAACATCAAATAATTCACTGTAATACCAGAGGGAATCATTTGGCCGGATGGTGACTTCCATACATAACCTCTCCTTCATATGAATCCGATAGTAAATGGTATGTATAAACGCCCAGGAATGTGCTCCAACACTTGAATCTGCAGACAAAATTCTGTAATATACTTGTATAAGTGCGTGTTCAAAAAGTAGATAACCCGGACTTTTTGAACAACCCCTATAATGAATGATTTGTCCCTAATCTGAAGGAGGAATTAGCTTGGCTTTTGTCATAACATCACCTTGCATAAATGAAAAATCAGGGGAATGCGTAGAAGTTTGTCCTGTAGACTGTATAGAAGAAGGCAAAGATATGTTCTATATTGATCCTGATATTTGCATCGATTGTGGTGCATGTGAAGCGGTTTGCCCGGTCGAGGCCATTTATATGGAAGATGAAGTACCGGAAGAAGAAAGTAAATATACCGAATTAAACCGCCAATTTTTCGAGAACCGCTAGCGCAGAAGCGATGAGAACAAGAACCGCTGCATGCTGCCGGCGGTTCTTATTTTATCACGCATTAACGGGCTGTCATACCCCCACTGAATGAAGTTTCATTTGATGGAGAAATCCTTGAAACCTTTATCTTTCTGGTCTAAATCTACTTCCATATTGTCCACGTGAATAAACGGGCTGAATCCTTTTTTCAATGCCTGGAGAAAAGTATGGACCTGCTCTTCATCACCTTCCACTTCCAATTCCACGGTACCGTTTGCTTTATTTTGAACCCAACCATTCAAATGATGCCTCCTGGCCTGCTGCTGGGCTGAAAACCTAAACCCTACACCCTGAACACGGCCGCTGACAATGACATGTGCTAACATTCCTACCGTCTCCTTTATTTTCTCGCTATTCGTATATATAGCCACATAATGTATTCTTAAACATACCATTTTCCTTCTTAACAAAACTCGTCATCCTATGTCAAGAAAATTATTTCGACAAAACTGTTACCAGGATTTCGTGATAATTATCACATTTTGACTAACATTCGCCATATAAGAATTGTGAGAGGTTAATAGGCGTGATATGCTGAAAAAATAAAGGAAGTAAATTCCGATTAAATGACGGGCTGACGGATGGTACAAATAAGAACGAATGTCAGCCTGCCTTATCTATTAATCTTTGAAAGACCAAAGCATAGGAGTGATTAAAAATGTCAGGTCCAGCTTTGAAACGTGCCGACAGTCATGCTGCCATACATGAAGCAGCATTAAACGAAGCAATCGAGCTAACAAACATGCTCGAAAAACTTGCCGATAACAGTCAGCAGGAAAAGGCAATGGAATTAGCATATGTGCTTGTCGAACAATGGGAGACAAGAACCCTTGCCCACGCTAGTTCAGAGGAAGAAGGTTTATATAAAGATCTGGTGAAGGAAAATCCGGATATGAAGGATGACATTGTTGCATTGACACGTGATCACGATTTGCTGCGGCTGCTGGTCGCTGAAATCAAACGGTTACTGCCCGAATTCGGGGTAACCGGCGGGGTGGTGCAGCGTTTCCATTCATTAATTATTGTTGATGAATTGCATAATCAAAAAGAATTGGATGTTTTGCCGGAGCATTAAAATAATACATCACTGGGAGGTGAAGCATGTTGCATTCTGAACAAGCATCAACCGGGAAAGAACGGTCGCTTCGTGTCATACTTCCGGAATTGTACAGCTTTATAACAACGGAGCTGGAAGATCGTTATAACATCCATCCGTATGATATTCAGGCGAATGCTGTTAAAGAAGCATCCGGGTATAAGATCATCCTTTATTATGGGGATAACTATGCTCATCAGAAGGCTCAATCGTTTTCCGTCAAGTCCCTTCAAAGCTTTGACACAGAATTGACGGCGTTCATTGAAGAAGTTGGGGAGTCCTGCAAAGAAGTGATGATTGCTGATTACTACCGAATGATGAAACCATAGCACAAAGGAGTGTATGTGTCATGTTCATGTTTGAAGATGAAGCAAATAATGTACAGGATCGGGAAGATTTATTGGCGATTTTAAAAATGCGGTTCGGTGAAATCCCTCCCAAAATCATCGAATCCATCTATGACATAAAAGAGTACGATACATTGGAACGATTAATACTTGTGGCTTCCAATGCTCCCAGCCTGAAAATTTTCCTGGAAGAAATGGAAGCAGGAAGTGGTAGCTTCAAAATCTTGGGGGAACGATTTAATCCAGTTGAGGCAACCCATCAGGGAGGTGGCACAAGTGAAAAAGAATAGAAATAAACTATTTGAAACCTTGAAACACGTAAAAGCCGGAACTCGCATCAATGAGGGCTGGACAGAAGAGAGTACTCGTCCCCGTGATTCAGAAGATATCTACCGAAGACGCTGGCAGCACGATAAAGTTGTCCGGTCCACACATGGTGTCAATTGCACAGGCTCATGCAGCTGGAAAATTTATGTGAAGGATGGCATTATTACTTCGGAAACGCAGCAGACCGACTATCCAAGTACAGGGGATGACTTCCCGGAATATGAACCACGTGGCTGTCCAAGAGGTGCCAGTTTTTCATGGTATACGTACAGTCCGATACGGGTGAAATACCCATATGTCCGCAGTGATTTGTATGCGTTGTGGAAAGAAGAACGCGAAGCTGGAAGCGATCCTGTCGAAGCATGGCAGAATATTGTCAGCACACCCGAAAAACGTGCCCAATATGTCCAGGCTCGCGGTAAAGGTGGCTTTGTCCGTGCAACATGGCGGGACATGAGTGAAATGATTGCCAGCGCTTCTATCCATACCATCCAAAATATGGGCCGGACCGTGTCGCAGGCTTCAGTCCGATACCGGCCATGTCTATGATCAGCTATTCTTCCGGCACACGCTTCCTGTCGCTGATCGGCGGCACCATTTTAAGCTTTTATGATTGGTATGCAGACTTGCCGCCGGCTTCACCGCAAGTATGGGGAGAACAGACAGATGTTCCGGAAAGTGCCGACTGGTATAACTCCAAGTACTTCATTATCTGGGGTACCAATCTGCCGCAGACCCGGACACCGGATGCTCACTTCATGGTCGAAGCAAGATACAATGGGACAAAAGTCGTCGGAGTCAGCCCGGATTACGCGGAATATGAAAAATTCGCCGATATTTGGCTGCCAGCCCGTGCCGGCACAGATGCAGCACTTGCAATGGCCATGACCCATGTTATTTTAAAAGAGTTTTATGTCGATAAAGAAACGCCTTACTTTACAGATTACGCAAAAAATATACTGACTTGCCATATTTGGTAACCCTGAGCGAACAAGATGGAGAGTACCGCAGTGACCGGTTCCTCCGCGCGTCTGATTTGAATGACGACCACGAACTGGGTGAATGGAAGACACTCGTTTGGGACTCTGGCACTGATACATTAGAAGCACCAAACGGAAGTATGGGATTCCGCTGGGATGGTGAAAGCAATTGGAACCTCCAGCTGGATAAAGAAGATGGTAGCTTCATCGATCCCGAACTTAGCTTCATCGATCGTCATGATGAGGCTGTGACAGTAAGCTTTCCTTATTTTGCAGAAACAGAAGGGGATATTGTCAAACGCGGTGTACCTGTCAGAGAAATACAGGATACGGATGGCAACCGTGTAAAAGTAACAACTGTCTATGACCTGATGATGGCGCATACGGGCATTGACCGCGGCCTGCCTGGGGATTATCCGTCTGATTATGATGATCCGAAACCATATACACCGGCATGGCAGGAATCCATCACAGGCGTTAACAAAACCATGTCATCAAAGTTGCACGTGAATTTGCCGACAATGCCGAACGTACAAAAGGAAAATCAATGATTGCCATGGGCGGCGGAACAAACCATTGGTTCCATAGTGATCAGATTTACCGGGCTATTTTAAATCTCGTATTACTGACAGGTTCACAGGGTGTAAACGGTGGTGGCTGGGCCCACTATGTCGGCCAGGAGAAAGTGCGCCCGCAGGAAGGCTGGCAGCAGGTTGCCTTTGCCGGTGACTGGCAGAAAGCCCCGCGCCACCAGAACGGAACTTCTTATTTCTATTTTGTGACCGATCAGTTCCGTTATGAAAGCATACCAGATGATGCAGAAAAAACAGAATGGGGCAGCAAGTATAATGACATGCACCCGGCTGATTTGAATGCATTAGCAGCAAGACTGGGATGGCTCCCTTCGTATCCGCAGTTTTCACAAAACTCTATTGATCTGGTCAAAGAGAGCCGTGATAGAGGAGCACAGACCGAACAAGAGATTATAGATGATGTCGTTGGCCGGATAAAAGATAACGAGATTGATTGGGCTATTGAACATCCGGACGATCCAAGAAACTTCCCGCGGGTATTTTTCAATTGGCGCTCCAATCTGCTTGGTGACAGCGGGAAAGGACACGAATTCTTTGTCAAGCACTTGGTCGGTGGTGACAACCAGGTACTGGCAGAACCGGAAAATTCATGGCAGCCGGAAACGGTTAATACCGAAGGAGAAGCTCCTACAGGAAAAGCGGATTTGCTCGTCAGTGTCGACTTCCGCATGACAAGTTCCGGATTGTTTTCTGACATCGTGCTTCCCGCAGCGACATGGTATGAGAAGAACGATATCAGCAGTACAGACTTGCATCCGTTCGTGCATCCGTTCAACGCAGCCATTACACCACCATGGGAAGCGAAGAGTGATTGGAACACCTTCAGGGAAATTAGTAAAGTTTTCTCAGAGCTTGCGGAAAAACATCTTCCAAAGACAGAGGAACTTGTAGCATCGCCGCTCGGACACGACTCGCCTGGTGAAATCGCCCAAGCAATGGGTAAGGTTAAAGATTGGCGTAAAGGTGAAACGGAAGCTATTCCTGGTAAAACGATGCCAAGTCTGAAGGTCGTCGAACGTGATTTTCCAAACGTCTATCAAAAAATGACGACGGTTGGCCCGCTGATTAAAAATGGCTACGGCGGCAAAGGGGTTACCATCCCTGGTGAAGAAGTATACGACGAATTGGGCGGACGCTCGGCAAATCCAAACGGGAAGGCATTGGAAAAGGGAATCCTGATCTATATACAGATGAACAGGCCATTAATGCCGTTCTATTAATGTCCGGTGCCACAAACGGTAAGCGAGCTGTTGCCGGGTGGAAGTCACTGGAGGCCAAAACAGGCCAAAAACTGGAGGAAATTGCCAAACCGCGTGCAGAAGAGGACCATACATTGCGTGATTTGAGCATTCAGCCGCGCAATGCTATTTCAACACCGGTATGGAGTGGTTTGGAAAAAGACCATCGACGGTACTCACCGTTCACCGTAAATGTGGAATACAATATTCCATGGAGAACGCTGACAGGAAGACAAAGTTTCTACCTTGATCATGAAGTGATGCTTGATTATGGGGAAGGACTGCCGCTTTATCTGCCGCCACTAAGACATGGACCATTCCTTAAAAAAGAGGAAGGTGTGGAGGAAAATGAAAACAAGTCCATTACGGTAAGGTATTTGACACCACACCAAAAATGGGGCATCCATACGATGTTTACAGACACTACCCATATGTCTCAATTGTTCAGAGGCTGGCAGACGATTTGGATGAACGAAGACGATGCTGCTTCGATCGGACTGAAAGACAATGATTTTGTCGAAGTATACAACCGGAATGGGGCTATTGCTGCGCGGGTGGTTGTCACCTACCGCATACCAAAAGGGATGGCGTATATGTACCACGCACAGGACCGTACACTTGGTGTTCCTGCTACATCCATCAGTAAAAATGGCGGCAAAAGACGGGGCGGAACCCATAACAGTGTGACCAGGGTTACGCTGAAAGGAACACATATGATCGGTGGTTACTCCCAGTTAAGTTATGGGTTTAACTATTATGGTCCAACCGGTCATCAGCGGGATACAATCGCGGTCATCAGAGCTTTGAAGGAGGTAGATTGGCTTGAGAATTAAAGCGCAAGTAGCAATGGTTATGCACTTGGATAAATGTATCGGCTGCCACACTTGTTCTGTAACGTGTAAGAACACATGGACAAACCGGCCCGGAACGGAATATATGTGGTTCAATAACGTAGAAACCCGTCCGGGAACCGGCTACCCGAAACGCTGGGAAGATACGGAACGCTTTAAAGGTGGATGGATCCTGAAAAACGGCAAATTGCAGCTGAAAGCCGGCGGACCAATTTCCAAGCTTATGAATATCTTTTACAACCCTGACATGGCTACCATGGAGGACTATTATGAACCTTGGACCTACGATTATCAGCACTTGATCGACAGCCCAAAGAGTGAAAATCTGCCTGTGGCACGTCCGCAGTCGATGATTACGGGTGAATATATTGACAAGCCTGAATGGGGATCAAACTGGGATGATGACCTGGCAGGGGGAACAGAAACTGTTTCACAGGATCCAACCGTTGAAAAACTGCAGGAACACATTTCACTGGAATATGAAAAACGTTTATGATGTATCTGCCAAGGATCTGTGAACATTGCCTGAACCCATCATGTGTTGCATCTTGTCCTTCTGGTGCACTATACAAACGGGATGAGGACGGAATTGTTCTGGTGGACCAGGAAGCATGCCGCGGCTGGCGCTTCTGCATGAGCGGCTGTCCGTACCATAAAGTGTATTACAATTGGAATACACATAAAGCTGAAAAATGTAATTTCTGCTATCCGCGGACAGAAGCTGGCTTGCCAACCATATGTTCAGAAACCTGTGTTGGCAGAATCCGCTATATCGGTGTCGTTCTGTATGACGCGGACAAAGTAAAAGAAGCGGCATCAGTGGAGGATCCGCAAGACTTGTATGAAGCACAATTATCCGTCTTTCTCGATCCATTTGATCCTGAAGTCATCGAAGAAGCAAGGAAAGCGGGAATTAATGATGAATGGATTGAAGGGGCGCAAAATTCACCAGTATACAAAATGGCAATGAAATGGAAAATTGCGCTGCCGCTGCACCCGGAATACCGGACACTGCCAATGGTCTGGTACGTGCCGCCACTTAGCCCAATCATGAACCATATTACGAATGAAGAAGATTTAAGCACAGACGGCTACATACCAGCTGTCGATCAAATGCGGATTCCTGTTCAATACCTGGCATCGATTCTTGCAGCCGGCGACACAAAAGTCATCCGCAAAGTATTGCTGAAACTAACGGCCATGCGGGTATATATGCGCGGAAAAACCGTCGGTGGTGTGGATGCGTTCAGACAGAGCGAATTGCTGAAAGAGGCAGGAACAGATCCAGAAGAAATAGAGGACATGGCACGGCTTTTGGGTGTCGCCAAATATAATGAACGATTTGTCATCCCGACCGGACGCAGGGAGATGGATGATGATCTGTATTATGAACAAGGTGCCTGCAGCCTGGAAGATTTAGCACCGCCAGAAGGCCTGACGACGTATGCATCCGGAAGAAAGACGTCTCCAGGAGAAATGGTGACATTTACATCTGGGGGTAAAGAATAATGGAACAGCAGGATCGCGCATTATTGATCATTGGATCACGACTATTGGCATACCCTGGAGAAACATTTTTGATGAGCTTCATGACATACTGGATGGCATTGAGAGCGATATTACATCATCTGAATTGAAAAAAGAAATGACCCACTCGGTAAATGCTTTTAAGAACTATACGATCGAAAAAATTGCGGAAAGTATATGTAGCAACATTCGACCTTCGAGCTAAAAATGGGCTGTATTTGACAGCCCATGAGCTCGGGGACAGCAATAAACGTGGTGCAGCACTAATCAAATTGCAAAAATTATTAATCAGGCAGGCTATGAGCGGATTGATGAAGATTTGTCCGATTATATACCAATGCTTCTGGAATTTCTATCCGTTGCACCTGACAGCCGCGATAATGACCGGCTGATAAGAAGGCTTGCTGTAGCCATACATCGGATAATGAGCAATCTGCCAGAAGGGAATCCGTACCGCCAGTTTTTGCACGTATTAATGGATACGGTTTTCCCGCAGCCGACAAAAAAGAATTGGAGAAGCTGGAGTACGAACGGGAAGAAGCTGATTTGGAAGAACTGCCATATCCTATTATGTATGGATAATGAACGTGGTGCATTACGCTGGACTACAGTGTGTTCATGAATAGAGCTTCTTTTGCTAATTTATTAGTTCTGACGTTATAAAATAAGGGAGGAATAGGATATGAGTGACATCTTTTGGTGGGTAATTTTTCCTTACGTCACCGGTTTAATCATGATCCTCGGACTCATATACCGTTTCGCTTACAGGCAATTAACCTGGGCCGCCCCGTCAACAGAATTTTTCGAGAAAAATGGCTGCGGCTTGGCTCTCCACTGTTCCACTGGGGAATTGTTTTCGCGTTTTATCGGGCATATCATGGGGATGGTGGTACCAATTGAGTTTTACCATGCGCTTGGCATATCAGACCACCTGTATCACTTTGGAGCAATTTACGGCGGAGGCCTGGCGGGATTGATGGTCGTTGCTGGATTGATTATTTTGCTAATCCGGAAAATCGTCATCGATCCGGTACGTGTCCATGCGACGTTGCTGATTTCTTTTCCGTGATAGCTTTGCTGATTGTTTCCGGGCTAGGCGTTTATATGTCGATTATTTACAATTTAACCGTGGTGGAATATGAATACCGGACAACCATTGGACCGTGGTTCAGAAGTTTGTTTTACTTTCAGCCAAAATACGAGCTGATGACTAGTGTGCCATTGATTTTTAAGGTACATGTCATCGCTGCCTTCGGGTTATTCGCAAGTATACCATTCACACGGCTAATTCATTTTTATAGTTTGCCAGTCAGCTATCCGGGCAGAGCACCTCAGCAGTACCGCTCCCGGTCCCAATACAAACACTTAAAAATTAAATAAGCACCAACAAAAAGAACTGAATCCCTTTTCAGTTCTTTTATTTTTTCTCCCGTGCATAAAACAGCAAAACAGGATAATCCTAGAAGTGCGTTTATTGCACTTATGGGAGGAATGATATTTATGGCGGCAAACGTGAATGTTCCGCAATTTCCTGAACCTTATTGGAGAGAATCGGTTTCTGTTCCCTCATTTCCAAAATTGGATAAATCCGTAAAAACGGATGTTGGAATTGTTGGAGGGGGCATTACCGGTATAACAGCAGCTTATCTGCTGACAAAACAGGGTCTGAATGTCACTTTAATTGACGCCGGAAACATATTGAACGGTGTCACTGGTCATACCACAGCAAAAATAACCGCACAACATGGCATTATTTATGACGAACTTATCCAGCATTTTGGTACAGATAAAGCATCTCTATATTACCAGGCTTGCATGGAAGCAAAACAGCTGATAGAAGATACCATTAACAAACATGATATATCCTGCGATTATAAAAATGAGGATGCATACATTTTCACAAATGCGGATAACTATCTTTCTAAACTGGAGACGGAAAAGAAAGCGTATGAACAGCTTGATATCCCCGGGGAACTAAAGGATAGCATACCATTGAACATCCCAGTAAAATCCGCATTAGTCATGAGAGATCAGGCCCAATTTCACCCGCTTAAATATTTGAAGCAGCTAGTAAATGAAGCGGTCAATAATGGTCTGGAAATATACGAACAGACAACAGCAACAGACGTGGAATATAATAAGCATCCAGCAATTATTACAAGAGACGAGCACCGAATTTCCTGCAAATACATTATCCAGGCTTCCCATTATCCATTTATGATATTCCTGGATTTTATCCGGCACGAATGTATCCGGAAAGAGCTTATATTGTTGCGGTTAAAACACCGGAAACATTCCCGGGCGGCATGTATATCAACGCTGAATCACCAACACGGTCGATTCGTTCGGCGAAGATGGATGGGGAAGATTTGTGGCTGATTAGCGGAGAGAATCATAAAACCGGCCAGGGTGAATCCACGATGAATCACTATGATGCGCTGCAGGAATATGCCGAAAAACAATTCGGTATATCCGAATACGTATACAGGTGGTCGGCCCAGGATTTAACGACAATGGACAAGGTTCCTTACATTGGACCGGTCACGAAGGAAGAGGATAATATTTTGTCGCGACCGGTTACCGCAAATGGGGGATGACGAACGGCACCATCGCAGCGAAAATTCTTAGTGATCGCATTTTAAACAAAGACAATTCCTATGCCGAGCTATATTCGCCGTCACGATTTCACGCCGATCCGGCCATCCGCAAATTCACTCGTATGAATACCGATGTTGCAAAACATATGATAAAGGGAAAACTTGAATATACCAATGATAATGTAAAGGATCTTTCGGCTGATGATGCCACCGTAACACGTGTTAATGGCAAACGTACCGGTGTATATAAAGATAAGGATAATGCGTTATATGCTGTTGATACAACCTGCAAGCACCTTGGTTGTGAAGTGAATTGGAACGCAGGGGACCGGACATGGGACTGTCCATGCCACGGATCAAGATATTCCTATACAGGTGAAGTAATTGAAGGACCCGCGAAAGAACCATTGAATAAAGTGGAATTAGATCAGTGAAAATTTTAAAACACAATCGATCATTTAACACGTTATAAAAACTCCATTTATAGCGTGTTTTTTATGATATCTCACTATCACAAGTATACTTTATAATGAGACAGGAAAAAGCTTATTTTGCATCGACTTCCTATAATATATATTATGTAAACTAGAAGATGAAACTTGCGGGGGAAGTTCTGACCCTGTTCAGTGGTACTTCCCCCGTTTCAGCGATGCTGTCTTTAGTTACACAGTACCAAGCTAGACACAAGTTGTCAATTATTTAAAGTGCTGTGTAAACTTGATCGCACTCACCACCGGTTGGCTCATAAAAGCAATGCAATTTATATCGTCCAACAAGCGGCTGATCATACCATGTCGCCGGGCAGTTACCCTCCGGCCTGAAATACCACAAACTGTACTTCGCCGGCCAGCGCCGCTCGCCATTAACGACCCGCCGCGCCAGGCGTTTTTTCGGTTTCTCTTGCTCTTTGGTAAAAGCTCCCATGCTGCAAAGCCTCATATGCGGTTGGCTGGTGAATTACCTCGGGCAGTGTGTTAAGACCTGCAAAATCTGAACAATCAACCCTTACCCGATTTACAGTGACCGCGCCAACATGGAGCATTCCCAATTTACCTTCCCCAACCGCTTCAGCCGGAGCAGCCTTGCCAGAAGGTTAATATGCTTATTGGTTGCCTTTATAACAGCCAATTTCCCACCTCCGGTAAATTATTAAGCAGAACGATGCCAACTAAACTTCACCGGATTTTCAAGCAATCCCGACAGTCGTTGACACCATCCGCAGTTGCTGTTCGTTATAAAAACAGGGGACTCTCTTTACTTTTCACGAATGTCAAAGGAGATAATCCGATCGTTTTTCGGATTATACACAGCTGTTCCCTGAACGGTAATGCGTTCCCGCGGAGATTGGAGGATATATTCATATGTTTCTTGCTTTTGTTCTGGAGATGTTTGTTTTTATCGGTAAAATTGTATTCAGTTACTTGATAGGAAGGATAAGCGGTTTGGATAATCTCCAATAAATATTTCCCCCATTTTTGCTGTTCCAACTCAGGAATAGGTGATATCTCAACATTTAAAACACCTTGCTGCGGGTTTGCCCCCAGTGTTTCGAAGGCTCGCCGATGCAGAGTGATTTGATTCTGTGCATATCCTGCTGTTTCATCAACAATGGTGACTAAAATCTCTCTTCCTGTGGCAGGATTCCGTATTTTCAACGTCTGCCCGCATTGATACGGCGAATTGGGCCCAACTGCAGCGGTCATGTATTGATTTGCCGACCATGGTATGCCGCATTTTGTAACCTGTCCGCCTTCTGTCCATGTTGCCTGCCCGCTGACCGTCTGCTGCCGTAAATAGCCATCATACGGGAATGGAAATTGCGTGCTGTTGTACCCATGCTGATAAGCGCCATTGCCATTAACTCCATAAGGATAGATATAAGGATATGGACGATGCATTTTCTTTCCTCCTGTCAGGTGTGAACTCCTTGTTACTTTATGCACCCGGAAATCAGTCCGTGACAGATGTCTCATAAGTACAGCAGTCCTGCACCAATAAAAAAGAGCAGCCATTCACTGCTCTTTTTCCGGGTTATTCATCAAATAGATTCATGCTTAAATACCGCTCACCTGTATCCGGTGCCATACATAGTACATTTTTTCCTTTTCCGAGGCGTTTAGCCGTCTTTATGGCCGCAATAACTGCTGCAGCACCTGATAAACCAGTAAAGATCCCCTCTTTTTGTGGCAGTGTCCTGAACATATTAACCGCTTCTTCATCGCTGATTTGAATAATTTCATCATAAACTGCTGTATTTAAAATCCCAGGTACAAATCCCGGACTGGTACCTACTAATTTATGTTTGCCAGGCTCGCCACCTGACAGTACCGGAGATCCTTCAGGTTCGGCGACCGCAATATGCAGGTCAGGAAACTTTTCTCTTAGAACTTCTCCTGTGCCGGTAATGGTTCCGCCAGTTCCGGCAGTGGCGACAAATGCATCAAGCTCCCCACCCATTTGTTCATAAATTTCCTGTGCTGTTGTTGTACGGTGGATATCCGGATTCGCACTATTTTCAAATTGCTGCGGAATAAAGCTGTTAGGGATTTGCTGCTGCAATTCTTCCGCTTTTTGATTGCACCAGGCATCTTTTCATCACTCGGCGTCAGAACAACTTTTGCACCAAATGCCCGCAAAATATTCCGCCGCTCCTGTGTACTGTTGTCCGGCATCACTAAAATTGCATGGTACCCTTCCGCTGCAGCATTCATCGCAAGGCCGATTCCGGTATTCCCGCTCGTTGGTTCAATAATGGTATCACCCGGTTTTATGAAGCCTTCATCCTCCGCTTTTTTGATCATACTGTATGCCGCACGATCCTTCACGCTTTTACTCGGGTTAAATGATTCCAATTTGATAAAATAGAAGCAGCATCTTCCGGAACAATGCGGTTAAGCCGGACGACCGGCGTTTCCCCAATCAGTGCTGTCATATTGTCAACTGTTTTCATGGTATGCCAACCTTCCTATTCCAAGCTTTTCCCTTTATTATAAAACATTTCCATATCTTTTGCAGGGACAAGTGCTCCACCTGTCGCCCAGGCAATATGTGTTGTTTGATTGCTGGTGCTAATGTGGTTGTTGATATACGGAAATGCCCGCTGGGGACCGGCTAAACCAGCTGTAGCAGATGGTTCAAGGAACATGCCTTCCCTGTCTGCCATTGCGGCAAGCAGTCGGTATAATGCATCATCTTTCATCGTGTAAATACCGCTTACCAGCTGGTCACTTATAGCGGTAGCGAACCGGGACGGACGCCCTACTGCAAGCCCATCCGCTTCCGTACGATTATCGATGCCCAAATCCTGTACACTGATTTCATCCATCTTCCCAGTAACGAGACCAATCAGAACCGACGGAGAATGTACAGGCTCGGCAAAGAAGCAATGAACATGGTCACCAAACACCATTTTCAGGCCAAACGTAATCCCACCTGGGGAACCGCCGACACCGCATGGGAGATAAACAAACAATGGATGATCCGCATCAACTGTAATATTTTTCTCCTGGAGCTGTTTTCTCAAGCGTAACGCCGCTACACTATAGCCAAGAAATAAATCACGTGAGTCTTCATCATCGACAAAATAACCGTTAGGATCGGCATTTGTTTTCTTTCTACCGGCAGTAATTGCCTCACCGAAGTCCCCGGAGAATTCCAACACTTGTGCCCCATTTTCACGCAATAAATCTTTTTCCATTGCTTGGCATCAGCTGACATATAAACATTAACTTGAAAACCTAGTTTGGCGTTAATAATTCCGATGCTCAAGCCAAGATTGCCGGTTGAACCAACACCAATGGAATACCGGCTGAAAAATTCCCTGAACCGGTCTTCTGCCAGCACTGCATAATGATCATTTTCCTGCAGCATTCCTGCTTCCATAGCAAGCGTTTCGGCATGTTTCAGTACTTCATAAATGCCTCCCCTTGCTTTGATGGATCCGGCAATCGGGAGTTTATGGTCACATTTTACATAAAAGTTACCAGAAACCTTAGGAAACACACTCGCTTGCAGCCTGCTCATTTCCTTCAGCGGAGACTCGATTATCCCGTCCGTCGCTTTTGTTTCAGGAAAGACAGTAGCCAGAAACGGGGCAAATCGCTTCCATCGTGCTTCAGCCTCTTCTATATCCTTCCGACTCAGCTGCAGATCTGACAAGTCTTCCACTTTTTTAGCCGTGGGTTTGTCCAGAACACCGGTTTCAAATCCATTACATCGTTCAGGATAGGATACCTGATTTGCCAGTCATTGATTTGCGCCTGTGAAAATCCCATATACATCACCTCACACGAATAGTATTACCCGTTTATCATCCCATTGATGCCAGCGGATCAGCCCTGCAAATGATGGATTTTCCCACGAATCATTTGCAGGTAAGACTCACTTAAATAGTTCTCCCCGCCACGAAGGATTTCTCTTCCATAAAGTGCCGTTGGTGCTGTTTCCGGTGACTTTTCCATTCCGATAAAGGTCAGCGCTTGGTGCACCTCTCCATGTATCTCAACCGGAACTATGGCAGGTCGGTAGGATTGGGAATAAACACCTTCCCGCCGGTACAAGTAGGAAGTTGCCCTAATGGGAATCCGGTAGACAATACCTTCGACCTTTTCCTGGTCCTTTTCCACCAGATCCGCTTTCCCTCCATCATCTGTACTCCGGGAAAACTGAAACCGAAAGCCACCCAGAACACCTCTTCCTTCCACATTTTTAAAGTAGTGCGCAACATTCGCCTGCCGGAACCGCTCCTTGTCCATGCATGATCCATAAGCAAAATAACGAATGAAATGATGCTTCAGATATTGATAGACTAACCAGTCTCCAGACGGGATGAGCGTGCAACGACTTGATAACGATGCATCTGCCTTGTAAATGAATGCCTCCTTGGATTCCTCGGTATCGAAACTAACCTGGACGGAAACTCGCTGGTACAGGCTGTCTGGGAAACCACTCATCATTTGGTCAATCATTTGCAATTGCGTTTCCGTAACCTCATACAATTCACCATAGACCCGGTTGGATGGGTGCTCGCCCATAACCGGAACATCCTCATCGACAGCATATAAAGCCCCATTAACCCAGCATTGGCTGTTGTGGCATGCGGCTTTATTTAAACTGTCATGTTTGCTCCCCCACTTTCGCAGTTCCCCGTAAACAAACAGATTCGGCACCTTTTTCCCCTCCTAGGTAATTGCTGTCATTCTATTTTACTATAATTCTGCCAAATCGTCTCGAGGTGATTTCAGTAAAAAAGCGGAACGCATCAGATAAGGTGCGTTCCGCTTTGTATCAGGTCACTAAAGTCGTTAATGCTGGAAATTCTAATTCTGTAAACTTTTCTTCCACGGCCGATGTTTCATATTGCCATACAGCTTCTTCCGGCGTGCAGTTAAGCGTGAGATCACACCTGATTTTGGCGAGTTTCCGTGACAGATGAAGCATATCAAGGTTTTCGGTTATTTTTCGCCGTATACCTTGTGGGAGCTGGTCTATATCATCGAGAAGGGCATCGATTGTACCATACTCCCGCAGCAGTTTTAATGCTGTTTTCTCCCCAATCCCTTTTACTCCGGGGTAGTTATCGGACGAATCCCCCATTAATCCCTTTAAATCAATTATTTGAAGCGGGTAGATTCCTTTTTTGTCATAAAACGATTCATGATCGAAAACTTCATAGTTGCCAATCCCTTTTTCATAATAGCAACACGAATTCCATCATCAACAAGCTGCAGAAGATCCTGATCGCCAGTCAGCACCAGTACATCATGTTCAGCGGCAAATTGTCCTGCCAGTGAGCCAATACAATCATCCGCTTCAAAATGGGGCTGGCCAACATTCGGAATGTTAAATGCCTCTGTAACTTCTTTTATCAGATCAAACTGGGGAACAAGTTCTTCCGGCGGCCCAGAACGATTAGCCTTATAACCGGCAAACAGCTCGGTCCGGAATGTCTTGCTTCCCATATCCCAGCAGCAGATAACATGCGTCGGTTCAAATTGCTTAAGTGCATCCAAGAAGTACCGCAAAAATTGGTAGACACCATTGGTCGGAACCCCATCTTTCGTGCGCATAAAATTACCGGAAAATGCTGTTGCGTAAAACCCGCGGAAAAGCAACGCCATTCCATCGACAAGCAAAACTCTCTCGTTTTTTCCATTTTTAAATCTCCAGTCCTTCATATTCTGCCAGCATCGCCTCAAGCGCATGGGCCTTCTCTTTTAGAGTTTCCATATCCACTGGCTGTTCGGTCAGCATAGCGATTTGCCGGTCCCTATAACTGTCCACGTGATGACGGATCATTTGTTGCATCCCCTGTATGATTGCATGCCATTGATCCAAGTACGATTCCCGCATTAGCTGGTGATAGTGATCCATATATTGTTCGGCATATGGAAACAAACGCTCCAGTAACGCTTCCTTCATCACTTCTTTCTCATTCTTGGCAAAAAATGCCTTTGTTCCTTTAAATAATTTCAGTTCACGCTGGAATGTCTGTGTACCCAAGTTTTGAAACGCTTGTTCGTACAAAGGTGTCTCGAGTTGAGGTGTTTCGGCATCAGGAAGTGTAAATGCAGCGTCAACCTCATTGCTCTTCGACACATAATAGTGATGAGCCTCCTGAGTTAAATCAGTGATGAAGGCCTCCATCCTTAAAGAAACTGCCCGTAATTCCTGCATCAATTCGTAGCCTGTGTCATTGAGCAGGTTTCGCAGACAATTCTCCAGCTGCTCCATTGCATCCTTGCCGGTTTCGGTTATCGTTGCCGGATTAAACGTTTCTTTAAATAAATCGTGGAAACGAATGGACAGGCGTTCCAGCACATAATATAGCTGTTTTTCCAGCTTCTGGCTGATTTTTGCGTATAACTCGCTGCGTGCAGCTCATCTGCCAGCTGTTTTAAAGCCGTCTCCTTCGTTTTTAAAGAGATATGGAACTGTTCTTTTTCTTCCTCACCCCATTGCAGTGCGTCCATATAGTGGCGCATTTCCTCCAACGCCCGGTGCATATCCCTTACAGCCGATTGCTTTGTGATGGCCGTCAGTTCCTCATGAATAAAATGATTGAATGATTCTTCAAAGAGATCCATTTCCTTGTTAAGCGGTTCTCCACTCACTTTTTCATCGAGTGATCGTTTGCTGGAAATAGAAAATAGTTTTGGAAACCGGATGCCGTAAGTGATCAGCTGCTCTTCGATATAACTGCGGACAGATTCAAGTTCCGTCTGATCTGCCGCAAGATCAGATGCATTCATGACAAAAACATCTTATCCTTCTGAAACGAATCTTTCACCCTACCAAGCTGCAGTAAAAAGTCTCTATCTGCTTTCGCAAAAGCATGGTTGTAATAGGTGACGTAAAGAAGCGCGTCAGCGTATTTAATATAATCAAACGCAACCGACGTATGCCGTGCATTCACTGAGTCCGCTCCTGGTGTATCAACCAGTGTAACCCCCTGTCGCGTGATAGGGCAGTCATAGTAAAGGTCAACAGATGCTACGAAACTAGCTTTTTGTTCATTTGTCACGTAATCTTTTAGTGCACTTACTGGAACGACAATTTCCTGAGCTAGATTATCATCATGTCGCCGTATCCCTCCAGTACGGCATGCAGAAAATCCTTGCTCGTTTTTTCTAAACCATCATGCATATGCAAACGCTGCTCCCTGATCCACCGCAGCAATTCATCAAAACTGTTTGCCTCAGGTATGGTGAAATGACGGATGAGCTTTTCAATATCTTCTTTCAGTAGTGATTCATCTTTCATAGTCACAACCGCCGTACCATGCTCATACGTGTCATTCACCGGGTTTATCCGATTAATGACTGCTGTTGTGGGATTGGGTGACGCCGGAAGGACATGTTCCCCCATTAATGCATTAGCAAAAGAGGACTTGCCTGCACTGAACGCACCAAATAAAGCGATGGTGTACGTGCGGCTGTGCAGACGCTCATACTTTGGTTCAAGTCATGAACAAGCGTCTGAAAACCGGGCAGTTCTGAAATGGTATCCATTGTTTTGCTTAGCTGGTCAAGCAGCCGTTCCATTGAAAGTGCAGGCTTTTTTCCGATTCTTCATCAGGATTCGTTCGTTCCGTACTTTCTGCAGGTTTTGGAGCAGGATTTATCCTATCCGGCTGTTCCACCGTTTCGTAAGGTACTTGAAGCGCTTGGTTCATTTTCGCCAGTGTTTCGGCTGATGGGTGCGGATCGTTTAGCACATGTTCCAGCTCACTGCAGCGTTCGTGTAAATGACGTTCCAGCACTTCCAAATTCTCTTGCGTTTCATACATCTGTTCCAGCTTCTGCCATTCCGTTTCGTATGCTACCAGCTCTTGATTCAATTCTTCTGTCAGTTTGTTATCGATTGTCTCCCAGATCTTTAGTGCCTTGCGCTTGAATTTCTGCTTCACATTTGTGCTGACATCACCTGTATAATTCAGAACGTAATCCCCGGTAATTTTTGCACCCGGTTTAATCAGATCGCGAAGCATGGCTGAATCATAGGAAATAGCAATACTTTGAACTTGTTCTGCAAGCAGCGGATCATGAAGCTCATAATAGTTAAGCAATTCCGTCCACTTATCACGCAGTTTCCAACGAATGGATGTTTCCATATTCTTCTGCAGCGCCTCCAGAAAATCATCCGACCGCCTTATTCGTTCTGCTTCCGTCTTTTTTCTTTGAGCCAAACAATCCAACTTTAAAGTCTTTTTGCTGAGCTTCTAAAAATAGCCGGGCTTTCTCCCGCAGTTCTGCAGGCATCAAATAAGCATTTTTTAAGGTTGCATTTAATTCACGAAGGAAAGCATCTTCTACTTGTTGCGGTATAGCCTTTAGTTCAACAAGCTTCTCGTTAACCTGTTCCATTCGTCCATTGAGATCTTCCCCGGCTTCAGCTTCCTGCAGGCCTTGACTGGATACTTCATGTTCATGCATTGCCAGTAAGTATTGTTTGTGTTCTTCTTTTAATTGTTCAAGTGAACGTTTCATATTATATACTTCTTGTTTCTCTGCTGTCATAAGGGAAAAAAGCCTAGACTTAATGGCAGAAATCTGGTTTTCCGGCAAATCTTTTTTTCGTTAAAGAAGAATAATAGATTGCTTCCGGGCTTATTTTCCATTGATCAAACGTTTGTTTAATTTTTTTAGTGAACTCCTCAAACGCTAATTCGGCAGCGTTATGCTTATCTATCTGATTAATAATGATAAAAACAGGTATCCCGTATTCCTGTACTTTTGTCAAAAATTGAAGATTCACTTCTGACTGTACATGATTATAATCCATCACATAAAACAGCACATCCAAAAGATGCAGTGACGATTCGGTAATCAGCCGGTCAGCATCGTCTGCCGCATCAATACCAGGTGTATCAATTATCGAACATCCCTCAGGCAAAATGGATTCCTCAAGATCGATTCCAATCTTTTTCAAATTGCCTTTCGTTCGGGCAAACTCCTTGATCACATCCATATCATATGGTTCCTCATAAGCAGAAACCGTGCCATCATCAAAATACAGCCGTGCGCCCCCATGGCCCGATTGAATCATCACGACGTTGGCACTTGTCGGTATCGGGCTTTTCGGCAATATTGATGTCCCCAACAGGTAATCAATCATGGATGACTTACCCGCGGAAAAGTGGCCAGCAAAACCAATCATCAGGTTCGATTTGCTCCACTTTTCATATACTTCTAATAATTTCTCAGCGTTATTGGTATCACCGTTATCCAGCAACAGCTGGTAAAAGGCGGCCAAGTGCTGTTCAGTGATTCGATTTCTTTCTGTTTTGTTTGCATAGCGTTGTCTTTTTCCCCTTCTATTCACACTTCTGCCATCCATTATACGTGTTTGAATATAGTATTTCCACCCCGTCAGTCTGTTGTTTCAGCAATTATTTGAGTGGAAATAAATCGGATGATATCCCCACGGCTGACAACACCTATAACCTGTTTATCTTCATTGATGACCGGTATTTTCTTGAAATGATGCTTAGAGAAAATGGACAGTGCTTCTTCAATTTCATCGTCTGGGCTGACTGCATAAATATCTTTCTTCATCATGTCTTCAGCACGGTGTTCAAGACTGGATTCAATTTTATTTCGGAAGTTTTTCCTGCTGGTTAACAATGACAAGCGAAAACATATCATAAATGGTTCGTCCTTTTGGCTGCAGATGCCGGATAATATCTCCATCACTGATCATGCCTTTTAAACGATTCGCTTCATCCACTACTGGGAAACCACCAATTTTATTATTCACGAGGGTTTCCAATAGTTGTTTGATTTTCGTGTCTTTGTGTACTGTTATAACATCGGTAATCATAAATTCGTTATTTTCACTATGCTTCACCTCATTTGATTCTAGATAGTCTCTGTAATTACTATAAAGGTTGTTCAAAAAGTCCGGTAAAAATGACGCATCGAAATTCTCGGACCTTTTTATCCTCCTTTTTGAACGCACTATAAGTTCTTATTCTAATCTTATCATGAACCATTTAAGTTTGAAATAAACGGATTAACCAAGCTAAGTTTACATAATATGATTATCGTAAACTAAAAGATTCAGTACAATACCCCAGCCATGTCATGATGGCTGGGGCTGCTTCTACACGGGATAGACACCGTGTTTTCTATCTGTAAATGCAACATTTTTGGAATCATATATACGATAACGCTCAATCAGTTCATCCCGAAGTTTATCAGGGTCAACAACAGCATCAATTACCATTTCTGAGGCTAGTCGGTAAATATCAATGTTATCCTGATATTCTTCCTGCTTTTCTTTTATAAATGCTGGCCGTTCCTCCACCGGCAACTCGGCAATTTTGTTTGCATAAACCGCGTTCACCGCCGCTTCCGGTCCCATGACTGCAATCTGGGCCGTTGGCAGCGCAAGGCACGCATCAGGCTCAAAAGCAGGGCCGGCCATCGCATAAAGCCCGGCACCATAAGCTTTTCGGACGACGACAGATACTTTTGGAACGGTCGCTTCACTCATCGTTGCCAGCATTTTGGCACCATGGCGGATAATACCGGCTCGCTCTACTTTCGTGCCAATCATAAATCCTGGAATATCCATCAGGAACAGGAGCGGGATATTAAACGCATCACATAGCTGAATAAATTTCGCAGATTTATCGGCAGAATCCGGGAATAGGACACCGCCTTTCATGCGTGGCTGATTCGCAATGATTCCGATTGATTTTCCGTTCAACCTTGCCAGACCTGTGATCAACTCCGGTGCGAATTTCTTTTTGACCTCACAGAAACTGTCGGCATCAATAATCCGTTTGATCAGATCATGCATGTTGAATGGGGCATTCTGATTTTCCGGAATAAGTTCTGTTATCGATTTTTCAAATGATTTCACTTCACCGGCTTCTGCTGCATTCGGTTTGCTTCTGAAATTAGCTGGAAAATAGGACAAATACCGCCTTGTATAATCAATTGCTTCTGTTTCCGTCTTGACAAGCACGTCACCGACACCCGAAACAGAACAATGCATGCTGGCGCCGCCCATTTCTTCAAGGCTTACCTTTTCACCAATAACTTTTTCCGCCATTCTTGGTGAACCCAGATACATCGAGGCGTTCCCTTCTACCATCACAACGATATCACAGAAAGCTGGGATATACGCGCCCCCTGCAGCGGATGGTCCAAAAAGGAGACATACCTGAGGCACACGGCCGGACAATTTAATCTGGTTGTGGAAAATGCGCCCAGCACCGCGCCGCCCCGGAAACATTTCAACTTGATCCGTTATCCGTGCACCTGCTGAGTCAACCAAATAAAGCATCGGTATTTCCAGTTTTGCCGCAGTTTCCTGAATACGAATAATTTTTTCGACTGTCCGTTTGCCCCATGATCCGGCTTTAATAGTGGAATCATTTGCCATCACACACACATCCTGGCCGTTTACCCGACCAATGCCAGTTACAACGCCATCTGATGGAAGCGAACCATCCATACAGTTTGCAAAAACGCATCCTCGATATCAATATCCTCGTCAAACAGAAGTTCAAGGCGCTTCCGGACAAACAGTTTTCCTTTTTCTTCATTTTTTTTGATGGTATTTGTCTTTACCACCCATTTTGATTTCTTCTGTTTTCTTTTGTAATTCGTCCTTGTATGTCATCTAGTATCCTCCCTTGCTTCACATTCCTTTGTAGACGGGTGACCGTTTTTCTTTAAATGCATGCAGTCCCTCTTTACGATCGTCCGTCGGAATGGTTTCGTTATAGCAGAGTCGTTCTATGGACAGTCCAGTGTCGATATCCGCCTGCATGCCTTGATTGATGGCAGTTTTAGCCTGTTTCAAGGCAACTGGACCGTTTTGGACGATTTGCGCTGCCAGTTCATAGGCAGTATTCAGCAATGTATCCGGTTCGGCAGTTTCTTCAGCAAGCCCCAGCTGCAATGCTTCTTCCGCGATCACCGGTTTTGCAGAGAATATCAGTTTTTTGGCGTGCCCGGTACCTATTAGCCTGCTAAGACGTGGGTGCCGCCTGCCCCTGGAATAATAGCAAGCGATGTTTCGGTCAGTCCCATTTTAGCACCAGCTGCAGCGATCCTGATATCGCAGGCAAGTGCCAGTTCTAGTCCACCGCCAAATGCGGCACCATTTATAGCTGCGATGACAGGCATCTTCATGTTTTCAACATTTCTGACCGTCTCACCAATCTTGTCCACAGCCGCTACTACTTGCTTATCCGTCATCCCTTTCCGTTCTTTCAGGTCAGCACCAGCACAAAATGCTTTTTCACCAGTACCAGTTATGATGGTTGTACGGATGTTGTCATCATTATCAATCGTTTCAATATACTGATTCAGCTCATCAAGAAGCGGTCCTGACAAAGCATTCATCGCTTCGGGCCTGTTAAGAATCAGGACGGCAATATGTTCTTCTTTCACACGAAAGTCGATCAGTGAGGCCACATACATCCTCCTTTCAAAGTAGCACTGCAAATGCCCGTACTGTCTCCATAAGAAGAGGTTTCCGGGCAATCAGAAAAAGTACATTATGATTCCAGAATGGCAATAACGTCTCCTTCGTTCACAAAATCACCTTCTGCAACTTTTAATTCTTTCACCGTTCCATCCGATTCAGCCGGAATTGGTATCTCCATTTTCATAGATTCCAAAATAACGACATCTTGATCCTCTTCAACGGTTTCCCCCTCACTGACTGCTATTTTCCATACACTTCCGGCCATCGATGCTTTAATTTCTGTCATTTTCATAACCTCCTAGTTTGTTTTCATCATTGGCAAGTAATAATTGTCGATAAATGCTGTCGTTGTATTTCCGTTTTGAAACTGGCTATGATCTGCCACTTCCACTAGCATTGGAATATTGGTTTTAATTCCTTCTACCTTATAGTTCAATAGTGCCTGTTTCAGGGCTGCAATTGCCTTGTTTCTGTCTGCGCCCCAGACAATCAGTTTGCCGATCATCGGGTCATAGAATGGTGTAACCGTAAAATCAGCTTTGACAGCTGTTTCATTACGGATGTTCTCGCCATCCGGTAGCTCAAATGCAGAAATGTGTCCCGGCGAAGGGAAAAACGTTTCCGGATCCTCCGCGTAAATTCTTGCCTCGATTGCATGCCCATCCCGTACGATATCCGGCTGTTTATAAGCAAGTTTTTCTCCGTTGGCAATGGCAATCTGCTGCTCAACGATATCTAGTCCAGTCACTTCCTCTGTCACTGGATGTTCGACCTGAACCCTTGTATTCATCTCCAGAAAGTAGAAATTTTCATGCTCATCAACGATAAACTCTATCGTTCCTGCATTAGTATAATGTAAAGCTTTTGCCGCTCTGATAGCTGATTCACCCATCTCCTGGCGTGTAGATTCAGAAATAAATGGAGAAGGTGCTTCCTCTATCACTTTCTGATTGCGGCGCTGGATCGAACATTCACGTTCAAATAAATGAACTGTATTCCCGTGATGGTCTGCCAATAGCTGTATCTCGATATGTCTGGCATTTTCCAGTTTTTTCTCCATAAACATGGCACCATCACCGAAAAAGTCTGTGCCCGCCTCGCATTGCTGTCGAATGCTTTTTCCAGCTCTTCATCCGATTGGACACTTGCATGCCAATGCCGCCACCGCCCGAAGCAGCTTTCAGCATGATGGGATAGCCGATTGATTCCGCTATTTCTTTTGCTTCTTCCACGTTAGCAACAGCCTCATCCGTTCCTGGTACAATTGGAACCCCGGCATTTTTCATTGCTTTGCGCGCTGCGATTTTATTCCCCATTTGTTCCATAACCCGGCTGGAAGGGCCAATAAATACAAGCCCTGCACCCTGGCATTTATTGGCAAATTGGCTGTTTTCACTCAAAAAGCCGTATCCCGGATGAATGGCATCTGCCCCCGCTTTTTCAGCAAGGGAAATAATTTTTTCAGCGTTCAGGTAACTTTCCTGGACACGGGAAGGTCCAAGCAAATAACTTTCATCCGCCATCGAAACAAATGGAGCTTTCTGATCCGCTTCTGAATACACGGCAACAGTTTCAATATCTAGTTTTTTACATGTGCGGATAATTCGAGCTGCAATCTCCCCGCGATTCGCTACAACTATCTTTTTATCATTGTTTTCCTCCCTGATTTTGCAGTGCCTCCGTCGCATACTCCCGCAATTTATACTTCTGGATTTTACCACTGGCGGTAGCGGGTACTCATCAGTGAATTTGATGTGCTTTGGAATTTTGTGTCTTGAGACATTCCCATCACAAAACGACCGGATGTCATCCTCCGTGGCAGTCACTCCATCCTTTAGAATGATCCAGGCCATGATTTCTTCCCCATATTTTTATCTGGTATGCCAACGACCTGGACATCAAGAACAGCTGGATGCTGATAGAGAAATTCTTCAATCTCACGCGGATAAATATTTTCACCGCCGCGGATGATCATATCCTTCATACGACCCGTAATTTGTACGTAGCCGTTTTCATCCATAACTGCCAAGTCTCCGGTATGCAGCCAGCCATCACTGTCAATGGCCGTATCGGTTGCTTCGGGATTATTATAGTAGCCTTTCATAATATGATAGCCACGCGTGCACAATTCACCCGGCACACCTGCTTCCTGTTCCTCATTGGTACCAGGTGCGACAATTTTGACCTCCACATTTGAGTGGACTTTTCCAACGGTTGTTGCACGCAGTTCGACCGGGTCATCTGTTCTTGTCTGTGTAATAACCGGGGACGATTCCGTCTGTCCATAAGCTATCGTTATTTCGCTGGCGCCCATTTTGTTCATGACATCGTTCATCACCTCAATTGGGCAGGTGGAACCAGCCATAATACCTGTGCGCAAATGGGAGAAATCATATTTCGAAAAGTTTGGATGATTCAGTTCGGCAATGAACATGGTTGGTACACCGTGCAGTCCAGTACATTTTTCTTCGGAAACAGCTTTCATGACTTTTTCTGCCTCGAACTGTTCCAAAATAACCATCGTCGTTCCTTTCGATGCCGCTGCAAGCACACCCAGCACGCATCCGAAACAATGGAAGAATGGCACCGGTATACAGAGACGGTCATCCGCTGTCAGCTTCATACAGTCAGCTATTTTGTTTCCGTTATTGACGATATTGTGATGTGTCAGCATTACCCCTTTTGGAAACCCGGTTGTTCCAGACGTGTACTGCATATTGATAACTTCTTTCGGTTCGAGCGTCTGTTGCCGTCCTGCAAGTTCCTCTTCTGTGATGGTGCTCCCTTTGGTCATGACTTCTTTCCAGGTGTGTGCATTCGGATAATCATCATCACTTAATACGATAATGTTTTTCAGGAAAGGTAGGTTCGCCGACTGCAAGTTTCCTTTTTCGCTATGCTCGAATTCTGGACATACCTCTTTTAAAATATCAATATACGACGTGCCTTTATAGGACTCAGCAAGGATGAGTGTCGTAGATTCCGATTGTTTCAGCAGATATTCGAGTTCCTGCGCCTGGTAGTTTGTATTAACAGTAACGAGCACTGCCCCCATCTTGCCCGTTGCAAACTGTGACGTGATCCATTCCGGCCTATTATCTGCCCAAATGGCAACATTCTCTCCCTTTTCAATCCCAAGCGACATAAGCCCCTTCGCTGCCTGGTTGACCATTTCATTGAATTCGGTATACGTTTTGCGCAGGTTTAATTCTGGATAGACGATTGCTTCCTGATGCGGATACATCTTCACTTGCTCTTCCAGCAGTTCTCCCACGGTCAGGTTCAGTAACGTCATGAAACTTCTCCCCTCAATAATAGTTTTATTAGCAGCCCAGGTGCCTTGCAATCACCATGCGCTGTATTTCCGAGGTCCCTTCCCCAATTTCAAGCAGTTTCGCATCACGCAAGTACCGTTCCACTTCGTACTCCCGCATATATCCGTACCCGCCATGAATCTGGATTGCCTGATTAGCTGCCCGGAATGCAGTTTCTGTTGCATACAATTTTGCATATGCAGCTTCCTTAGAAAACGGCTTATCATTGTCCTTCAGCCAGGCCGCTTTATAAACCATGTTGCGGGCAAGCTCCACTTCCATAGACATATCGGCAAGTTTGAATTGAATAGCCTGCAATTTCGCAATAGGTTTGCCAAACTGCTGCCGTTCCTGTGCGTATTCAAGCGCTCTATCAAGCGACGCCTGCGCAATGCCCAGTCCAAGGGCGGCGATTGAAATGCGGCCGCCATCCAGTGTATGCAGAAATTGCTTAAATCCTTTTTCAGGGTCACCCAGCAGGTTTTCTTTCGGTACACGGACATTGTCCAGTACAATTTCCGCTGTATCAGAACCGCGTACCCCCATCTTGTCATAATTGCCCGTAGTGGTGAGCCCTTCTGCATCCGCCGGGACGATAATCGCAGAAATGATATTTTTCCCCCGGTTGTCCTTGCCGGTGACAGCGGTTACAATAATCGTCTTCGCATAGTTCGCATTGGTGATAAAACATTTTTCACCATTGATAATGTAGTCATTGCCATCTACAACAGCTGTCGTTTTTGTCCCGCCAGCGTCTGATCCTGCATTCGGTTCCGTCAGCCCGAACGAACCAAGTGCTTTCCCTTCTGCCATCGGCGTCAGAAACGTTTCCTTTTGTTCCTTGGTTCCAAAATAGTGAATAGGACTTGCTCCAAGGGATACCGCCGCCGCAAAGCTGAGACCGGTACTTCCGCATACTCTCCCGACTTCTTCGACAGCTATGGCATACGAAAGTGTATCACCGCCGGAACCGCCATATTCTTCAGGAAATGGAATTCCCAAAAGCCCCAACTCCCCCATTTGCTCAAATATATCGAGCGGAAATGAGGCTTCTTTATCGATTTCAATGGCTCGCGGCTGGATAACCTCCTGTGCAAAATCCCGGACCATTTTTGAATCATAGCCTGCTCTTTCGTCAATTCAAAATTCATGTCAAACCCCCTCTGTTCATTCAAGAGACCGACTGGTTGGTCTGTAATGGCAATAAAAATATATACAACCGTCGTTTCCCCGCTTAAGTGCTTATGCCCACTGCTTTCCCGTTATGTATCGATTGGGACTGTATCCATTGTGTCCTTTTCCAGTACAGCATGCAATATTAAGTCGACAAAATAGATCCAATTTCATCAATTGATTTAGGACCAGATGGTTTATACCATTTATACGTCCAGTTAACCATTCCAAGAATAGCCATTGCCGTTATTTCTTCAGCAAGATCGTGGCGGAATGCACCCGCTTCCTTTCCCTCCCGGACGGTACCAACCATCAGCTCTTTGAAACGGTCCCGCTTCTCATTGATTAATGTTTCGTAATGCGGTTTTAAATAGATATGCTCCTGGTAAAAGACGGAAATATGTGCTTTGTACAGGTCAAACACCTTCACGAATTCCTTTACGATTGCCTGCAGTTTTTCGGTTGGGCATTCATACATTTCATTGGCAGTGGTTGCCTTCTCCAATACATATGTTATAAATTCGTCATGAATGACAAAAAGCAATTCGTCTTTGGACGTGAAATGGTGATAAAAGCCTCCCTTGGAGGTTCCGGTGTTACGAACAATTTGATTGACTGTGACACCGTGGAATCCATGTTTTTCAAATAAGATCAGGGACTCATCGATGATTTTTTCCGTAAATTCGTTCTGAACCCTCCTTCCTGCTACCAAACAGTCTATCACTTTTTTCAGAAAATATAAAGTGTTTTTTGCTAGGATGAAACCTTACTTATCAGTTTCTATAAACTGCGATGTAACTGTAAAATATTGAGTCCTGTGACACCGCTCCGGCAATATACTTTGGTGCTCGTCGTGTTGCAAGTTTTTCCGTGAAACAGCACTCCCTCGCAACTCGCAGCTTACTCGGTGGATGTTTCGCTCGTCGCTTTCCATGGGCACGGACTCCTCGGAAGCAAAAAAACGCTTAATCCGGGGTCTTCGGGCGCGTGCTGTTCCCATAGGACAAGGAATGCTTCGGCAGCTTTACATCTTCGTGAGAAAATTGGTTTGTATTTTCGAGGATTATTGCCTTCGCTAGCAGTGTATTTCTGCCGCAGAACTTATCACCTGTTGCCGCCGTATTTACCAATTGGGAAATTTAAAATAACGTAGAATAAAAACCTAATTCCTCCCTGTTTTTGGCGAGGAATTAAGCTTTGATGTTCAAAAATCGCGCCCTTTTTTGGAATAAATACTAAGTTTATTTATAATAGTCAAGAAATGACCAAGCAGTTAACATAACACACATTGCTCCCCAAACTCCAGTACCTAAAATAAACCAAGCTTTTCCTTGAGTCGTCAATTCTGTGAAAAACTGCAGATAAACATAAAAATAAGTCCGATTACTAAAAATCCTACCGTTATCCACCCTAATGGTCTCACTTCAAAACCCCCTTACAGTTTTGAACAATCTGGCCCTATTCGGGAACTATTTTTTCCGCTTCCGCTTTGAACGTGCGGGCAAAAATATTAATGACATCAATCTCGTAATCTTTTTCATAAACTGCATAAAAATCAAATAATTTAACATTCGGTGACGGCTTTTTCCGTATGTAAGACAACGCAAACCTTTAAAAGGTCCCTGTTCAACCATCTTTCCAGCATATGGAAAAGAAGATAACAGTTGATCGATTTCATCAATCATGTTATCTTCTTTAGTAAACCACCATTCAAGCACATCTTCTCCTTGCTCCGAAAAGAAAGCTTGGATTTGATCCAAGCTCTTGTTAAACTCTTCTGTAAAATAAACCGAGAACTTCCGGTTATCTTCTGTCATGCCGTGACTCCTTTAACTCTTCTGCGGTATAGCGTCTCATATCCGGATTGTCAAGAAAACGTTGCAGTGATTTCTTTAATTCCGGGTACTCTTCGATTTCCTGTGCCAAATTATCGGGGTCTTCATCCTTGGAAGGTGAATCATGTGCCTCTAAAGAGATTAGTTTTCCATCGACAACAAACATCGCTGAATTTTGATTATTCATGGCATTTGCTAGCTCTTCCTTTGCATTTTTGCTTAACGGTCTCATTATCGATCACCTCAAAAGTTACGTTTTTAATTTCCTCTATTATAACACAGTAATGAGGTTCCGGAACATCATTGCATCATTTAAACTAGGAAGGTAACAGTTTTTGAATCCCTTTCTTGCCATACAGGAATATGCGCTTTTCCCTTTAAAAATATTTGCTATAGAAATCATGTCTTAATTTCCCGCTGAGATGAGCATAAATCCTGGTTGTTTCACTCTTTTCATGACCAAGAAGGCTCTGAATTACTTCAAGGGGAGCACCGTTATCTACCATGTGTGTAGCATAACTGTGACGTAATTGGTGGGGGTGAATTGTTTGTTTGATTCCAGCACGATTAGAAATACGTTTAATAATGTATCTCAAAGTATCTACACTCATACGTCTTATGGGTTTACGCTCTGTGACAAATAAACAGGGTTCGTCATCCTCACGTTCATCTAAATACCTTTTTAACCAAATCGCACATCGTATATTAAAGTAAACTTCTCTTTCCTTATCACCTTTACCATGTACTATTACTGAGTTTCCTGCGAAATTAATATCGTCTCGGTTTAATTTCGCAACTTCTCCTATCCGGCAGCCAGTCGAATAAAAATTCAAACAAAGCATTCTCCATCGATGTATGACATCCTTCTCGAAGATGTTCAATTTCATGTTCGGAAAGAAACTTTGGAATTCGCTTACCTAACTTAGGCTCTTTTAATTTGGCAGCTGGATTTTTTACAATAAAACCTTCCTCATGTGTCCATTTAAACAACGACTTAATAAATCGTACTCGATGCCCCAAACTAGATGGTTTTAAATGTCCTCCAGCTTCGCCCAAGTATTGTTTTAGATTTTCCGTTGTAGTATCACTCATTCTGATATCACCGAAATAACGCTGTAAAAGATCACGTTGAAAGCCATACATCTTCAAAGTAAGAGGAGAATAACCCTCGATTTTTTTATCGGACTGGTACTTTTCCCATGCTTCCGACAGCAACATATATTTCACGCTCCCATACTATGAATCAATTAATTTGATTCTAGTATGGTCTTTTTACATAATCTTTATTCAACAATCGAAATGTATAACAAAATAAAATCCTTGAGTAATCACGAAATTTTCTGTTCGGAACAGTGGACTTAACAATAGCCTGCCTTTTTTAAACAGCATGCAAAATTCATTCTATTTTTAGCGTGCTCGGCTTCTATTTCTTTACTCAGCTCAGGAAATTGTTTCTTAAACGATTTTACCATCTTTGCGGTTTTACCAAAGGTGTATTTTTTGACTTCATCATAGGGAATCCATATTTCTCTATCCCTAATCTGTTCATATAGAGATGAAATAACCGTATCACGATGGTGTGGAGGAAGTTTTCTTGTTGTACGTATTTCCTCCATTTTTTTGTGATAAAGATTATAAAGCTCAGGAACAATCCAATTCTTTTGACTCTCTTTCAATTGTTTAAAACGTTTGTTTGTCTGAAGAAGCCTTCCATTCACCTTTATATGATTTTTCATCAAAACCATCCTTTAAATCTTACTCAATTCACTCTTTAAAATATTACCTTACTTGCTATTATTTCACTTTACTAGAAGAAGAAAAAGCGTCTTCACTTATTGCGTTTTCAGACATTCTCTCATCCCCCTTTTAAACTGAACAAATGACGATATTCTTTTTTCGCAAACTGGCTCTACAATGGTAATTTGGAAGCTGCTTTTATTCCGGAACAGCGCCCTATTCTGGAATACGCTATACTCCTGATTAATAGAGTTAATCCACAACAAAATCTGAAATAAATAAAAATGCAATTGATGCAAGAAAAAGAACTATAAGGGCAGCCCAGAACTTTTTCCATCCTTTTTTTGGTTAATGAACCATCTTCGTTCTTGTCTTTACGAATTAAAAGAAAAAGAACAATAAAGGAAATAACTGATGCAACAGGAAAAATATTCCATAAATTTTTGCTCCTTTAATAAAGTTTTGACAAAGTAACCATTGAAAGAAAGACCGTAATAAAACGACAAAGCAAGCAAAAGACTAACTACTTGTAACGCCGATAAAGCAATAACATTCAAATTAAGAAGAGCCATTAGAACAATTAAATAAACGATGATTGAGAAAAAGAATATAACATTGCTTTATGCCTAATGAATTTCGTCCGTTCATCATTTCTTTGAAATTGTGGGGCAAGGTAGCTTAAACAAAAACACATAATGATTAAGGCAATATACGTATACCCCATCACTGGAAAGGTTTCTTCAGCAATGATATATATTGTTGTATGAAATCCTCCAAAAATAATAAAAATACAACCAAAAAAGAGGTAAGCCTTCCGATAACCCATTTCTATCACCCCATTTATTTTTTAGATCGTCTTCCTCTAAAAAGAAAATCCTCTCAACTGTTGTATTGAAGATTTGACTAATAAGTAATGCAAGTGGCAAAGAAGGATTGTATTTGCCCTTCTCGATGGATATTACGGTCTGTCGGGAAACACCCAATTTCTCAGCAAGACCATCTTGGGAATAACCGTATTCTTTCCTTAGGTCTTTCAAAATGTTTTTCAATTGGCTCATTCCTTCTGTCAAATTCATCTTTATTATTATCATAATGTAAAGTTTGTTGTACGTCAAGTGAACTTCACACTTTATCCGTGGAGGACATCAAAAAACAGCGCAGTCCCAGTCGTGGAATTGCGCTGTTTTTCGTAGTCTTATCAAAACTTATTAATCCAGGATGGCGCTAATCCTTACTAGGGAAAAGCGCCCGTTTGC